>JAICUU010000361.1 GCA_025935675.1 Burkholderiales bacterium
GTCGCCAAGCGGAAGGCGGCGTGGGAGTACGTCAAGTTCATCACCGGTCCCGAGGCGCAGAAGATCATCGTCGAGACGACAGGCTACCTGCCGACGAACAAGCGCGCGCTGGGCGCGGACTATCTCGGCCCCTTCTACGACAGCAATCCCAACTTCCGCACGGTGGCGCTGCAGGCCGACCGTGCGCTGCCGTGGCAGGGTTATCCCGGCGACGCGGTGCGCATCTGGCGCACGCAGCGCGACATCATCAACCGGATCATGCGCGGCGACGTGACGCCGAAGGCGGGACTCGACGAGCTCGCGCGCGAGACGCGTGCGATGATGGGACAATGAACTGACAATACCGCCGCGGCCGGCATCGCCGGTACGAGGGCCAACGAGGAGAAAGCCGATGAAAGCATTGTGGATCGCCGCATCGAGGTTCGTCGTCGCCGGCGTGTTCGCGGCGCTCGCCGCGGGCGCGGCATGGGGGCAGAAGGTCACGCTCGACGTGCTGTACGCGCAGCCGGGCTTCGCCAAGTATCACGAGCCGATCTCGCAGGCCTTCATGAAGGCGCATCCGGATATCGAGATCAAGTTCCGCGCGCCGGCGAAGGACTACGACGAGGGCCACCAGGCGATGATGCGCGCCGCGGTGACGAGCCAGCTTCCCGACGTCTATTTCCCGGGCTTCCACCTGCTGGCGGAGCTGTCGGCGGTGCTGCAGAAGCGCAACCAGATCGTCGACATGGGACCGCTGCTGGCGGCGGAGCCGGCGGGATGGAAGGCCGCCAACTACACGGACTCGATGATCAAGCTCGGCCAGGTGCACGGCAAGCAGTACGGGATGGCGGTCAATGCGTCGCTGCCGATCATGTACTTCAACACCGAGCTCGTGAAGAAGGCGGGCGGCGATCCCGCGCACATGCCCGACACGTGGGAAGGCATCATCGCGCTCGCCAAGAAGATCCATGAAGGCTCGCCGGGCGTTGCCGGCATGGCCTACGACGTCGGCACGTGGCCCGACACGTGGCTCTTCCAGGCGATCATCGACCAGGCGGGCGGCAACGTGCTCGATCCGTCGGGCACCAAGATCGCGTTCGACAACGCGCTCGGCAAGAAGACGATGGTCGAATTGCGCCGCTTCGTCACCGAAGGCGGCATGGCGCTGCTCGACTTCGAGGCGTCGCGCCAGCAGTTCATCGCCGGCCAGACCGGCATCTTCTTCGACACGCCGGCGCGGATGCGCCTCATCACCGACGCCGTCGGCTCGCGCTTCACGCTCGGCACGGCGGTGTTCCCCGTCGACGACAAGGCGAAGGGCGGCATCCCGACGGGCGGCTGTGCGATCATCATCACCACCCACGACCCCGCCAAGGAAAAGGCGGCGTGGGAGTACGCGAAGTTCATCACCGGCCCGGAGGCGCAGAAGATCGTCGTCGAGATCACGGGCTACCTGCCGACCAACAAGCGCGCGACCGGCCCCGAATTCCTCGGCCCGTTCTACGACAAGAATCCGAACTTCCGCACGGTATCGCTCGAGACCGACCGCGCGGTGCCGTGGCAGGGCTATCCCGGCGACACGGTGCGCATCTGGCGCGCGCAGCGCGACATCATCGACGCGGTGATGCGCGGCAAGATCTCGCCGGACGACGGCTTCAACAAGCTCGTGTCCGAGACGAAGGCGATGATGAAGTGACGGGCGAGGGGCGGCGCGTCGTTTCATGAGCGGCGCCCCTCTCCGTGCCGGCGTGCTGTTCGACCTCGACGGCACGCTCGCGCAGACCGAGCACCTTCACCACGCGGCGTTCAACGCGGTCCTCGCGAACCACGGCCGCACGCTCGACCACGCGGCGTTCGTGCGGCACGTTTCGGGCCGCTCGAACGAGGACATCACCGCGTACTTTTTCCCGGGGATGGACGAAGCCGGGCGCGTCCGCTTCGCCGACGACAAGGAGCGCGCGTTCCGCGAGCTTGCCGCCGCGGGTGTCGACGCGACACCCGGCGCGCGTGCGCTGATCGACTGGGCGCGCGCGCAGGGCTTCGCCACCGGCCTCGTCACCAACGCGCCGCGCGAGAACGCCGACCTGATGGTCGCCGTGCTCGGCCTCGCCGATGCATTCGACGTCGTGGTCATCGGCGCCGAGCTCGCGCGCAGCAAGCCGCACCCCGATCCGTACCTCGCCGCCGTCGAGGCGCTCGCGCTCGATACGGCGCGCACCATCGCCATCGAGGATTCGGCGACGGGCATCGCCGCGGCGCGCGCCGCCGGGCTCGATGTCGTGGCGATGGCGACGCCGGAAACCGCCGCGTCGATCGCGAAGAGCGACGTCGCGCTGTCGGTCACGGACATGACCGA
>JAICUU010000038.1 GCA_025935675.1 Burkholderiales bacterium
CGAGGAGCTCCTCGGCGAGCGCATCGTCGGCCTCGCGCGTCGCGCCGCGCGGCCGCGTGCCGGCGATCGGCCGCAGCGTGATGTCGCGGCCCTCCTTGCGCACCAGGATCTCGGGCGACGCGCCGACGACGTGGAAGTCGCCGAAGTCGTAATAGAACATGTACGGCGACGGGTTCACCGAGCGCAGCGCGCGGTACAGCGACAAGGGCGGCGACGCGAAATCGCGGCGCATGCGCTGCGAGATCACCACCTGCATGACATCGCCCGCGGCGATGTAGTCCTTGGCGGTCGCGACCGCGCGCTTGAACGCCGCCTCGCCGAACTCGCTCGTCGCCGCTGTCTTCGCCGCACCCGTCTCGAAGGGAATCGCGACCGGCGCGCGCAGCATTCGCCGCAGCTCGTCGAGACGCGCCACCGCACGGGCGTACGCATCCGGCAGGCCGGGATCGGCGTGGACGATCAGCGAAATCCTGCCGGCGAGGTTGTCGACGACGGCGAGCTCCTCGGTGAGGAGCAGGAGCAGGTCGGGGATGCCCGCGAGCGCATCGCTGCGCGGCGGCATCGTGCCAGCGAGCCGCGGCTCGACGTGACGCACGCAGTCGTAGCCGAAATAGCCGGCGAGGCCGCCGCAGAAGCGCGGCAGGTGCGGCACGCTCGCTGCCTTGAAGCGCGCGAGGTAGTTGCCGACGAACGCAAGCGGATCGCCGCCGGCGAGCTCGGTGCCGGCGGGCCCGGTGACCGCGATCGCGCGCCCGACCGCGGTGATCCGCGTCGACGCCGGCAGGCCGATGAAGGAATAGCGGCCGAAGCGCTCGCCGCCGACCACCGATTCGAGCAGGAACGAATCGCGCGACGAGCGGCCGCTGCAGGCGAGCTTCAGGTAGAGCGACAGGGGCGTGTCGAGGTCGGCGAACGACTCGAGCACGAGCGGGATGCGATTGTGGCCGGACGCTGCGAGCGCCGCGAACTCGGATTCGGAAAGCATGGCGACGACCTTCGGTTTCGTGCTGCGTGGGGGCGTCGCTTGGATTCGCGCGCGACGCCGGGCGCTCGGGATCAGTGGGTCGCGGAGAAGCCGCGCCAATCGCCCGAGCGCCACCAGCCCGCGTGCGTGCGGGTGGTTGCGACGTCGAAGGTGCCGTGGAGGGACTGCATGGCGGGAAGACTATAGCAGGATTCAGGATCGCGGCAACTGCGCGCGCATTGCCGCGATCGTCGCCTTGTAGTCGGCGGTGCCGAAGATCGCGCTGCCGGCGACGAACGTGTCGGCGCCGGCGCGCGCGATGGCGCCGATGTTGTCGACCTTGACGCCGCCGTCGATCTCGAGCATCACCTCGCGGCCGTCGCGCGCGCGCTGCGCGTCGATCCGCGCGCGCGCCTTCTCGAGCTTGGCGAGCGTGTGCGCGATGAACGACTGGCCGCCGAAGCCCGGGTTGACGCTCATCAAGAGCACGAGGTCGACCTTGTCGAGCGTCCAGTCGAGCCAGTCCAGCGGCGTCGCCGGGTTGAGCACGAGGCCCGGCTTGCAGCCGGCATCACGGATCACGCCGATCGTGCGGTCGACGTGCGCGGTCGCCTCGGGATGGAAGCTGATGATCGAGGCGCCCGCCTTCGCGAAGTCGTCGACGATGCGGTCGACCGGCGACACCATGAGGTGCACGTCGATCGGCACCGTGCAATGCGGCTTGATCGCCGCGCAGACCATCGGGCCGACGGTCAGGTTCGGCACGTAATGGTTGTCCATCACGTCGAAGTGCAAAAGATCGGCGCCGGCCGCGACGACCGCGCGCACTTCGTCGCCCAGGCGCGCGAAATCGGCCGACAGGATGGACGGTGCAATGCGGCAGGTCATGATCCGCGACTATATAATGCCCGGGATCGCGCGCGAGGGCGCGTCGTGACGATTTCGTGGACAAGCCTTACGACATCCGGGTGGCGACCGAGGTCGCGTACCTGCCGGACCAATCCGATCCCGACAACGACCAGTACGTGTTCGCCTACACGATGACGGTCACCAACGCGGGAAGCGTCCCCGCGCGGATCGTCAGCCGCCACTGGGTCATCACCGACGGCAACCAGCAGGTGCAGGAGGTCCGCGGCGTCGGCGTCGTCGGCCAGCAGCCGGTGCTGAAGCCCGGCGAATCGTTCGAGTACACGTCGGGCGCGAGCATTCCGACGCAGGTCGGCACGATGCGCGGTGAATACCAGATGATCGCGGACGACGGCCACACGTTCGACGCCGACATCCCGCAATTCACGCTGTCGGTGCCGCGCACGCTGCATTGACGCCCGCGCGCGCGCCGCCTCGCTACACTAGCGCGGCTCGTCGTCGCGATCGCGCTTGCGCATCGCGCGCGTCGTCCACCAGACGATGCCGAGCCCGATCGCCAGCGCAAGCAATGCCTCGATGAACAGCCACGTCATCCGCCCACTCCTGCGAGCGATGCTCGCGTTGCCGCTGCTGCTGGCCGCGTGCGTGCCGACGCAGCCGCTCGTCAAGCCCGCGCCGACGCCGACGCCGCCCGCGGCACTCGCGCTGCCCGCGATCTACCGGCCCGCGGCGTTCGCCGAGCTGCCGGGATGGGCGGACGATCGCGCCGATCTCGCGTGGCCGGCGCTCCTCGTCGGGTGCGAGCGCCTCGCCGCGATGCCCGCCGTTGCCGGCGTGTGGCAGGCCACCTGCGACGCCGCCACCGCACTCGGAGCCGTCGACGCGCCGCGCGCACGCGCGTTCTTCGAGGCGCATTTTAGCGTCTGGCAAGTGACGGCCGCCGACGGCGGCGTCACGGGACTCGCCACCGGCTACTACGAGCCCCTCGTCAACGGTGCGCGCGCACCATCGGCGACGTTCGCGACGCCGCTGTACGCGCCGCCCGACGACCTCCTCACCGTCGATCTCGCGTCGCTCTATCCCGAACTCGCCGGCAAGCGCGTGCGCGGCCGCGTCGACGGCCGCAAGGTCGTGCCGTACTGGACGCGCGCCGACATCGAGGCGGGCCGCGCGCCGCTCGACGGCAAGGCGCTCGTCTACATCGACGATCCGGTCGACGCGTTCTTCCTGGAGATCCAGGGCTCCGGGCGCGTGAAGCTCGACGACGGCAGCGTCGTGCGCGTGGGCTACGCAGACCAGAACGGCCAGCCGTTCCGCTCCGTCGCGCGCGTGCTGATCGACCGCGGCGAGCTGACCGCCGACCGCGCGTCGATGCAGTCGATTCGCGCGTGGGGCGTGGCCCACCCCGACAAGCTGCCGGCGCTCCTCGACGAGAACCCGAGCTACGTGTTCTTCCGCGAAGTGCCGGCGCCGGCGCCGGGCACGCTCGAAGCGGCGATCGACGGGCCGATCGGCGCGCTCGGCGTGCCGCTCGCCGCCGAACGCACGATCGCCGTCGACCCGCGTGCGATCCCGCTTGGCGCGCCGGTCTACATCGCGACGACGCGGCCGCTGTCGGACACGCCGCTCGATCGGCTGGTGCTCGCACAGGACACGGGCGGCGCGATCCGCGGCGCAGTGCGCGCCGACTTCTTCTGGGGCTTCGGCGCCGGGGCGGGGCGCGAGGCGGGGCGCATGAAGCAGCCGCTGCGCGTGTGGCTCCTGTGGCCGCGCGACGCGGGCGTGCCGCGCGTCGACGCGCCGGCGTCCTGACGGCGTAGCGCGACAGGCGCGCGGCTGCACACGCCGACTTGCCGCTGCCTTGGGCGAGGCGCAGACTCGACGGTCCCTGTTCCACGACAACAAGGAGCCATCATGTCCGTCGCCCGCATCACCGAGATTTCGAGCCTCAGCACCAAGAGCTTCGACGACGCCGTCGAGCAAGGCGTGGCGCGCGCGCACAAGACGCTGAAGCACGTGCAGGGCGCGTGGGTCAAGGACCACAAGGTCGAGTGCAGCGAAGGCAAGATCACCGGCTACAAGGTGATCCTCAAGGTGACGTTCGTGCTCGAGGATTAGCGGTCGTCATTCCCGCGCAGGCGAAATCTTGCCGTCATTCCCGCGCAAGCGGGAATCCAGCCTTGACGGCGCCATGCACGCTCGTCGAGGTCGTCACGTCACGACTGGATCCCCGCTTTCGCGGGGATGACGGTGGCTCGCGGGGATGACGGAATCCAGCACGCCCTCGGCCTGCCGGTCGGCGTGGTACGACGAGCGCACCAGCGCGCCCACGGCGGCGTGGCGAAAGCCCATCGCGACGGCCTCGCGCTCGAACATCGCGAACGTGTCGGGATGCACATAGCGCGTCACCGGCAGGTGATGGCGCGTCGGCTGCAGGTACTGGCCGATCGTCAGCATTTCGATCGCGTGCGCGCGCATGTCGCGCATCACCGCGAGGATCTCGTCGTCGGTCTCGCCCAAGCCCACCATCAGGCCGGATTTGGTGGGCACCTCCGGGAATCTCGCCTTGAAGTCGGCGAGGAGCTTCAGCGAATGCGCGTAGTCGGAGCCGGGACGTGCCTGCTTGTAGAGGCGCGGCACGGTCTCGAGGTTGTGGTTCATCACGTCGGGCGGCGCGGCGGCGAGGATGTCGAGCGCGCGATCGAGGCGCCCGCGGAAATCGGGCACCAGCACCTCGATCTGCGTCGCCGGCGAATGCTCGCGCACCGCGCGGATGCACGCGACGAAATGCGCGGCGCCGCCATCGCGCAGGTCGTCGCGGTCGACGCTCGTCACGACGACGTAGCGCAGCTTGAGCGCCGCGATCGTCTTCGCGAGGTTGTCGGGCTCGTCGACGTCGAGCGGCAGCGGCCGGCCATGGCCGACGTCGCAGAACGGGCAACGCCGCGTGCAGACGTCGCCCATGATCATGAACGTCGCCGTGCCCTTGCCGAAGCACTCGCCGATGTTCGGGCACGACGCTTCCTCGCACACGGTGTGCAGCCGGTGCTCGCGCAGGATCTTCTTGATCTCGTAGAAGCGCGGCGACGACGGCGCGCGCACGCGGATCCAGTCGGGCTTGCGCAGCGGCTCGGCGGCGACGAGCTTGATCGGGATCCTCGCCGTCTTGGCGTCGCCCTTGTGCTTGACGCCGGCGGCGTTGGTCGGCGGTGCGATCGAATCGGTCATGACGCGCTTTCGTCGCGATCGGCCGCGAGCGCGTGCGCAAGCGCTCCGGCGAGCGCCACGCCCGCGTCGTCGACGCTCGAGCGCACGCCCAGGTCGGCGAGCTGCGTGACGGCGAGCCCCGGATAGCCGCAGGGATCGATGTCGCGGAAAGGGGCGAGGTCCATGTCGAGGTTGACCGCAACGCCGTGGTACGACGAGCCGTTGCGGATCTTGAGTCCGAGCGCGGCGATCTTGGCCTTGCGCCCGTCGTCGAGGCGTACGTAGACGCCGGGGGCGTCGATCTCGCCGAACGCGGCGATGCCGAACGTCGCAAGCCAGTCTATCACGCCGCGCTCGATGCGCCGGACCAGCGCGCGCACGCCGAGGCGCCGGCGCTTGAGGTCGACCAGCAGGTACGCGACGAGCTGGCCGGGACCGTGATACGTCACCTGGCCGCCGCGATCGACCTTGACGACGGGGATGCCGTTGTCGCGCAGCAGGTGCTCGCGGCGGCCGGCGAGGCCGAGCGTGTAGACGGATGCGTGCTCGACGAGCCAGATCTCGTCCGGCGTCGCCGCGTCGCGCGCGTCGGTGAAGGCCTGCATCGCGTGCCACGTCGCCGTGTAGTCGGCGCGCCCCAGCGTGCGCACGCGGATCTCGGCGCCCGCGAATACGAGCGCGTCTTCGGCGGGCGCGTCATCCACAGGCGCGTTCGGAATCGCGTTCACGGTTGGGCGCTCACGCTTGCGCGCCCATGCTGCCGTGGCGCGCCAACGGCAGCCCGCTCATCGCCCGCCCGCTCATCGCCCGCCCGCTCATCGCCCGCCCGCTCATCGCCCGCCCCGCTCATCGCCCGCCCGCTCATCGCCCGCGCCGGCTTGCGGCCGGCCGGCGCGGCAACGACGCGGCCCAGTCGGCGGCGATGAATTCGTGCCGCCGCGTCGCGACGACGTGCGTGCGCTGCCACACCACGCGCTCGCGGAAGACCGACAACATCCACGTCTGCTGCTCGAGCGGCGACACGCGCGCGAACGCGGCCGGCGACATCACCGCGCCGCAGCCGCCGTGCTGCGGGTCGCGCACCGATTCGTAGCGGATGACGCCGACGCCGCCTTCGCGCGCCGCCTTGGCGAAGCGCTGGCAGGCAGCGTAATCGACGGGGTTGGTCCAGTCGCGCGCGTCGCGCACGAAAGGCCGCTCGCGCAGGTCGACGCCGCGCGTCGCCACCTTCACCTTGAACACCGTCTGCGCCTTCTGCGGCATCGCGTCGAGCGCGGGCGAATCGAAGAGGTGGCGCCAGCGCCAGTAGCCCAGCTCCGCGCACGCGGTGCGCACCTCGTCGGCGCCGTAGAACACGCCGGGATCGTCGCCGGCGCGAAAGCGCGAGCCGCCCGGCGGCGGTGCGTAGCGAAACGGCGTGAACAGGAGGTAATGGAGACGCCGCGCGGCGGCCGGCACCGGCGGCTTGGCGTCGTCGAGGAGGCGCTCGAGCACGGCCTGCTCGTCGAGCGAGTCGACGAGCGGCATCGTCGACGACTCGTGCTGTGCCTCGACCGCCCGCCACAAGTCGAGGCGGACGTCGCGCGCGCTAGAGGCGACCGCGCGCGGCGTCCAGGTAGGCGACGACACGTACCAGCCCTTCGATGGATCCGATGAGATCGACCGGCGCTGCACCGAGCGCCGTGTTGGGGCTCGTCAGCCACGCGTGCGCGCTGGCCTCGTGGCCCCACAGCGCGTCGAGCGAGCGATAGAAGCGCACGAACAGGCGCGCGAGCTCCCATTCCTTTGCGCGGTCCGGGGACAGCACATAGTGTCCCGCGTAAAGCCGCGACGCCGTGGCCGCCGACACGCCGAGCATCGACGCGACATCGCGTTGCGAAAGGCCGAGGAGCCGTGCCGCGCGCACGACGGCGCGCGACAGGATGCCGGCCTCGTCGGCAGCCGTGGCGCGCGCCGCTACGGCAAGCTCTACCATCAACGTTTTCCCGGGAAATCAGTTACCCGTTATTTTGCTGTGGAAATCCTCGGGGAGTCAATGACCGGCACGCCATCTGCCGGCGCTTTGACATCTGCCTGCCTGCCCGTCCAACATGCGCGATCCGACCCGGACGTTCCGACGATGCGTGCCACGAACGAGTCAACGGCCGCCGAGGCCGCCGCCTGGACGCGCCGCGTCGACCTCGCCGCCTGCTACCGCCTCGTGGCGCTGTACGGCTTCGACGATCTCATCTTCACGCACATCTCGGCACGCCTGCCAGGGCTGGCGCGGCGGTTCCTCGTCAATCGCTACGGGCTCCTGTTCGACGAGGTGACGGCATCGAACCTCGTCGAGGTCGATGCCGACGGCCGTGCCGTCGATGGCGCGGCCGAGGTCAATCCCGCCGGGTTCGCGATCCACGCCGCGATCCATCGCGCGCGCGAGGACGCAGCGTGCGTGCTGCATATTCATCATGTCGACGGCATCGCCGTGTCGGCCCGCGACGAGGGCCTCCTGCCGATCTCGCAATCGTCGATGGTGGTGCTGCCCTCGCTCGCGTATCACGAGTACGGCGGCCTCGTGCTCGACGATGGCGAGGCGGCGCGGCTCGTCGCGAGCCTCGGCGACCGCCGCTTCCTGATGCTGCGCCATCACGGGCTCGTGACGATCGGCGGCTCGGTCGCGGAGGCGTTCATCGCGATGGTCCACTTCGCCACGGCGTGCACGATCCAGGTGCGCGCGCAATCGGGCGGCGGCAAGCTCCGCACGATCGACGAGGCCGCGCGCACGACGACGGCATCGCGGCTCGCACCGGGGGAGAAAGGCGTCGGCCGGCGCCTTGCGTGGCCCGCGCTGCTGCGCCGGCTCGACCGGATCGATCCGGGCTACCGCCGCTGACCCATCGCGACGCCGGGCCTCGTCATTCCAGGGCACGCGGAAATCCAGTCATGACATGGACCGCGAGCGCGTCGCGCTCGCACTCGATCACCGTCACGGCTGCATCCCCGCTTTCGCGGGGATGACCGCGTGCGCCGGCGCCCGCGCGTGCCGCTACAGCACGATCGAGATCTTGGGATGCGCGGAGAGCTCGCGATAGAGCGCGTCGAGCTGCTCGCGCGACGTCGCGTTGATCGTCGCGGTCATCGACAGGTAATTGCCCTCGCGCGAGGCGCGCATCTCGAGCGACGCGGCGTCGAAATCGGGTGCGTGGCGCTGCACGATCTCGAGGACCGTCTGCGCGAAGTCGTCGGTGTGGCGCCCCATGATCTTGATCGGGAAGCGCGTCGGGAATTCGAGCAGCGATTCGGACATCGGCCGTTCTTGCAAGGAAGCGGTATTCATCGCCCCCATATGTGGACGATGCGCGCGAGGGTCAAGAGCGTCAAGGCGCGCGGCGCGACCTCGCCCGACCTACCTCCGACCCCTCTTCCGCAGGCGGGAGAGGGGGGCCTTGCGCCCCCACCCCGGCCCTCTTCCGAACGCGGAAGGGGGTTACCCCGCGTAGATGTATTCGCGCGTCAGCGGGTGCGGCAGCGCGCCGCCGTCGAGCGGCTTGCCGGCGAGCAGCTGCCACAGCGACAGCCAGCCGCGATCGAACGCGTGCGCGGAGCCGGCCATGTAGATGCGCCAGACGCGGAAGCGCTCCTCGCCCACCTCGTGGCGCGCAGCGTCGGCATTCGCCTCGAGCCGCTCGGTCCAGTGCCACAGCGTCTTGCCGTAGTGCTCGCGCAGCGCCTCGGCGTCGACGACCTCGAGTCCCGCGGCCGCCATCGCCTGCATCACGTTCGACACGTGCGTGAGCTCGCCGCCGGGGAACACGTAGTCCTCGACGAACTCGCTGATGCCGCTGCCGAGGCCGCCGCGCCCGAGCGCGTTGTGGGTGATGCCGTGATTGAGCACAAATCCGCCGGGCTTCAGCACGCGGAAGATCTTGCCGAAATACTTGGGGAAGCGCGCGACGCCGACATGCTCGAACATGCCGACGCTGGCGATCTTGTCGTATTGCACGTCCTCGGGGAGGTCGAGGTAATCGAGCAGGCGCACGCTGACGCGGTCGCCGAGCTTGCGCCGCGCGATCTCGGCCTCGACATGGTCGCGCTGCCGCTCCGAGAGCGTGATGCCGGTGGCCTTGACGCCGTAGTTCTCGGCGGCCCAGAACACGAGGCCGCCCCAGCCGCAGCCGATGTCGAGCAGCGTCTCGCCGGCGGCGAGCCGCAGCTTGCGGCAGATGTGGTCGAGCTTCTGCGCCTGCGCGGTGTCGAGCGAATCGTCGGCGCGGTGGAAGTACGCGCACGAATACACCATCCGCTCGTCGAGCCACATCCGGTAGAACGCGTTGCTGACGTCGTAGTGATGCGCGATGTTGCGGCGATTCGGGCGGCGCTGGTGCTTCCACGCCCGCCAGCGCGCACCGACGTGCGACTGGCCGTGCGCGATGTTGCCGACCAGCGCCTCGGCGACCGCCAGCGCGCGGCGCGCGGTGCCCGAGAAGTCGATGTCGTTGTGCACGTAGGCGCGCGCGAGGTGACCCATCGCCGGCGACGCCAGCGCGCGCAGTCCTGACAGCGTGCGCGCGGTGATCTCGAGCTCGGGTGTCGGCGACAGCGCCACCCGGTCGCCGCCCGGCAGGACGAGCGCGACGGGAAGGTCACGATCCGCGTATCGGTTCGCGATGACTTTTCGCAGGGTATCGGCCATGGGACGACGGAAGGAACGGGATGAGAGGACGGCTGCGGGCCGCGCAGCGGTGCGCGTCCATTTTAGCAACTTTGACAGCTCGCGGCGCGGCTCCTACCATCGCGCATCGCCCGTGCCTGCCGCAACCGCGGCCGAACCGCCGCCATCGTGCCGACGCCCACCGACCTCGCGTGACCGCCCAAGCATCCGCGCCGCGCGACGCGCCGAAGGCCATCGACGAGCACGCGCTGCGCGACGCGCTCGCGCAATTCGCCACCGGCGTCACGATCATCTGCGCGCACGCCGGCGAGGGCCGCTACGTCGGCTTCACTGCCAACTCGTTCAACTCGGTGTCGCTCGCGCCGCCGCTCGTGCTGTGGAGCATCGCGCACCGCTCGCGCTCGCTGCCGGCGTTCGCGGGCGCGCCGCGCTACGTCGTCAACATCCTTGCTTCATCGCAAGTGGAGCTCGCGCGCCGCTTCTCGCGGCCGCATGCCGACCGCTTCGCCGGCGTCGCGTACGAGCTCGGCTGGGCCGCTGCGCCGCGCATCGCGGGCTGCGTCGCGTGGCTCGAATGCCGGCACCATGCGCAGATGCGCGCCGGCGACCACGAGATCTTCGTCGGTGAGGTGGTCACCTGCCACCGCGGCCACGGCGACGGGCTCGTGTTCGCCAACCACCGCTTCGCGGCCGCGCGGCCGCTGTGACCGGCCGGCGCGATCAGGCGGCGGCGGTCGCCGCGGCCTTGGGCTTGGCCGCCTGGAACACGTCCCACATCCGCCGGAACATCGGGCCGGGCGCGCCGCCCGCGAACGGCCTGCCGTCGACGGTCGTGATCGCGAGCACTTCCTTCGTCGACGACGACAGCCACAGCTCGTCGGCGCCAAGCGCCTCTTCGCGCCGCACCGGACGGATCTCGATGCGCATGCCCGCGGCGTGTGCGAGCTCGGCCGCCGTGTCGTAGGTGATGCCCGGCAGGATGTGGTTGTCCTGCGGCGGCGCCACGATCGTGCCATTGACGACCGCCAGCACGTTCGACGCCGACGCCTCGGTGAGGAAGCCGTCGCGGAACATCACCGTCTCGGCCGCGCCCGCATCGGCGGCGAGCTGGCGCATCAGCACGTTGCCGAGCAGCGACGTGGTCTTGAGGTCGCAGCGCTGCCAGCGGTTGTCCTCGGCGGTGACGACGGCGACGCCGCGCTTCACCTGCTCGGCCGACGGCAGCACGAGCGGATTGCTCATCATGAACACCGTCGGCGGCACGCCCACCGGGAACGCGTGGTCACGCTTCGCCACGCCGCGCGTCACCTGGAAGTACACCGCCTGGTCGGCGAACGGCTGGCGCGCGATCAGCGTGTCGATCACGTCCGCCCATGCAGCGTCGCTCATCGGGTTGGCGAGGCGGATCCCGTCGAGGCTGCGCTGCAGCCGTGCGAGGTGCTGCGGCATCCGGAACGGCATGCGGGCGTAGACGGGAATCACCTCGTAGACGCCGTCGCCGTAGATGAAGCCGCGGTCGAGCACGGAGATCTTCGCCTCGGATGCGGGGATCAACTCGCCGTTGAGGTAGACGATGGGGGACGCGGTCTGGGTCATGGCGTTCCTTTCATGTGGCGCGTGTTCACGACGACTTGCCGCTGCCGATCCACAGCCGCAGCGAATCCCACGCACGTGCGAAGAAACCGCCGGCCGGCACGTCGGCGAGCGCGATCAGCGGGAATTGCGCGATGGACTTGTCGTCGAGGCGGACGTCGACCGTGCCGACGTGCTGTCCGCTCGCGACCGGCGCCACCAGCGGCTCGACTGCATGCATCGCGATCTTGAGATCCTGCGCGCGGCCCTTCGGCAGCGTCACGAAGCGATCGGCGACGAAGCCCGCGCCGACGTCCTTGGCCGCGCCCTTCCAGACACGCAGCGTCGACACCGGCTTGCCCGCCTGGTAGAGCTCGATCGTGTCGAACGCCTGGAAGCCCCAGTTGAGGAGCTTCTGGCTTTCCGCGGCGCGCCCCGCGTCGCTCGCCGCGCCGAGCATCACCGACACGAGCCTTCGCTCGCCACGCTTGGCCGACGCGACGAGGCAGAAGCCCGCCTCCTCGGTGTGGCCGGTCTTGAGGCCGTCGACGTACGGGTCGGTCCACAACAGGCGGTTGCGGTTGGGCTGCGTGATGTTGTTGTAGCGGAATTCCTTCTGCGCGAAGAGCGGGTAGTACTCAGGGAAGTCGCGGATGACGGCGAGCGCGAGCTTCGCGAGATCGCTGGTCGTCGAGTAGTGCTGCGGGTCGGGCAGGCCGTCGGCGTTGGCGAAGTGCGTCGCGGTGAGGCCAAGGCGCGCGGCCTCCTTGTTCATCCGCTCGACGAACGCCTCGTGCGATCCGCCGACCAGCTCGGCAAGCGCGATCGCCGCGTCGTTGCCCGATTGCACGATCATGCCGCGCAGGAGCTCGTCGACCGACACCGCCTTGCGCGGCTCGATGAACATCCGCGAGCCCGGCGCCTTCCACGCGCGCGTCGAGACGGTCACCATCTGCGACGGCGTGATCGTCTTCTTGCGCAGCGCGTCGAACACGATGTACGCCGTCATCAGCTTGGTCAGCGACGCGGGATCGCGGCGCTCGTCGGCGTTCTGCGCGGCGAGCGTCTGGCCGCTCTGCGCGTCGACGAGCTCCCAGGCGGTCGCGGCGATCGACGGCGGGGTGGGCTGGACCTGCGCGCGGGCGATCGGAGCGAGTGACGACAGGACGAGGAAGAGCGCGGCGAACGCCGCCCGGAATCGGCGATGCATCGGTGTGCGGAACGCGAAACGATGGATTATACGGCGCTTGTCCGCACACCTCTTCGTCATTCCCGCGAATGCGGGAATCCAGCCTTGACGTCATTCGGGGAGGGACGTTCGTTCCATCGACACGTCACGACTGGATCCCCGCATTCGCGGGGATGACCTGGCGGTTCGCGGGATGACGGGGTGCTTCGCGGAGACGACGGCGCGCGCGCTGGCCCGCCGCCGCTATGCGCGCGTCAGCGCGAAGTCGACCGCGGGCTTGCGGCCGGCGATCGCGTCGGCGAGCGCGCGCCCCGAGCCGCAGGCCATCGTCCAGCCGAGCGTTCCGTGGCCCGTATCGAGCCACAGGTTGCGGTAGCGCGTGGGCCCGACCAGCGGCACGTTCGACGGCGTCGCGGGGCGCAGGCCGGTCCAGTACTGGATCGTCGCCGGGTCGCCGGCGTCGGGAAAGAGCTCGAGCGTGCGGCGCTTCAGCGCCTCGCAGCGCACCGGGTTGAGCGCGAGGCCGTAACCCGACAGCTCGGCGGTGCCGGCGACGCGCAGGCGGTTGCCGAGGCGCGTCATCACGATCTTCCAGGCGAGGTCGGTGAGCGACACCGTCGGCGCGCCGCGATGCGCGCCGATGTCCATCGTCATCGAGTAGCCCTTCGCCGGATAGACGAGGCAGGGCACGCCGACCGGCGCGAGCAGGAACGGGCTGAAGCTGCCCAGCGCGACGACGATCGCGTCGGCGGACAGCGTTTCCTTGGCACCGTCGGGGCCGGTGACGTGCACGCCGCTGATCCGGTCGCCCTCGGCCGCGAGATCGTCGATTTTCGTGTTCCAGCGAAAGCGCACGCCGCGCGCCTCGGCACGCTTGGCGAGCTCGACGGTGAACGTGTGCGCGTCGCCCGATTCGTCGGTCGCCGTGAAAATGCCGCCGGCGAGCTGGCCGCGGCACTGCGCCAGCGCCGGCTCGATCGCCACGCACTCGTCGGGCGTGCGCACGACGCGGTCGCAGCCGAACTCGCGCATCAGCGCGGCGGCGTCGACGCCGCGCTCGAATTCCGCGGCGTCGGTGTAGAACTGCAGGATGCCGCGCTCGAGCTGGTCGTACTCGAGCCCCAGCTCGGCGCGCAGCGCCTGCAGGCACTCGCGTGAATAGAGCGCGAGGTTGAGGCACTGGATCGTGTTGTGGCGCGTGCGGCCCGGCAGGCACTCGACGAGGAACTGCAGCCCCCAGCGCCACTGCCGCCAGTCGGCGCGCGGCCGGAACAAAAGCGGCGCGTCGTCGCGCCCGAGCCATTGCAGGATCTTGAGCGGCGCCGACGGGTTGGACCACGGCTCGGCATAGGACACCGAGATCTGCCCGCCGTTGGCGAACGACGTCTCGAGACCCGCGCCCGATTCGCGATCGACGAGCGTGACCTCGTGGCCGTCCGCCGCGAGGTACCACGCCGCGGTGACGCCGATGACGCCGCCGCCGAGGACGAGGGCACGCATCAGGCGGTCGCGTCCGCGCGCGGCGTCGCCGATGCGTCGAGCGCGGCGTCGGCGGTCACCGGAATGCAGCTGCAGAAGAGGTTGCGATCGCCGTGCACGTTGTCGACGCGCGCCACCGGCGGCCAGTACTTGAGGTCCGCCGGCAGCGGAGTGGCCGGGTACGCGGCGTCGCGACGCGAATATGCGTGCGGCCAGTGGCCCTGCGCGATGTGCTCGGCGGTGTGGGGCGCGTGCTTGAGCGCATTGTCGTCGCGCCGCGCGTGGCCCTCCTCGATGGCGCGGATCTCCCCGCGAATGGCGATCATCGCCTCGCAGAAGCGGTCGAGCTCGTACTTCGACTCGCTCTCGGTGGGCTCGATCATCAACGTGCCCGGCACCGGGAAGCTCATCGTCGGCGAATGGAAGCCATAGTCGATGAGGCGCTTGGCGACGTCCTCCACCTCGACGCCGGCGCTCGCCTTGAAGGGCCGCAAGTCGATGATGCACTCGTGCGCGACGAAGCCGCCCTCGCCCGAGTACAGCACGGGGTACGAGGAGGAGAGCCGCTTCGCGACGTAGTTGGCGGCGAGGATCGCGCTCTCGGTCGCCGCGGCGAGGCCGTCGCGGCCCATCATCGTCACGTACATCCACGAGATCGGCAGGATCGACGCGCTGCCGTAGGGTGCCGCAGACACGGGGCCGATCGGATCCGGCGAATTTCGCGACGCGTGCACGACCGGCACGCGCAGCGCGCGATGGCCGGGCAAGTACGGCGCGAGGTGCGCACGGCACGCGACGGGGCCGACGCCGGGCCCGCCGCCGCCGTGCGGAATGCAGAACGTCTTGTGCAGGTTCAAGTGCGACACGTCGGCGCCGAACTCGCCGGGTGCGGCAAGCCCGACAAGCGCGTTGAGGTTGGCGCCATCGACGTACACCTGGCCGCCGTGGCGATGCACGACCTCGCAGATCTCGACGATGCCGGACTCGAACACGCCGTGCGTCGAAGGGTAGGTGACCATGATCGCTGCGAGATCGCGCGCGTGGGCCGCCGCCTTGGCGCGCAAGTCGGCCAGGTCGACGTTGCCGTCGCGGTCGCAGGCGACGACGACGACACGAAGGCCCGCCATCTGCGCCGACGCCGGGTTGGTGCCGTGCGCCGACGCGGGAATGAGGCAGACGTCGCGATGGGCATCGCCGCGCGCCTCGTGGTACTTGCGGATCATCAGGAGGCCCGCGTATTCGCCCTGCGAGCCCGCATTCGGCTGCAGCGACACCGCGTCGTAGCCGGTCGCCGCGCACAGCATCCGCTCGAGCTCGTCGATCATCTCGCGGTAGCCGCCGGCCTGCTCGGTCGGCGCGAACGGATGGAGGTCGCAGAACGCCGGCCATGTCACCGGGATCATCTCCGCAGTGGCGTTGAGCTTCATCGTGCACGAGCCGAGCGGGATCATCGCGCGGTCGAGCGCCAGGTCCTTGTCGGCGAGGCGGCGGAGGTAGCGCAGCATTTCGGTCTCGGTCCGGTAGCGGTGGAACACCGGATGCGCGAGATAGGCCGACGTGCGCGCGAGCGCCGGCGGAATCGCCGACGGCGCCGCCTTGTCGAGGTGCTCGACGGTGAGCGCCGGGTCGTCGCCGTGGAACACGTGCAGGATGCGCGCGACGTCGTCGCGCGTCGTCGTCTCGTCGAGCGAGAGCCCGAGCGTCGTGGCGTCGACGATGCGGAAGTTGTAGCCCTGGCGCGCGCCGGCGGCGAGGATGTGCGCGGTGTCGTCGCCGGTAGCGACGGTCAGCGTATCGAAGAACGCCGCCGTCGGCACGACGAAGCCGCCCTTGACGAGGCCCGCCTTGAGGATCGCCGTCAGCCGATGCACGCGGCGCGCGATCGCAGCGAGGCCGTCGGGGCCGTGGTAGACGGCGTACATCGATGCGATTACCGCGAGCAGCACCTGCGCGGTGCAGATGTTCGACGTCGCCTTCTCGCGGCGGATGTGCTGCTCGCGCGTCTGCAGCGCGAGCCGGTACGCGTGCGCGCCGTCGGCGTCGACCGTGACGCCGACGAGCCGGCCGGGCAGCGTGCGCTTCCATTCGTCGCGCGTCGCGAGAAACGCGGCGTGCGGGCCGCCGTAGCCCATCGGCACGCCGAAGCGCTGCGTCGAGCCGACGACGACGTCGGCGCCCCATTCGCCTGGCGGCACGAGCAGCGTGAGCGCGAGAATGTCGGCGGCGACGATCACCGCGGTGCCCTGTGCGCGCAACGCCGCCGCGAGCGCGCGGTGGTCGACGATCTCGCCGCTGCCGCCCGGGTACTGCAGCACGGCCGCGAACGCGCTCGCCGCGGGCGCCTTCGCCGCCGCGCCGACGACGACGTCGATCCCGAGTGGCGCTGCGCGCGTGCGCAGCACGTCGAGCGTTTGCGCGAACACGTCGTCGGCGACGAACAGCGTGCGCGACGGCGAACCGGTCATCCGCAGCGCCATCGCCATCGCTTCGGCGGCGGCGGTCGCCTCGTCGAGCATCGAAGCGTTGGCGATCGACATGCCGGTCAAGTCGCACACCATCGTCTGGAAATTGACGAGCGCCTCGAGGCGGCCTTGCGAGATCTCCGGCTGGTACGGCGTGTAAGCCGTGTACCACGCCGGGTTCTCGAGGACATTGCGCAGGATGACGCCGGGCGTCTGCGTGCCGTAGTACCCCTGGCCGATGCACGACTTCAACACGCGGTTGCGCGCGGCGATCGTCTTCAGCCGCGCGAGTGCCTCGGCTTCGGACAGCGCCGGCCGCAGCGCCATCGGCGCGCGGCGGCGGATCGACGGCGGCACGATCGCGTCCATCAGCGCGCGGCGCGACGGCATGCCGAGCGTCGCGAGCATCGCTGCCTGTTCCGCGGGCGTCGTGCCGATGTGGCGCGCGACGAACGCGTCGTGCGCCTCGAGCGTCGCAAGCGACGCCATCGCGCCCTCGGCCGCACCACTGCCGGCGTGACCGAGCGCGGGTCCGGCAGGCCATCCCGCGCCGGATGCCCCCTCGGGGGCGGAGGCACGCGCGGGGTGCATCGACGGGGACGCTGAGGGCGTTCGCATCGCGCTAGCTTTCGGCGATCACGGCCTGGTAGCCGCGCGCGTCGAGGAGGCCGTCGACCGTTGCAATGTCGTCGGGCGTGAGCCGGTAGAGCCAGGCCGCGTAGGCATCGGCGTTGACCGTCTCGGGCGACTTCTGCACGTCGGCGTTGGCGGCGGCCACGGTCCCCGCCACCGGTGCGTAGACGTCGCTCGCCGCCTTGACCGACTCGACGACCGCCGCGGCCTCGCCCGCGCCGAGCTTGCGGCCCACCTTCGGCAGCTCGATGAACACGAGGTCGCCGAGCGCTGCCTGCGCGTGGTCGGTGATGCCGATCGTCAGCGTGCCGTCGAGCTCCTTGCGGATCCACTCGTGGCTCGACGTGTAGCGCAGGTTGGCGGGGATGTTCACGATGTTCTCCGGAGTGGGGGGATCGACTACACGAGGACCTTGCCGTTGCGTACGAACGGCGGCTTGACGACGCGCGCTGCGAGCGTCTTGTCGCGCACCGCGACCATCACGCGATCGCCGGGCGCGACACCGACCGGCACGCGCGCCAGCGCGATCGAGCGCTGCATCGTCGGCGAGAACGTGCCGCTGGTGATCTCGCCGTCGCCCTTGGGCGTCGACACGCGCTGGTGCGCGCGCAGGATCCCGCCGCCGTCCTCGAGCACGAGGCCGACGAGCGTGCGGGCGGCCGGCGCGCGCTCGAGCGCCGCGCGGCCGACGAAGTCGCGCGGTGCGCGCCGGTCGACGGTCCAGCCGAGGCCGGACTCGAGCGGCGAGACCGCCTCGTCCATGTCCTGGCCGTAGAGGTTCATGCCGGCCTCGAGACGCAGCGTATCGCGGGCGCCGAGGCCGCAGGGCTTCACGCCCGCCTCGATGAGCGCCGTCCACAACGCCTCGACATGCGTCGCCGGCAACGCGATCTCGAAGCCGTCCTCGCCGGTGTAGCCGGTGCGCGCGATGAAGTATTCGACGCGGTCGCGGGTGAAGGTCGCGGCGTTGAACGGCGCGAGCGACGCCGTCGCCGCCTCGCTGCCGGGCAGCGCTCGCCACAGCTTGGCACGCGCGTTCGGGCCCTGCACGGCGACGAGCGCGAGATCGGCACGCGGCGCAAGATCGACGCGCGCGCCGGTGCGGTCAGCAAGCGTGCGCAGCCACGCGATGTCCTTGTCCGCGGTGCCGGCGTTGACGACGAGCCGGAATCTGTCGCCGCCGCGCCAATAGGCGATGAGGTCGTCGAGCACGCCGCCGTCCTCGCGCAACAGGCACGAGTACAACGCCTTGCCGGGCGTGCCGAGCCGCGCGACATCGTTGGCGAGCGCGTGCGCGAGGAAGTCGCGCGCGCCCTCGCCGTCGAGGTCGACGACGCGCATGTGCGACACGTCGAACATGCCCGCGTCGTCGCGCACCGCGTGGTGCTCGTCGATCTGCGAGCCGTAGTTGACCGGCATGTCGTAGCCACCGAAATCCACCATCCGTGCGCCGAGCGCGCGATGCGTGGCATTGAGGGGCGTGGTCTTGCTCACGGGCGATCCCTTCGGCCAGGAAACACGAGGGCGGCACGGCATATGCCGCGCCGCCCCGTCTGTCCTTTTACCTGAGAGATTGCAGCGTGCTCGAGAAGCGCCGCCGCGTGCCCCTTCGGTGGGCCGGCGATGCCGGCCGCTCTCCAGATGGTCCTCGCGTTCGCGCAGTCCTTTTGCCTGAGCGGTTTCGGGACGTTGCGCCTTCGGCGGCCGCGCGCGTCATGCGCGGCGCTCTCCTGCACGAACGGCGCGAAGCCTACCCCGGGGCGCCGACGCTGTCAAAGCGGCGGCGCCGGCCGCTTACGCCCCGAAGACCGGGGCGGCACCGCGCCGCCCGCGTCACTTCTTGAGCGTCAGGATCCAGGTGACGAGCTCCTTGATGTCGGCGTCGGAGGTCGTGGTGTTGGGCGGCATCGGGATCGAGCCCCACACGCCGGAGCCGCCGGCCTTGACCTTCTTCTCGAGCTTCGCCTGCGCCGTCTTGTCGCCCTTGTACTTCGCGGCGACGTCCTGGTATGCGGGCCCGATCAGCTTCTTGTCGATTGCGTGGCAGGTCGCGCAATTGTCCTTTTTCATCAACGCTTCCGCCGCCGCGGTGTCGAGTACCGCGTACGCGGGCGCCGCCGCCATCGCAGCCGCCGTCGCGGCGAGCGCCACCATCACTGCCGTTTTCATCGCCCAGCCTCCGTGGAAAAAGCGCGCGCTGCGTGCCGCAGCACCGCTTGCAGGTTGGATGCTACCGCACCGCGACGCGCTCCCGCCCGGCACCCGCCGGCGTCACGCCGGCGCGAGCGCGGCCTCGAGTGCTGCGAGCGCGTCGATCCGCGGCAGGCACGTGAAGTCGCGGCAGACGTATGCGCAGGCGCCGCGCGCGATCCGCGGCCCTTTCAGGAGTGCCGCCGGCACGTCGCCACGCCCGGCGATGTCGATGACGAGCGCGCGCGGGTCTTTCGCGCGCGCCGCCTTGCACCCTGCCGGCGTCGCCGCCGGATCGCCGTCGACGATCACCAGCGCGGGCGGCGCGGCCAGCGCCGCCTCGGCGCGCAGCAGCGTGACGAAACCCTCGGGCGCCTCGGCGATCGTCGCGCCGAACGCGTCGACCGCGCCGCGCGCCGCCGTGGCGAAGCGCATGTCGCCGGCGATCACGGCGAGCCGCGCGAGCGCGAGCGCCGCCGCGCCATTGCCCGACGGCGTGGCGGCGTCCTGGCCCGGCTTGTGGCGCAGGATCAGCGCCTCGTGGTCGTGGCTCGTCATGAAGAAGCCGCCGTGCTCGCGGTCCTCGAACCGCGCGATGAGCGCGTCGGCGATCTCGCAGGCCCATGCGAAGTCGGCGGCGCGGAAGTCGAGCGTCATGCACTCGACGAGCGCGTCGAGCAGGAACGCGTGATCGTCGAG
>JAICUU010000271.1 GCA_025935675.1 Burkholderiales bacterium
CAGGGTCGACGCGCCGGATCCGGCGACGCTGCTCGACATCGTCGGCACCGGCGGCGACGCGTCGGCGACGTTCAACATCTCGACGGCGTCGATGTTCGTCGCCGCGGCAGCCGGCGCGCGTGTCGCCAAGCACGGCGGCCGCTCGGTGTCGTCGAAATCGGGCAGCGCCGACGTGCTGGAAGCGCTGGGCGCCAACATCATGCTGCCGCCGGCCGCCGTCGCGCAGTCGATCGGCGAGACCGGCATCGGTTTCATGTTCGCGCCGAGCCATCATGGCGCGATGAAGCACGCCGCGCCAGTGCGCAAGGAGCTCGGCGTGCGCACGATCTTCAACATCCTCGGCCCGCTCACCAACCCGGCGGGCGCGGCGAACCACCTGATCGGCGTGTTCCATCCCGATCTCGTCGGCATCCACGTGCGCGTGCTCGAGAGGCTCGGCAGCAAGCGCGCGCTCGTCGTCTACGGCCGCGACGGCATGGACGAGGTGTCGCTGGGTGCGGCAACGATGGTCGGCGAGCTCAAGGACGGCGCGGTGCTCGAGTACGAGATCCATCCGGAGGACTTCGGCCTGTCGATGAAGTCCAATCGCGGCCTCAAGGTCGATGGCGCCGCCGAATCGAAGGCCATGGTGCTGGAGGCGCTCGACAACCGCGACGGCACGCCGCGCGAAATCGTCGCGCTCAACGCCGGCGCGGCGCTTTACGCCGCCGGCATCGCCACGTCGATCGGCGAAGGCATCGAGCGGGCGCGCGAGGCGCTCGCATCCGGCGCGGCGCGCCGCAAGCTCGACGCGTTCGTGGCGACGACGCAAAAACTCGGGCCGAAGCCATGAAGATCGACCCGCGTGCCGACATCCTGGCGCGGATCGTTGCCGACAAGGCCGAGGAAGTGATCGCAGCCGAGATCGCACGGCCGCTCGCCGACCTCGAAGCGGCCGCGCGCGCGGCGCCGCCGCCGCGCGACTTCGCCGGCGCGATACGCGCGCGCATCGCCGCCGGCGGCGCCGCGGTGATCGCCGAGCTCAAGCGCGCGTCGCCGTCGAAAGGCGTGCTGCGCGAGGCGTTCGACCCGGCGGCGATCGCGGCGTCCTACGACCGCGCCGGCGCGACGTGCCTGTCGGTGCTGACCAACGCCAAGTATTTCCACGGCGCCGACGCCGACCTGCAAGCGGCCCGCGCTGCGTGCACGCTGCCGGTGCTGCGCAAGGAATTCATCGTCGACGAGTATCAGATCGCCGAGTCGCGCGCGCTCGGCGCCGACGCGATCCTCCTGATTGTCGCGGCGCTCGACGACGCGCAGCTCGCGGCATTCGAGGCGCGCGCGCACGACTTCGGCATGGCGGTGCTGGTCGAGGTGCACGATGCGCAGGAGCTCGTCCGCGCGCTGAAGCTCGCAACGCCGCTCATCGGCATCAACAACCGTGACCTCAAGACGTTCAACGTGTCGCTGTCGACGACGCTCGACCTGAAGCCGAAAGTGCCGGAAGGCAGGATCATCGTCACCGAAAGCGGCATCGGCACGCCGAGGGACGTCGCGCTGATGCGCGGCCGCGGCATTCACGCGTTCCTGGTCGGCGAGGCGCTGATGCGCGCCGACGATCCCGGCGCGGGGCTCGCGGCGCTGTTCGGGTAGCGGCTCACGTCATTCCCGCGAAGGACGCCGTCATTCCCGCGAAGGACGCCGTCATGCCTGCGAAGGACGCCGTCATTCCCGCGAAGGACGCCGTCATTCCCGCGAAAGCGGGAATCCAGCCGTGACCCCGCGCCCTACGCGGCACGGTCTACATCCCCGCTTTCTCGGGAATGACGAATCGGCCGAGGCGCTACTGCTCGACCCCGGCCTTTGTCGGTAGCACGGTCGAATCGGCGGCGACCTGCGCGAGGCCGGGTGTCGCCGTGCCGTCGAGCGTACCTTGCGCCACCGGCGGCTGAGCATCGAAGCGGCCGCCCAGCGCGAGCAGCAGGTTGACGCGTTGCACGAGCTGGTCGGCCTGCACCTGCACGAGCGCTGCGCGCGCGCCGTAGACCGACGCGTTCTCGCGCAGCACGCCGCGCAAGTCGCCGGAACCGACGCGATAGCGGGTCTGCGCGAGCTCGAGCGAGCGACTCGTCGTCGCAAGCGAGCCTTGCAGGATGGCGCCGCGATCGTCCGCTGCGGCGATCGCCGACATCGCCGTTTCGACCTCGCCGAACGCACGCAGGCCGATTCGCCCGTAGTCGGCCACGGCGAGCGCCTGCTCCGCGGTACGAATCTCGACCTGCGCCTGCAGCGCGTAGCCGTTGAAGATCGGGAACGCGAGATTGGCGCCGAGGCTCATCACCGGGTTGTTGTGGTCCTGCAGCACGAAGAGGTTGCTCGACATCGCCGTGACGCCCGCCGTGAGCGCGATCTTCGGCAACCGCGCCGCCTTCGCCTCCTCGACGTTGTGGAACGCGGCGGCGATGCGCCGCTCGGCGGCGATGACGTCGGGGCGGCGCTCGAGGAGCTCCGACGGCAGCCCGGCCGGGATGGGTCCCGGTATCCGCGGCAGCGCGGTCGCGATCTCGATCTCAGCCGCGGGAAAGCGCCCGAGCAGCGCCTCGAGCGCGCGCCGCGCCTCGGTTTCGCCCAGCGCGAGCTGCCGCTCGGCGTCGCGCGCCGTGTAAAGGCTCGCGTCGGCCAGCGACACGTCGTATTCGTCGCCGATGCCGACGCGTAGCCGCTCGCGCGCGAGGCCAAGCGTCTGCTCGGATGCGCGCACGACGTCGGCGGCATTGCCGCGCAGCAGCCGCGCCTCGATCGCGAGCATCCAGCTCTTCGCGACCATCGCGGCGAGCGACTGGCGCGCGTACTCGGCATCGAGCGCGGTGGCCTCGTACTGGGCGGCCCCCGCGGCGCGCTGCGCGCGCACGCGTCCCCACAGGTCGAGCTCCCAGCTCGCGAACAATCCGCCGCCGTTGATGCCCGAGTTGTCGCCGCCGAGCTTGCCGCCGCCATGCGCGAGCAGGTTGACGGCCGGGTAGATCGCCGCACCCGCGGCCTTCGCGTAGGCAGCCGCCTGCTCGACACGCGCAGACGCCATCCGCAAATCGGCGTTGTACGCAAGCGCCTCGCGCACCAACGCGTCGAGCCGCGGGTCCCCCAACGTCGCGAGCCAGCCGTTGCCCACCGGCGCGCCGGCGACGGTCGCGACGTTCCAGTGCGCCGGCACGTGCACGTTCGGCAGAGCCTCGGCGCGGATCTCGTCCGGCTTGGGCGGCGGCTGGAGCGCGCAGCCGGCGAGCACCGCCGCGGCGCACAGCGTGATCGCGCGAAGCGTGCGTGACGGCGTCGCCATCAGTGCAGCTTGAGGATCAGGTAGTCGAGCTTGGCGCCGACCCGCACGATGATCTTGCGGATGATGTGGATCGCGGCGACGTGATCGGTATAGATCGCGCCGTCGCCGATCGCGCCCGCCGGCAGGAAGAGTCCGGCGTCGCGTGCCGCGACATTGAAGCGCACCGGGAACCGGCCTGGCGGCATGGGTCCGTAACCGGTGGTCGGCAGCTGCGTGCTGTTCGCCACCTGTCCCTGCCCCTGCGCCCACACGATCGAGTCGACCGTGGCCTTGATGACGCGGCCGGGATGCGCGTTCAGCGTGAACTCCGCCTCGTTGCCGGGCTCGACGGCGATGAGCTCGTTCTGGTGATAGAGCGCGATCACCTGGTACGTCTCCTCGACGAACGTCATCGCCGGGGTGATCGGGAACGCGGTGGTGAACGAGCCGGGTCGCAGCTGCACGTTGATCGCATAGCCGTCGGCCGGCGCCGTGACCGTCGTCTGGTCGAGCTCCCACTGCGCGCTCGCGAGCTGCGCGCGGATCTGTGCGACCGGCGCGTACTCGTTGTCGGACTTGCCGGCGGCACGCTCGCGCAACTGGCGCTCGCCGGCGGTCGCTTGCACCTGACCGGCGCGCGCCTGGGCGGACGCGCTCTTCGCCATGCCGAGCTGCGCTTCCAGCGATCGCTGCTCGGTTTCCGCCTGCTCGAGGGCGAACTTGTCGCCGGCGCCGCTCGCGACGAGCTCCCTGTTCTGGCCGACGCGACGGCGCGCGAGGTCGAGCTGCACCTCGATTTGC
>JAICUU010000320.1 GCA_025935675.1 Burkholderiales bacterium
ATGTCGGAGGAGTGGGGCAGGGCGCACCTGCGCCACGGCGCGCTCTACTACTCCGACTCGATCGGCGACGACGTTCAGCCCGGCAAGCTGACGTCGTTCCCGCAGGCAGTGCAGCTCAAGGACGACGAGGTGATCGCCCTCGCGTGGGTCGTCTACAAGAGCAAGGAAGACCGTGACCGCGTCGGCAAGGCGGTCATGGACGATCCGCAGCTCAAGGATTCGATGGACCCGTCGAAGATGCCGTTCGACGGCAAGCGGATGTTCTGGGGCGGGTTCCAGTCGATCATCGGGATCTCTGCGGGACAATGACGTCGCCGCCGTAGACCGAGAACGTCCGGCGTTGCTGCCGCGCGGCGATCCGGTCGACGACCGTCACCCACCGAGCGGTCGACCGTCACCCACCGCGAGGCCGCGCGCCGGCCGCCTTCAACCTCGCCAACGCTTCGCGCTTGCCGAGCACACGGATGGCCGCGATGCGGGCGAGCTGCGCGCGGCGCGGCACCGATTTGCCGGTCTCCCACGCGTAGACGGAATTCGCGCTCGCGCCGACCAGCCTGCCGAAGTCGCCCGCGGACAAGCCGAGACGGTTCCGATGCGAGCGCAGGCCCTTGGCGACGAAGCGCAGCTTCGTGCCGGCCGCCTCGGATGCGGCGGTGCCCGGCGACGAAGAAACTCGCTTCGCAATGAACTTGATCTGCCGCTGGAGCAATGCGACCTGGCGCTTCAGTTCGGCGATGTCGTGCCGATGCTGGGCTGCGGCCTTTTTCGTCGCCTCGATCTGCGCCCGGGTACCCCTGCGGGAAATGCGGACGATCTCTTCGCGAAGTACGCTGGCGATATTGGGCACGCTGTTCCTGGGTAAGTTGACCAAGTCGGTTTTCGACCGATGCAACGGCAATTCCATGACGCACGTCAATTATAGCCGTCGCGACCCGTCGCCCGGCTCGGCGCGGATGAAACCCCTGCGGCCGGATGCCCATGGATTCGTCGTCGCTCGACACCGCTCGCCGGGTGCTCGAGATCGGGGCTGCCGGTGGACCGGCGCTTACGCCGTTCGCGATCGCGGGATTTGTCCCTGAAACGGCTTCAGCGGTCCGCCATTGCCTGCTACGATCCGCTGCCGGCGCACGCTTGCAACGCGCGCACGACACGTTTGCCGGAAGCGCCCGGCGCTCGCTGACCGTTCGTCACCGCGCGCGAGTCCCGCGTGACGGCAAGAGGCGGCCTGATCGTGGCCCATCGGCGGGGAGGCCGTGGTGGCGGCATGAGCTTGCGGCACCAGACTCGCAACCGGCGCAGCCGCCAGGCGCGGCCATGAAGCCGATCTGGCTGCACGGGCGCTCGCTCGTCGCCTTGCAAGCCGCCGGGTCGTCCCGCGACATCGCGCCACCGGCGCGCGCTGCCATGCAGGTTGCCGCCGCAAGCGACCGATCGACGCTCGCGGCGCTCACGTGGCGGAGCCTGCTCGCGCTGGTCGTCGCGTTCGCGGCCAAATCCATCGTCGGGCTCGACGGCGTCGCGAGCTTCGCGGGCTTTTCGCTGCTCACCCTGCCCAAGATCGCGGGCGCGTGCTTCCTCGTGCTGCTGGCCGCGCACATGGCACGCGCGCCGCGCGAGTACGCGCTGGAGGGCGCTTCGCGGCTGCCGCTGCTCGCGTTGCTGGTGCTGGCCTGCGTGTCGACGGTGACCGCGATGGTGCCGGCGACGGCGTTCATCACGACGTGCCGCTACGCAGCGTATATCGCGTTCTTCATCGGTGTCGCCGGGCTCGCCGACGACGCGGGCCGGCGCCGTCAGCTCGTGATCGTGCTCACCGTAGGGTGCGCGATCGCCGCGACCTTCGCGCTGGCCGACCTCGCGACGCACCGCAAGATCCTCGCGACCACGCCGTTCGGCGACGCCAACGATGTCGCGCTGCTGCTCGCGTCGACGTGGCCGCTGGCGATCTGGCTCGCGTCCACCGCGCGCCGGCTGCGAGTCGCGGCGTGGGCAGCCGTCGTCGCCATCGGCTTGGCCATCCCGCTGACGATGTCGCGCGGCGCTCTCCTCGCGCTGGCCGCCGCCGCGGCGTGGCTCCTGATGGTCGAGCGTCGCTTGGTGCGCATGATCGTCGCCAGCGCGGCCGCGCTCGTCGCCGTCGCGCTGTTCGTCATCGCCGTCAACCCCGCACCCTTGCGCGTGGGTCTCGCGGCGAAGGAGAGGATCGCCTCGGCGAACGTGCAGAACCGCCTCGAGGCATGGCGCTTCGCCGCCGATCGCGTCGTCGAGCATCCGCTGCTCGGCATCGGACCCGGCAACTTCGGCGCCGCGTACGAGTCGCATTGGCGCGCGAATCCCGATTTGCATCACTTGAGCGTCGTGCACAACAGCTGGCTCGAGATCGCCACCGAGCTCGGCGTGCCGGCGTTCGCCGCGTTCGTCGCGTTCTATGCGCTCGCATTCGCGCGGATGGGGCGCCCCTCGCTGCCGGCGCCCGGCGACGAAGGACTGGCGCTGCCGCTGCGATTGTCGATGCTGATTGCCGCGGTCGCGGGCTTCTTCGTCTCCGTCGAGCTCACATCGACGTTCTGGCTCCTCGCCGGACTCGCCACTGCGGTCGCGCGCGAGCCGTCGTCGTGAGTGCGCCGCACCGGCCCCCGCGTGAACGAGCCCCGCAGCGCGCAGCGCGGAGGGAAAGTCCAGGTTGCGCCCCGAAGATCGTCTACGTGAGCACGCTCGAGCGCGGCGGCCCGCTGACGCACCTGCGTGCGCTCGCCGGCGCGACGCAGCGGCGCGGATTCGACGTCGAGGTGCTGTGCACGAGCGAGGCGATCGCGGCGTCGTTTCGCGACGATGGCGTCGCGGCGCGCACGGTCGCGATCAATGGCCTGCGCGACGTGGCCGCCACCGCGCGGCTGTGGCGCGCGCTCGGCGGTGCCGACATCGTGCATTCGCACGACCGCCGTGCCGGTCTTTTCGCACGCGTCGTCGGGCGCCTGCGCAATGCCGGCGTCGTGCATACGCTGCATGGGCTGCCCGAGAGCGTC
>JAICUU010000182.1 GCA_025935675.1 Burkholderiales bacterium
CTCGCCGCGCGCGAGATGAGCGAGCAGGTGCTCGACTCGATGGCGTTGGAGCGCGAGCGCGGCATCACGATCAAGGCGCAGACCGCGGCGCTCGAGTACATGGCGCGCGACGGCGAGACGTACCGGCTCAACATGATCGACACGCCGGGCCACGTCGACTTCGCGTACGAGGTGTCGCGCTCGCTGGCAGCCTGCGAAGGCGCGCTCCTGGTCGTGGACGCGTCGCAGGGCGTCGAGGCGCAGACGGTCGCCAACTGCTACACGGCGATCGAGCAGGGCGTCGAGGTCGTGCCGGTGCTCAACAAGATCGACCTGCCGTCGGCAGAGCCCGACCGGGTGATCGAGGAGATCGAGGACATCATCGGCATCGACGCGACCGAGGCCATCCACGCCAGCGCCAAGACCGGCGAAGGCGTCGACGACATCCTCGAGGCGGTTATCGCGCGCATCCCGCCGCCCAAGGGCGATCCCGATTCGCCGCTCGCCGCGCTGATCATCGACTCGTGGTTCGACAACTACGTCGGCGTCGTGATGCTGGTGCGGGTGATGGATGGGAAGCTTTCGCCCCGCGAGCGCATCCAGCTGATGGCGACGGGCGCCACGTACACCTGCGAGAGCGTGGGCGTGTTCACGCCGAAGTCGATCGCGCGCGACGCGTTGTCCGCGGGCGACGTCGGTTTCGTCATCGCCGGGATCAAGGAGCTCAAGGCCGCGCAGGTCGGCGACACCGTCACGCTCGCCACGCGCCGCGCCGCAGCGCCGCTGCCGGGCTTCCGCAAAGTCAAGCCGCAGGTGTTCGCGGGACTCTACCCGGTTGAGGCGAACCAGTACGAGGCGCTGCGCGACGCGCTGGACAAGCTCTCGCTCAACGACGCGTCGCTGCACTACGAGCCCGAGGTGTCGCAGGCGCTCGGCTTCGGCTTCCGCTGCGGCTTCCTCGGCCTCCTGCACATGGACATCGTGCAGGAGCGCCTCGAGCGCGAGTACGACATGGACCTTGTCACGACCGCGCCGACGGTCGTCTACCAGCTGCTGCTGCGCGACGGCACGCTCGTCGAGGTCGAGAATCCGTCGAAGCTGCCCGACGTGTCGAAGATCGAGGAGATCCGCGAGCCGGTGATCACGGCGACGATCATCGTGCCGCAAGAGTACGTCGGCCCGGTGCTGACGCTGTGCACCGAGAAGCGCGGCGTGCAGAGGAACATGCACTACGCGGGGCGCCAGGTCGTGCTGACGTACGAGCTGCCGATGGCCGAGGTGGTGATGGACTTCTTCGACCGTTTGAAGTCGGTGTCGCGCGGCTACGCGTCGCTCGATTACGAGTTCAAGGAATTCCGCGCGGCCGACGTCGTCAAGCTCGACATCCTCATCAACGGCGAGCGCGTCGACGCGCTGTCGGTGATGGTGCACCGCTCGGTCTCGCTCCATCGGGGCCGCGAGGTCGCGTCGCGGATGCGCTCGCTGATCCCGCGGCAGATGTTCGACATCGCCGTGCAGGCGGCGATCGGCGCGCAGATCATCGCGCGCGAGTCGATCAAGGCCCTGCGCAAGAACGTGCTCGCCAAGTGCTATGGCGGCGACATCACGCGCAAGAAGAAGCTCCTCGAGAAGCAGAAGGCCGGCAAGAAGCGGATGAAAGCGGTGGGCAGCGTCGAGATCCCCCAGGAGGCGTTCCTTGCGATCCTGCAAGTCGGCGACAAGTGAGCGGTGAGACGATCGACGACGCCCGCGGCGGGCCGCGCGACGAGCGACGGCGAGCCGCCGACGAACCGCCGATTCCGCGGCACCGGCGCCGCCTCGATGCCCGCGACCTCATGAGACAATTCGCGCCGTCCTCGATGCCCTGCGGGTGCGCACTGCGTTCCGGAACACGATGAATTTCGCCCTGATCCTCTTCGTCCTGTCGGTGCTGACCGGCATCGCCTGGGTCCTCGACAAAATCGCGCTGGCGCCGCGCCGCGCCGCCGCCGCGCGGGCCGCGCTATCGACATTCGACGAGCGTATCCGCCGCGAGGGCGGGGACCGCGGCAGCGTGGCCGGCGAGCGCGCGGCGCTCGCCGAGAAGCTCAACACGCCGCCGGCGTGGATCGAGTACACGGCGAGCTTCTTCCCCGTGCTGATCGCGGTGTTCCTGTTGCGCAGCTTCGTCGCCGAGCCTTTCAAGATCCCGTCTTCCTCGATGCGGCCGACGCTCGAGGTCGGCGACTTCATCCTCGTCAACAAGTTCGCGTACGGCATCCGCCTGCCGATCATCGAGCAGAAGATCATCGCGACCGGCGAGCCGCAGCACGGCGACGTCGTGGTGTTCCGCTACCCGCTCGATCCTTCCGTCGATTACATCAAGCGCGTCGTCGGCCTGCCCGGCGACACCGTCGAGTACCGCGACAAGAAGCTCACCGTCAACGGCAAGCCGCTGCCGCAGGCGGCCGACGGCACGTACAGCTGGCTCGAGGGACTGCGCTTCGAGGAGACCCGGAAGGTCGTCGAGACGGCGGACGCCGGCGGTGAGCCCAGGTCTTACACGATCGCGCAAAGCCCGCAGGCGCCGCCGGTGCAGCCATCCAACGTGCGCGCGTTCCCGGACCGCGGCAATTGCGAATACAATGAGCGCGGCTTTACATGCCGGGTTCCGGCCGGCGAGTACTTCATGATGGGCGACAACCGCGATTTCAGCGATGACAGCCGCTACTGGGGATTCGTGCCGGACGCGAACCTGCGCGGCCGTGCGTTCTTCATCTGGTTCAACTGGGACGACATCGTCAGCGGCGCCTTCAAGCGCGTCGGGCGCGCCGTCCATTAGGGGAGACCTCATGCAGACAGCGAGGCGGCAGGGCGGACTCACCGTGATCGGGTTCCTGTTCGTGGCGCTGGTCGTCGTCGTCGCCGCGCTCGTCGGATTCCGCATGCTGCCGTCGTACATCGAGTACTTCTCGGTGCAGAAGGCGTTGAAGGGGGCGCTGGAGGACGCAGTCGACGGGCAGCCCGCGACCGTGCGCCGGTTCTTCGAGCGCCGCCTCGCCGCCGACTACGTCGAGTCGGTTCACTGGCAGGATCTCGAGGTCACCAAGCAGAACAACCAGATCGTCGGCAACATCAGCTGGGAGACGCGGTTGCCGCTGGTCTACAACGTGAGCCTCGTGATCGACTTCGAGGTGACCGAGGCGCGGTGACCGGCGCGCCGTCCGACGCCGTGCCGCGGCTCACGCTCGCCGGGGCGCTCGGACACCGCTTCGCCGATCCGGCGCTGCTCGCGCAGGCGCTGACGCATCGCAGCCACGGCACAAGGCACAACGAGCGGTTCGAGTTCATCGGCGACGCGGTGCTGAACTGCGTCGTCGCCGAATGGCTGTTCGGCCGCTTCCCGCAGATGCCCGAGGGCGAGCTGTCGCGCGCGCGTGCCGGCCTCGTCAATCGCGAGATGCTGGCGCGCGTGGCGGCCAACCTCGAGCTCGGCTCGCACTTGAAGCTCGGCGAAGGCGAGCAGCGCAGCGGCGGCGCGGCGCGGCCGTCGATCCTCGCCGATGCGATGGAAGCGGTGTTCGGCGCGGTGTTCCTCGATGCCGGCTTCGACGCCGCGCGCCGCGCGATCCACGCCGCGTACGGCGACATCCTCGACAATCCCGCCGGTGACGTGCTCGCCAAGGACGCCAAGACCTCGCTGCAGGAATGGCTGCAGGCACGCAGGCTGCCCGTGCCGCAGTACGCGGTCGTCGCGATCGACGGCGAGGCGCACGCGCAGACGTTCGCGGTCGAGTGCCGCATCCCGGCGCTCAATGTCGTCGCGCGCGGCAGCGGCGCGAGCCGCCGTGCCGCCGAGCAGGAGGCCGCGCAGGCCGCGCTCGGCGACGTGCGGCGCGCAGCGCCGGCGCGATGATTCGGCGCAGCGCCCGACCGTGAGCGACGAATTCCGCAGCGGGCACGTTGCCATCGTCGGCAGGCCGAGCGTCGGCAAGTCGACGCTGCTCAATCGCCTCGTCGGCCATCGCATCAGCATCACGTCGCGCAAGCCGCAGACGACGCGCCATCGCATCGTCGGCGTGCTGACCGAGTCCGGCCGCCAGTTCGCGTTCGTCGACACGCCCGGCTTTCAGACACGCCATCGCTCGCGGCTCAACGACCGGCTCAACCGGACCGTGACGACGAGCCTCGCCGACGTCGACGTCGTCGTGCTGGTCGTCGACGCCGCGCGATTGACCGACGCCGATCGCGCGGTGTCGGCGCTGATCCCGCCGACGCTTCCCGCGATTGCCGCGGTCAACAAGGTCGACGCGCTCGCCGCGCCGCGCGAGCTTTTGCCGCGGCTCGCCGAGCTCGCGACGTGGCGCGACTTCGCGGCGATCGTGCCGGTGTCGGCGGAGAAGGGCGTGGCATTCGACGCGCTGAAGGACGAGATCGCGCGCCACCTGCCGCTGTCGCCCGCGCTCTACGATGCCGACACGCTGACCGATCGCGACGAGCGCTTCCTCGCCGCCGAGCTCATCCGCGAGAAGATCTTCCGCCTGCTCGGCGAGGAGCTTCCTTATGCGACGACGGTGACGATCGAGCGGTTCGTCGAGGAAGGCCGACTGCGCCGGATCGCCGCGGTGGTGCTGGTCGACAAGGCGGGGCAGCGCGCGATCCTGCTTGGCAAGGGCGGCGCGACGATGAAGACGATCGCCACCAGGGCCCGCGAGGACATGGAGGCGCTCTTCGGCGGCAAGGTATTCCTCGAGGTGTTCGTGCGCGTGCGCCGCAACTGGGCGGCGACCGACGCCTCGCTCGCGCGGCTCGGTTACGAATGACGCGCACCGTGGCGGGCGAGGCACGCCGTGTCGACGACGAGCCCGCGTTCGTGCTGCACACGCATCCGTATCGCGAGACGAGCGCGATCGTCGAGGCGTTCACCGAGCACCATGGCCGCGTCGCGCTGGTCGCGCGGGGGGCGAAGCGCGCGCACTCGGAGTTGCGCGGCACGCTGCAGGCGTTCCAGCCGGTGATCCTCGCGTGGGCCGGCGCACGCGAGCTCAAGACGCTGGTGCGCGCCGAATGGCAGGGTGGCATGCCGCTGCCGACCGGCGATGCGCTGCTGTGCGCGTTCTACGTGAACGAGCTCCTGCTGAAGCTCGTCCCGCGCGAGGATCCGCACCCGGCGCTGTTCGCCGCATACCGCGACACGCTGGCCGCGCTGGCCGGGGGCGACGCGCAGGCGCCGCGCCTGCGCCGCTTCGAGCTCACGCTGCTCGCCGAGCTCGGCTACGCACTCGACCTCGTGCACGAGGCCGGCGGCACGACGTCGATCGATCCCGCGGCGCGTTACCATTTCGCCGTCGAGCGCGGCGCGCTGCGGCTGCCGACGCGTATCGACACGCCGGGCATCGTCGTCCACGGCGCGACGTTGCGCGCGCTGGCCGAGGGGCGCTTCGCCGGCGCCGCGACGCTCGGCGAGGCCAAGCGGCTGATGCGCGCGGTGCTCGACCATTACCTGGAATCGCGTCGGCTCGCGAGCCGCCGCATCGTGCAGGACCTGCAGGCCCTGGAGGGCGAAGAGGAATCATGATCGAGCTCGGCGTCAACATCGACCACGTCGCCACGCTGCGCGAGGCGCGCCGCACCTACGAGCCCGACCCGGTGTGGGCGGCCGTCGAGGCGCACCTCGGCGGCGCCGACGGCATCACCGTGCACCTGCGCGAGGATCGCCGCCACATCCAGGACGAGGACGTGCGGCGGCTGCGCGACCTCGTGCACATCAAGCTCAACCTCGAGATGGCGGCCACGCCCGCGATGGTCGAGCTCGCCTGCACGCTCAAGCCCGAGATGGCGATGCTGGTGCCGGAAGGCCGCCAGGAGATCACCACCGAGGGCGGCCTCGACGTCGCCGTGCAGGAACGGAAGCTCGCATCCGCGGTGCAGAAGCTTTCCGGGGCGGGCATCAAGGTGAGCGCGTTCATCGATCCCGAGCTCCACCAGGTCGAGGCCGCGGCGCGCATCGGCATCGCGGTGTGCGAGCTGCACACGGGCCCCTATGCGCACGCCTATCACGTGCGCGGCCGCGATGCCGAGAGCCCGGCGGTCGTCGCCGAGCTCGAGCGGCTCGCCCGCGCGGGCGCGGCGATCCGGGCGGCCGGCATGCGCTTCAACGCCGGCCACGCGCTCAACTACGTCAACGTACAGCCGGTCGCCGCGCTCGCCGGCGTGCGCGAGCTCCACATCGGCCATGCGATCGTCGCGCGCGCGGTGTTCGTCGGCCTGCGCGAGGCGGTGCGCGAGATGAAGGCGCTGATGCGCGAGGCAGCACGCGGATGACGTCGTTGCCGCGTGGCCCGCTGGTCGCCGACGTCGCGGGACTGGTACTCGACGCCGCCGAGCGCGAGCGCCTCGTGCATCCGCTGGTCGGCGGCGTCATCCTGTTCACGCGCAACTATGCATCACGCGAGCAGGTCGCGGCGCTGGTCGCCGAAATCCATGCGCTGCGCGACCCGGCGCTCGTCGTCTCGGTCGATCACGAGGGCGGCCGCGTGCAGCGCTTCCGCGAAGGCTTCACCGCGATCCCGCCGATGCGCGCGCTCGGCGAGCGCTGGGAGCGCGACATCGCCGGCGCGACCGCCGAGGCGACGCGCCTCGGCTATACGCTCGCGTCGGAGCTGCGTGCCGTGGGCGTCGACCACAGCTACGCGCCCGTGCTCGACATCGACCATGGGCAGAGCGCCGTGATCGGCGATCGCGCGCTGGCGAGCCGCGCCAACGCGGTGGCGTCGCTTGCGCGCGCGCTGATCGACGGCCTGCATGCCGGCGGCACGGCGAGCGTCGGCAAGCACTTTCCGGGTCACGGATTCGCGGGCGCCGACTCGCATCACGAGCTGCCGCGGGACCCGCGGCCGCTGGAC
>JAICUU010000326.1 GCA_025935675.1 Burkholderiales bacterium
CCCGACACCGCCGCGAAGATCGTGCAGCCGACGATGTTGGTGTGGAGGAGCCGACCCGGCACGCGCTCGAGCCATGGCGCCAGCCCGCGGAACATGTCCTCCGACAATCGCGTGCGGAACAGGATCTCGCCCATCCACACGAAGAGCGGCAGTGCGGTCAGTGTCCACGACGACGCCGCGCCCCAGATCGTCACCGCCATCGCGTCGCCGGCGGGGCGCGAGCTGAAGAGCTCCATGCCGATCCACGCCACGCCCGACAGCGCGAGGCCGATCCACACGCCGCTGCCGAGGATCGCGAACAGCGCGACGATCAAAAGCGCGGTGATCGCGGCGTCATTCATTGCGCAGCGCCTCCGCCGGCATCGCGCGCACGCGCTTGCCGCGCAGCTGCAGCACGAATTCGTCGATGAGCGCGATCGCGAACACGAGGGCGCCGGCGGCCATCGCGAGCTGCGGGATCCACAGCGGCGTCGCGTCGTTGGCGGTGGAGATGTCGTTGAAATCCCACGACTGGTAGGCGAGCCGCGTGCTGTAGAACGCGAACGCGATGCCGAGCAGCGTGGCGATGCCGATCGCCGCCGTCTCCAGCACGCGCCGGCGCGGCTCCGCGAGGTGTTCGAGCACGAGCGTGACGCGGATGTGCTCGCCGCGCTTCAGCGTGTGCGCAAGCGCCAGGAACCCGGACGCCGCCATGCAGTAGCCGGCGTACGCGTCGGTGCCCGGCACGTACCAGTCGAACACGTGCCCGACGATGCTCAGCAGCACGAACACGAGCGTCCCCACCATCGCCACCGCGCCGAGCGCGGCGGCGACGAGGTAGAGCCGGTCGAGCAGCCGGCGCATCGTGCTACTGCATGGCGCGGTAGGCGTCGATGACCTTCTTGCCGTCCTCGCCCGACTTCTTCTGCCATTCGGCGAGCATGTAATTTCCGACCTTGCGAAGATCGGCGGTGAGCTGCGGCGACGGCTTCAGGATCTCCATCCCTTTCGCTTTAAGCTGGTCGAGGTACCAGCCGTTCTTTTCCTCGGCGATCTTCCAGCCGCGCGTCTCGGCGTCGGCGCCGGCTTTCAGCACCGCGGCCTGCGTCGGCTTGTCGAGCGCCTCGAACGCCTTGCGGTTGATCAGCACCGCGTTCTTCGGCAGCCAGGCCTGCGTGTCGTAGAACTTGTGCAGCGTCTCGTAGGTCTTGGAGTCGTAGCCGGTCGCGCCCGACGACATGTACGAATCGATGACGCCGGTGGCGAGCGCCTGCGACACCTCGGCCGCCTGCACGGTGACGGGCTGCGCGCCGACGAGCTCGGCGATCTTGGCGGTGGCCGGGCTGTACGCGCGCCACTTGAGGCCCTTCATGTCCGCGGTGCCGTTGAGCGTGCGATTGGTGAAAATGCCCTGCGCCGGCCAGGGAATCGCGTACAGCAGCATGATGCCTTGCCTTGCGAGCTTCGCCTCGAGCGTCTTGCGCGACGCCTTGTAGAGCTTCGCGGCCTCGGCGTACGAGGTCGCGAGGAACGGCACGCCGTCGAGGCCGAAGATCGGGTCCTCGTTCTCGTAGTTGACGAGCAGGATCTCGCCCATCTGCGCCTGGCCGCCCTGCACCGCGCGCTTGATCTCCGGCGCCTTGAACAGCGACGCGTTGGCGTGCACGGTGATCTTGAGCTTGCCGCCTGTCGCCTTGTCCACGTCGTTGGCGAACTGCTGGATGTTCTCGGTGTGGTAGTTGTTCGCCGGATAGGCGGTGGGCAGGTCCCACTTCACCTGCGCGGCGGCGGGAAGGCATGAGAACGCGAGGATCGCGCCCAGCAGCGGCGCGAAGCGGAAGGCTCTGGTCATCGGAAAGCTCCTCTATATGGGAGATCGTGGACGGTGCGCGGCCCGGCGCGCGGGCGCCGCACAGGGTTCGCCCGCGATATTAACCAGATTCGCGCGGTCGGTGTGATAGGCTCGCCGCGACGGGCGTGGTGATGCCGCCGCTGGTCGTCGCGGCGGCGCACCGCCCGCGTCCACTTCCGACATGGCGTCCACCGACTCGCCGCGCTGGCAGTTCTTCATCGACCGCGGCGGCACGTTCACCGACATCGTCGCGCGCCGGCCCGACGGCACGCTCGTCACGCACAAGCTGCTGTCGGAGAACCCCGAGCGCTATCGCGATGCCGCGGTGCAGGGCATTCGCGACCTGCTCGGCGTCGCGGCAGACGCGCCGATACCGTCCGCGGCGATCGGGGCCGTCAAGATGGGCACGACCGTCGCCACCAACGCGCTCCTCGAGCGCAGGGGCGAGCGCACGCTGCTGGTCGTGACGCGCGGCTTCGCCGACGCGCTGCGGATCGCCTACCAGCACCGGCCGAAGCTGTTCGTGCGGCGGATCGAGCTGCCCACGCTGCTGTACGAGCGCGTCGTCGAGGTCGACGAGCGCATTGGCGCGCACGGCGACGTCGTCGAACCGCTCGACGCCGACGCCGCGGCTGCGGCGCTGCGTGACGCGTACGCCGCCGGCATTCGCGCGGTGGCGATCGTGCTGATGCACGGCTACCGATATCCGCAGCACGAGAAGGCGCTTGCCGAGCTCGCGCGTCGCGCGGGCTTCACGCAGGTGTCGGTGTCGCACGAAGTGTCGCCGCTGATGAAGCTCGTCTCGCGCGGCGACACGACCGTCGTCGATGCGTACCTGTCGCCGATCCTGCGGCGATATGTCGACGAGGTCGAGCGGGATTTGCAGGGTGAGAGGCTTTCGCGGGACACACCGCTGCGCCTCCAGTTCATGCAAAGCTCCGGCGGCCTGACCGACGCGCACCGCTTCCAGGGCAAGGACGCGATCCTGTCGGGGCCGGCGGGCGGCGTCGTCGGCGCGGTCGAGGTGTCGCGCGCCGCGGGCTTCGACCGGATCATCGGC
>JAICUU010000060.1 GCA_025935675.1 Burkholderiales bacterium
GCGCCAGCCACTGCGCGACATCCTCGGCGTGCGCGAGCGAAGCGGCGCCGCAGAGCACGGCCACCGACGGCACGATGACGAGGCCATGCAGGCGCCGGCGCAGCGAAGGACGATGCGACACGCGCGCGGCGCCGGCGGCGCGCGACGATGCGCGCCGCGGCGGCATTGCGCGCTGTGCGTCTGCGATCGCGGGCTCCATCGAAGGCTGGGTCAGCGCGGCGAATCGGCGAGCGGCACCGAGACCGCGCGCAGGTACGGGCCGACGCCCTGCATCGCCGTCGCCGGCGAATACTCCTGGTGCGCGAGCAGGTAGTCCTCGGGAACCGACTGCGGCCGCAACGCGCTCGCATGCACGTCGCTGGCCTGGCGTGCCCGCGCGATCGCCGTGGTGGGCGCATCGGTGAGCGACACCGCGGTCCAGCCGACGACGGCGACCGCGGCGACCGTCGCTGCGATCGCCCACACTGCATTGGCGCGATGCGCGATCCGCGCGCGCGGCGCGAGCATCGTCGGCTCGCCGGCGAAGCGCGCCTCGAAGCGATGCGAGAAGCCGGGTGCGAGCGTGCCCGACCCGCGCATCGCGTCGCCGATGACGTGGTAGGCCACCCAGGTGCGCATCGCCTCGGTGCCGCCTTCGCATTCGCGGCAAAGCCGCTCGAGCTCGGGATCGCCCGCGTCGCCGTCCATCAGCCGGGAAATCGCTTCGTTCATCACCATCTCCGGTTCTCGTCCGTTCCGAGCAGCGGCCGCAGCTCCGCGGCGATCGCCTCGCGCGCGCGGAAGATCCGCGAGCGCACGGTGCCGATCGGGCAATTCATCACATTCGCAATCTCTTCGTACGACAGGCCCTCGATCTCGCGCAGCGTGATCGCCGTGCGAAGGTCCTCGGGCAGCGCCTCCACCGCGCGATTGACCGCGGTGGCGATCTCCTTGCCGATCGCCTCGCCTTCGGGCGTCGACGTGTCACGCAGCGCGTCCGCCTCCTCGAAGCCTTCCGCTTCCTCGTTGTCGAAGCTGGTGGAGGTCGGCGCCCGGCGGCCCAGCGCCACGAGGTAGTTCTTCGCGGTGTTGATGCCGATCCGGTACAGCCAGGTGTAGAACGCGCTGTCGCCGCGGAATCCCGGCAACGCGCGATACGCCTTGATGAATGCTTCCTGCGTCACGTCCTCCACCTCCGCCGGATCCCGTACCAGCCGCGACAAGAGCCGGGTGAGCTTGCGCTGGTATTTCATCACCAGCAACTCGAACGCGCGTCGATCGCCTCGCTGCGCACGCTCCACGAGCTGCTGATCGACTTCGCGATCACCCATTCGCGGGTCTTTCGTCCCTGATTTCGATCGTTGTTATGCCCGTCGAACGACGGGCGCGATCCCGGTGGAGGGTCCTCGACTCCGCCCCGGCGAAGGGGCTCTGAACCGACGGCGATCGCTTGCGGAAGTTGACCGCCGGGGCGTCCATTAGTTCAGTGCCGCCTTTCCGGTCCGATGGGTGTCGGCGAGCGCGACGGCGGGCTCGACATGACCGGTGGCGAGGCCGCGGAAATTGGCCAGCGCCGGCCGCGCCCACGGAGCAAGCGCGCCGCGCGCCTCGGCGTCGAGGAGGCCGAGCGTATCGAGGATCGCGACGGTCGCCGGCATCAGCCCGCGCTGGCTGCCATCGGCGACCTTGATGGCGATGCCGATGCCGCGGCTCCGTACGCCGATCGCCTGCACACCCTCGGCGCCGACCTTGGTCACCCAGTCGCCGCGGCCGGCGCGCGCGAGCGCCAGGTCGTTGCGATGCTGGCCCGAGACCATTTCCGGATGGGCGGTCATCGCCGAGGCGAGGTTGGCGAGCGGCGCCGACGCGTCGCCGGCCGTGGCGAGCCGCGCGTAAGCGGCCGCGAGACGATTGAGCGGGATCGCGTAGTTCGGGGCCGAGCAGCCGTCGATGCCGGCGACGAGCTCGGAGGTCGCGATGCCGCTCGTCGCCGCGACCGCGTCGCGGATCGCCGCCTGCAGCGGGTGATCGAAGGCGACGTAGTCGTCGCGCGGCCAGCCGTGCATCACGCAGCAAGCGAGCATGCCGGCGTGCTTGCCCGAGCAGTTGTGCGCGAGCGGCGAGTACGGCGGCGGCGGCGGGTAGCGCCCCTCGAGCTCGAACCAGCGCGGCACCTGCGTGCCGCACATGAGCTCGCGCTCGCTGGCACCGCAGCGCGCCAGCATGTCGGCGACCGCCGAGACCTGCGCCGGCTCGCCCGAGTGGCTCGCGCACAGGAGCGCGACCTGCGCGCGCGAGTAGCCGAACTTCGCATCGCCGCCCGCCGTGACGAACGGCAGCGCCTGCAGCGGCTTCAACGCGCTGCGCGTGAACGTCACCACCTGCGGATCGCCGGCGGCGAACAGTACGCGACCGTCGCGATCGGTGACGGCGACGTGGCCGACATGGATGCATTCGACGAGCTCGCCGCGCACCACGCGGGCGAGCGGGGCGGCACGGCGGGCGAGGATGTCCTTGTCCATCGGTCAAGAGTGTGCGGGACGACCGCACATTATCGCCGATTCGCCACGCCCCTCACCCGGGCCCTCTCCCGCTCGCGGGAGACGGACAACGCCCGGGCCCTCTCCCGCTCGCGGCAGAGGGAGGACGCTGCTTCAGGACGCGAGCGCGGCGCGGACCTGCTCGAGCGCCGCCGGATCCTCGATCGTCGTCAGGTCGCCCGGATCGCGGCCTTCGGCGAGCGCCTGCAGCGAGCGGCGCAAGAGCTTGCCGGAGCGCGTCTTCGGCAGCATCGTCACGAAGTGCACGCGCGATGGCCGCGCGATCGCGCCGAGCTCGCGATCGACGGTGGCCATCACTTCCTTGCGCAGCGCCTCGGCGCCGTCGGGCGAGGCGACGCGCTCGCGGTCCTTCGCCACGGCGAACGCGACGGGCGTCTGGCCCCGAACCGGGTCGGCGATGCCGACCACCGCCACCTCGGCGATGCCGGCGTGTGCCTGCACCGCCTCCTCGATCTCGCGCGTGCCGAGGCGGTGCCCGGCGACGTTGATGACGTCGTCGGTTCGTCCGAGCACGAAGTAGTAGCCGTCGGCGTCTCGCGTTGCCCAGTCGAACGTCGAGTAGACGAGCTTGCCCGGCACCGTCTCGAAGTACGTCGACACGAAGCGCGCGTCGTCGTCCCAGATCGTCGTCATGCAGCCCGGCGGCAGCGGCGGCATCAGCGTCAGCACGCCCTTCTGGTCGGCGCCGAGCGGCGCGCCGGTGCCGTCCTGCAAGAGCTGCACGTCGTAACCCATGCACGGGAACGACGGGCTGCCGAACTTGCGCGGCAGGTCCTCGATGCCGGGCTGCGCCGAGAGAATGGGCCAGCCGGTCTCGGTCTGCCAGTAGTTGTCGACGATCGCGACGCCACCCAGGTTGTCCGACGCCCAGCGCGCCGTCGGCTCGTCGAGCGGCTCGCCGGCGAGGAACAGGTAGCGCAGCGACGAGAGGTCGTGCGCATGCATGTACTTCGGATCCTCCTTCTTCAGCACTCGGATCGCCGTCGGCGACGTGAACATCGTGCGCGCCTTGGTCTCCTCGACGATGCGCCACCAGATCGACGGGTCGGGGCGGATCGGCAGCCCCTCGTACATGACCGTCGTGCAGCCGCGCATCAGCGGGCCGTAGATGATGTACGAGTGGCCGACGGCCCAGCCGATGTCGCTGGTGCACAGCATCGTCTCGCCAGGCGCGAGGCAGAAGATGTCCGCCATCGAAGACACCAGCGCGACCGCGTGGCCGCCGGTGTCGCGCTGCACGCCCTTCGGCTTGCCGGTGGTGCCCGACGTGTAGAGGATGTACGACGGATCGCTCGACTCGAGCCATTCGCACGGCACGTCGGCGTTCATGTGCTGCGCGCGCAGCGCCGCGTAATCGTGGTCGCGGCCGGCGACACGCGTCATCGTCTTGTCGAGCCCGCGGTTGAACAGCACGACGTGCGCGGGCGGGAACTTCGCCAGCGCGAGCGCTGCGTCGGTGAGCGGCTTGTACGGCAGCACCTTGCCGGCGCGCATCCCGGCGTCGGCGGTCACCAGCACCTTGGGCCGCGCGTCGTCGATGCGCGTGGCGAGCGAGGCGGCGGCGAAGCCGCCGAACACCACCGAGTGGATCGCGCCGAGCCGCGCGCAGGCGAGGATCATGAACACCGCCTCGGCGATCATCGGCATGTAGACCAGCACGCGATCGCCGCGGCCGATGCCGAGCGAGCGCAGCATCGCCGCGCAGCGATTCACCTCGCGCGCGAGGTCGCGGTACGTGTACGTCGCGCGCTGGCCAGTCTCGGTGGAGATGTAGACGAGCGCGGGCTGGTCGCCGCGCGCAGCGAGGTGGCGGTCGACTGCGTTGTGGCAGAGGTTGGTCGTGCCCTCGACGAACCAGCGCGCGAACGGCGGCTTCGAATAGTCGAGCACGCGCGTGAACGGCGTGTGCCAGTCGATCGCGCGCGCGCGCTCCGCCCAGTAACCGTCGCGGTCACGCAGCGAGCGTGCGTGTGCTTCAGCGTACTTGCCCATCGCCGCCTCCTACGGATGGGTGTCGGCGCCGATGCGCACCACCGTGCGCCCGCGCACCATGCCCTTGATGTACGCGTCGAAATGCGTCGGCAGCTCGTCGAAGTCGATCGTGCGCACCTGGTCGTGCACGGCGTCGGGGCGCCACTCGACGGCGAGCTTGTTCCAGATGCGCTGGCGCGTGCCCATCGCGCAGTTGGCGCTGTCGATGCCAAGCAGCATCACGCCGCGCAGGATGAACGGCATCACCGTCGTGTCGAGCTTGTGGCTCGCGGCGAGTCCCACCGACGCGACGGTGGCGCCGACCTGCGACGTGGCGAGCAGCCACGACAGCACGCCGCCGCCGAGGTTGTCGATCGCGCCCGCCCACGTCGACTTCTCGAGCGGGCGGATCTTGCCGGTGTCGATCGCGTCGCGCAGCATGACCTCCTTCGCGCCGATGCGCTTCAGGTAGGCGGCCTCGTCCGCCTTGCCGGTGATCGCGACGACGTGATAGCCGCCCTTGGCGAGCACCTCGATCGCCACCGAGCCGACGCCGCCGGTGGCGCCGGTGACGGCAACCGGGCCGTTGCCCGGCTTCAACCCGTTGTGCTCCATCAGCTGCACCGCCTGCGCGGCCGTGAAGCCGGCGGTACCGAGCGTCATCGCGTCGAACGCGGTCATGCTCTCCGGCCGGCGCACGATCCAGTCGCCCGGCACGCGAACGCGCTCGGCGTATCCGCCGTCGTGCGCGACGCCGAAGTCGTAGGCGTGCACGATCACCTTGTCGCCCTTCTTCCAGCGCGGGTCGCTCGACTGCTCGACGGTGCCCGACATGTCGATGCCGGCGACCGTCGGGAACTTGCGCATGATCTTGCCGGCGCCGTTGTACGACAGCGCGTCCTTGTAGTTGATCGTCGAATATTTGGTGCGCAACACGACGTCGCCGGCATCGAGCTCGTCGAGTGTCATGTCGACGAAGCGGCTGACGATCCTGCCCTCCTCGTCGAACGTGCGGTAGGCCTTGAATGTCTGCATCGGACTCTCCTCCTTCGTCGTGCGGCGCCGTCACGCCACCGCGGCCGCCGGCGCCGGCGATGCGGCGTCGGGGTCGCGCGCATGCGGCAGCGCCAGGTATTCGGGGGTGCGCATCTCGGCGAGACGGCTCACGGTGCGCGCGAACTCCATCGCGTTCGGGCCCTCGGTGTAGAGCTCGGCGGCCGGCACGGCGGCCGAGGCGATCAGCTTGACGCGATGATCGTACAGGATGTCGACGAGCCAGGTGAAGCGGCGCGCGCGATCGCCCTCGCCCGCGCCCATCTTCGGCACGTGCGACACCAGCACGATGCCGAAGCGCGCGGCGATCTCGAGGTAGTCGCGCTGCGAACGCGGGCCGTCGCAGAGCGTGGCGAAATCGAACCAGACCGCCGAGCCGGCGCGCCGGCGCGCGACGATGCGCCGGCCGTCGATCGCCAGCGCGGGATCCCCGTCGGCGGTGCCGGCGAGTCGGTCGAAAGCCTCCGCCATCGCCGCGTCGGCGCGGGCATCGTCGGGCGTGAAATAGGCGGGCAGCGAGGCGAGCGTGCGCAGACGGTAGTCGACGCCGCCGTCGACATGCACGACGTCGAGCCATTGCCTCAGCAGCGCGATCGTCGGCAGGAAGCGCTGGCGGTTGAGGCCGTTCGGCCACAGCTCGCCGGGCTCGTAGTTCGACGTCATCACGAGCACCACGCCGCGCTCGAACATGCCGGACAGCAGGCGACCGAGGATCATCGCGTCGGCGACGTCCGAGACGTGGAACTCGTCGAAGCAAAGGAGGCGGCAGCGCCGTGCAATGCGCCCGGCGACTTCGGCGAGCGGATCCTCCGCATGCGCAAGCGTGGCGAGCTCGGCGTGGACCTCGCGCATGAACGCATGGAAATGCACGCGCGTCTTGCGCACGATCGGCACCGTCGCGAAGAACGCGTCCATCAGCACGCTCTTGCCGCGGCCGACGCCGCCCCACAGGTAGATGCCGCGTGGAACGTCCGGCGGCGCGAAGAGACGCTTCAGCGTCGATTGCCGCGTGCGGCGGAAGCGCACGAGCTCGCCGGACAGGCGGGCGAGGCGGCCGAGCGCTGCATGCTGCGCGGCGTCGGGCACCACCCGCCGCCGCGCGAGCTCGGCTTCGAGCTCGGACTTCGGGTCCTCGCCGGCGGATGCATCCGCTCCACTCACGCCGGCCATCTTACCTCCGATCCCGGCGTGGGTTGCAAGCGCCCCGCCACAGGGTCATCCCCGCGAAAGCGGGGATGGCGAATGGACGTCTCGTCTGACGCTTACCTGGACGTTACCCATCGTCATTCCCGCGAATGCGGGAATCCAGCCGTAATGTCCAAGTGAGCGTCAGAGCTGGATCCCCGCATTCGCGGGGATGACGGCAGCACGCGTGCCCCCTCGATCGGGCCGGAATCGTCGGCGCGACGACCGTCAGAGGTTGAGCTGGCGGCCGAGCACGCCGAGCGCCGCTTCCTTCGTCGCCTCGGACAGCGTCGGATGCGCGTGGCAAATGCGCGCGATGTCCTCGCTCGACGCGCCGAACTCCATCGCCATCACGCCCTCGGCGATGAGCTCGGAAACCATCGGCCCGATCGCGTGCACGCCGAGCACGCGGTCGGTCGCGGCGTCCGCGACGATCTTGACGAAGCCGCGCGTCTCGCCCATCGCACGCGCCCGGCCGTTGGCGCTGAACGGGAACTGCCCCGTCTTCACCGCGACGCCGCGCTCCTTCAGCTGCCGCTCCGTCGCGCCGACCCATGCGATTTCGGGCGCCGTATAAATGACCCAGGGCACGGTGGCGAAGTCGACATGCGGTTTCTGCCCGGCGAGGCGCTCGGCGATCGCGACACCCTCCTCCTCGGCCTTGTGCGCGAGCATCGGCCCGCGCACGACGTCGCCGATCGCATGGACGCCGGGCACGTTGGTCGCGCAATCGTCGTCGACGGCGATGAAGCCGCGCGCGTCGATCGCGAGGCCGATCCTGTCGGCGCCGAGGCCGTCGGTGTTGGGCGCGCGGCCGATCGCGACGATGAGCCGGTCGAACACGTCCTTGCGCGCCGCGCCGCTCGCATCGGTCCATTCGACGGTGACGTCGTTCTTGCCGGACGCGACCCTGGAGATCTTCGCGGAAAGCTCGATCGTGAGCCCCTGCCGCGCGAACTGCTTCGCCGCCTCCTTCGCGACTGCGTCGTCGGCGGCGCCGAGCAACTGCGGCAGCGCCTCGAGGATCGTCACGTCGGCGCCAAGGCGGCGCCAGACGCTGCCGAGCTCGAGGCCGATGACACCGGCGCCGACCACGCCGAGGCGCTTCGGCACGGCGGCAAGCGCGAGCGCGCCGGCGTTGTCGAGCACGAGCTTGTCGTCGAACGCGACGCCGGGCAGCGCGCGCGGCACCGACCCGGTGGCGACGATCACGTGGCGGCCGGTCACCGACGCCGGCGCGCTGCCCGTCACGTTGATCATGAAGCCGTCGTCGCCGCGCTTGGCGAACGCACCCTTGCCCGGCAGGAACGCGACCTTGTTCTTCTTGAAGAGATACGCGATGCCGTCGTTGTTCTGGCCGACGACCTTGTCCTTGCGCGCCAGCATCGCCGCGACGTCGATCGTCGCCTCGCCGATGCGGATGCCGTGCTCGGCAAAGCCGTGCGACGCATGCTCGAAGTTCTCCGACGATTGCAGCAGCGCCTTCGACGGGATGCAGCCGACATTGGTGCAGGTGCCGCCGAGCGCTGCCTTGCCGCCGGCGCGCGTCCAGTCGTCGATGCAGGCGACGGAGAAGCCGAGCTGCGCGGCGCGGATCGCCGCCGTGTAGCCGCCGGGCCCGCCGCCGATGACGACGACGTCGTAGGTGTCGGCCATCGTGTCAGAGCCCCAGCAGCATCCGCGCGGGATCCTCGAGCGCTTCCTTGATCGCGACGAGCGACAGCACCGCCTCACGGCCATCGACGATGCGGTGATCGTACGAGAGCGCGAGATAGTTCATCGGGCGGATGACGATCTGCCCGTTCTCGACCACCGGCCGGTCCTTGGTCGCATGCACGCCGAGGATCGCCGACTGCGGCGGGTTGATGATCGGTGTCGACAGCATCGAGCCGAACACGCCGCCGTTGGAGATCGAGAACGTGCCGCCGGTGAGCTCCTCGATCGTGAGCTTGCCGTCCTGCGCGCGCTTGCCGAAGTCGGCGATCTGCTGCTCGATCTCGGCGAGCGACGACTGGTCGGCGTCGCGCAGGATCGGCACGACGAGCCCCCGCGGGCTGCCGACCGCGATGCCGATGTCGTAGTAGCCGTGGTAGACGATGTCGTTGCCGTCGATCGACGCGTTGACCAGCGGGAACTTGCGCAGCGCGTGCACGGCGGCCTTGACGAAGAAGCTCATGAAGCCGAGCTTGACGCCGAACTCCTTCTCGAAGCGCTCCTTGTAGCGGCTGCGCAGCTCGATCACCGGCTGCATGTTGACTTCGTTGAACGTCGTCAGGATGGCCGCCGTCGACTGCGATTGCACCAGCCGCTCGGCGATGCGCGCGCGCAGCCGCGACATCGGCACGCGCTGCTCGGGGCGCGCGCCCTGGATCGCGGGTGCCGCGGGGTCAGGCGCGCGCGCGGCCGGCGTCGACGGTGCCGGCGTCGGCTGCACCGATCGCGCCTCGACCGCGGACAGGACGTCTCCCTTGGTGATGCGACCGCCGCGGCCGGTTCCGCTCACGCCGGAGGCTGCGACATCCTGCTCGGCCATCAGCTTGCGCGCCGCGGGCAATGCGGTGGCGCTCGCGCCGCCGGCCGGCGCCGATGTCTGCGCCGGACGTGCGGCGGATTGTGACGCCGGTGCGCTCGCGGGACGCGCAGCGGCTTGCGCCGCCGCGGGCGCGGCGGGTTGCTTCGCCGGCGCTTGCGCCTTGGCAGCGGGCGCGGGTGCCGCCGCAGCGGCGGGCTTTCCGCTCGCCGCCGCGTCGGTATCGATGACGGCGATCACCTCGCCCGACGTCACCGTGCTGCCGTCCGGCTTGACGATTTCCGCCATCGCGCCGTCGGCCGGCGCGGGAAGCTCGAGCACGACCTTGTCGGTCTCGATGTCGATGAGGTTCTCGTCGCGCTTGATCGCCTCGCCCGGCTTCTTGTGCCAGTTGACGAGCGTCGCCTCGGCGACGGACTCGGGGAGCTGCGGGACCTTGACTTCGATGCGCATGGGATTCGCTTCCGTTAACGCGCGAGCACCATCTCGCCGGTCTTGAGCTTGTCGGCGAAGGCTTCCTCGACGAGCGCCTTCTGCTCGGCCACATGCTTGGACGCGTAGCCGACGGCGGGCGATGCCGAGATCCGCCGGCCCGCATAGGCGAGCAGCTTGCTCGCGTCGAGGTCGGCGCGAAGGTACGCCTGCAACCGGTACCACGCGCCCTGGTTCTGCGGCTCTTCCTGAACCCACACCACCTCGGTGGCATTGCGATAGCGGTTGACGACGCGCTTGTAGTCCTCGTGCGGGAACGGATATTCCTGCTCGAGGCGCACGATCGCGATGTCGACGATCTTGTGCTCGCGGCGCCACGCGAGGAGGTCGTAGTAGACCTTGCCGGCGCACACCAGCACGCGGCGCACCTTCGCCGCGTCGATCGGATCGATCTCATCGATGACGTTCTGCCAGCCGCCTCGCGCGAGGTCGGCGAGCGGCGACACCGCTTCCTTGTGGCGCAACAGGCTCTTCGGGCTCATCACGATGAGCGGCGTGCGGAACATCCGCAGCATCTGGCGGCGCAGCAGGTGGAAGATCTGCGCGGGCGTCGTCGGCACGCACACCTGCATGTTGTGCTGCGCGCAAAGCTGCAGGAAGCGCTCGGGTCGCGCCGACGAGTGCTCGGGACCCTGCCCTTCGTAGCCGTGCGGCAGGAGCAGCGTCAGCCCGCAGATCCGGCCCCATTTCACCTCGCCCGCGCTGATGAACTGGTCGATGACGACCTGCGCGCCATTGACGAAATCGCCGAACTGCGCTTCCCAGACGATGAGCCGCGCGGGATCCGACGTCGAGTAGCCGTATTCGAACGCGAGCACCGCCTGCTCGGTCAGCACCGAGTCGATGATCTCGAACGTCGGCTGGCCTTCCTTGATGTGCTCGAGCGGGACCCACGAGCCGCCGTCCCACTTGTCGCGGTTCTGGTCGTGCAGCACCGCGTGGCGGTGCGAGAACGTGCCGCGCCCGACGTCTTCGCCGGACAGCCGCACGCCGTGGCCCTCGTCGAGCAGCGTCGCGTACGCGAGGGTCTCGCCCATCCCCCAGTCGAGCGCGACCTTGCCCTCGCCCATCGCCTTGCGCTCGGCGATCACCTTCTCGACGCGCGAGTGCAGCTTGAAGTTGTCGGGCAGCGTGGTGACGCGCGCCGAGAGCGCCTCAAGCTTCGCGAGCGGCACCGCGGTGTCGACCTGGTCCGTCCAGTGGCGGCCGATGTAGGGCTTCCAGTCGACGGTGAACGGCGGCTTGTAGTTGGCGATGATCGTCGTGTTGGTGTTCTGACCCTTGTCCATCGCGGTGCGATAGGCGGCGACCATCGCATCGCTGTCCTCGAGCGTGGTGACGCCGTCGGCGGCGAGCGCCTCGGCGTACTTGCGCCGCGTGCCCGGATGCTGCGCGATCTTCTTGTACATCAACGGCTGCGTCATCATCGGCTCGTCGGCCTCGTTGTGGCCGTAGCGGCGGAAGCAGACCAGGTCGATGAACACGTCCTGGTGGAACCTCTGCCGGTAGTCCATCGCGAGCTCGATCGCGAACAGGCACGTCTCCGGATCGTCGCCGTTGACGTGCAGGATCGGCGCGTCGACCATCTTGGCGATGTCGGTGCAGTAGGTCGTGCCGCGCGTGTCGCGCGGGTCGGACGTGGTGAAGCCGATCTGGTTGTTGACGACGATGTGCACGGTCCCGCCGGTGTAGTAGCCGCGGGTCTGCGCCATGTTGAGCACTTCCTGGTTGACGCCCTGGCCCGCGATGGCCGCGTCGCCGTGGATCAGCACCGGCAGCACCTGGTCGCCGGTACGGTCGTCGCGGCGGTGCTGGCGCGCGCGCACGCTGCCCTCGACCACCGGGTTGACGATCTCGAGGTGCGACGGGTTGAACGCGAGCGTCAGGTGCACCGGCCCGCCCGCCGTCACGACGTCGGACGAGAAGCCCTGGTGGTACTTGACGTCGCCGGCCGGCAGGTCGGCGTGCGCCTTGCCCTCGAACTCGAGGAAGAGATCGGCGGGGATCTTGCCGAGCGTATTGACCAGCACGTTGAGGCGGCCGCGGTGCGCCATCCCCATGACGATCTCCTGCACGCCGGCGGCGCCGGCGCGCTGGATCAGGTGGTCGAGCATCGGGATCAGCGTGTCGCCGCCCTCGCCCGAGAAGCGCTTCTGGCCGACGTACTTGGTGTGCAGGTAGCGCTCGAGCGTCTCGGCGGCGGTGAGCCGCTCGAGGATGTGAAGGCGCTGCTCGGACGTGTAGGTGGCGTGCGCGCGCGTCGGCTCGACCCGCTCCTGGAAGAAGCGCTTGACCGGCGTGTCCGAGATGTACATGTACTCGAGGCCCATGGTGCGCGTGTACGTCTCGCGCAGCATCGCGATGATGTCCCGCAGGCGCATCCGCGCCGTGCCCGCCTTGAGCGAGCCGACATCGAACTCGGTCTCCATGTCGGCGTCGGTGAAGCCGTAGGTGCGCAGGTCGAGGTCGGGCAGGTACGGGGTCTCGGCGCGCTTCAGCGGATCGAGGTCCGCGGCGAAGAAGCCCAGCGTGCGGAACTTGCTGATGAGGCGCAGCACCAGCACCTGCTTGGCCATCGTTTGCGCGTCGACCATCGCGCCAGCGACCTTGCGGGTCTTGCCGAGCTCGACGAACGACTGCACGACGGGCTCGTGCGCGACGTCGGGCGCGCCCCCGCGCAGCTCGTCGAAATAGCCGCGCCACTCGGCCGGCACCGACGCCGGGTCGCCGAGGTACTGGTCGTAGAGCGCCTCGATGAACGGCGCGTTGGCGCCGTACAGCGTACTGGTCGATTCAAGTTCGTTCATCGTTCCCATTGTTCGCTCCCGGCGGCGGATTGGTCAGACCCGGCCGCCCTCGCTGTCGCGCGCTTCAGCGCGCGTCGATCGCCGGCACGCTGCGCCGCGTCGCGCCGGTAAACAGCTGGCGCGGCCGTCCGATCTTGTACTCGGGGTCGGCGATCATCTCGTTCAGCTGCGCGATCCAGCCGACCGTGCGCGCCAGCGCGAACACGGCCGTGAACAGCGACACGGGGATGCCGATCGCCTTCTGCACGATCCCCGAGTAGAAGTCGACGTTCGGATAGAGCTTGCGCTGCACGAAGTAGTCGTCCTCGAGCGCGATCTTCTCGAGCGCCATCGCGAGCTTGAAGAGCGGATCGTCGTGGAGGCCGAGCGATTCCAGCACCTCGTGGCAGGTCTCGCGCATCAGCTTGGCGCGCGGGTCGTAGTTCTTGTACACACGGTGGCCGAAGCCCATCAGCCGCACGTTCGACGTCTTGTCCTTGACCTTGCCGATGAACTCGCCGAGCTTGGCGACGCCGCCCTGCGCCTGGATCTCGTAGAGCATCGCCAGCGCCGCCTCGTTGGCGCCGCCGTGCGCCGGGCCCCACAGGCACGCGACACCGGCGGCGATTGCCGCGAACGGGTTGGTGCCCGACGACGCGCACAGGCGCACCGTCGACGTCGACGCGTTCTGCTCGTGGTCGGCGTGCAGGATGAAGATCCGGTCGAGGGCGCGCACCAGCACGTCGTTGACGACGTAATCCTCGCAGGGCGTGGCGAACATCATGCGCATGAAGTTCGCGGCGTACGACAGCTCGTTGCGAGGGTAGATGTACGGCTGCCCCATCGAATACTTGTACGCCATCGCCACGAGCGTCGGCATCTTGGCGATGAGGCGGATCGCCGAGATCTCGCGCTGCCGCGGATCGTGGAGGTTCATCGAGTCGGGATAGAACGCGCTCATCGCGCCGACCAGCCCGGTCAGCACCGCCATCGGGTGCGCGTCGCGGCGGAATCCACGCAGGAAGAACTGCATCTGCTCGTTGACCATCGTGTGGTGCGTGACGAGGCTGTCGAAGCTCCCGTACTCCGCCTTGCCGGGGAGCTCGCCGTACAAGAGCAGGTAGCAGGTCTCGAGGTAGTTGCAGCGCGTCGCCAGCTCCTCGATCGGGTAGCCGCGGTACAAAAGCTCGCCCTTGTCGCCGTCGATGAACGTGATCGCCGAGTTGCACGCCGCCGTCGACATGAAGCCCGGGTCGTAGGTGAACTTGCCGGTCTTGCCGTAGAGCGTGCGGATGTCGACGACGTCCGGTCCCGTCGTGCCTGCGAGCACCGGGAACGTGATCGGCGGCGAGCCGTCGGAGAAGGTCAGCGTGGCGGTGCGGTCGGTCATTCCAGTGGCTCCATCGTCGTGTGCGCCCGCGAAGGCATGGTGCGGCGCTGCGCTAGGCTGCGCGCAGCGCGTCGATGATCGGCGCGAGCGCGGGGTCGAGGCAATCACGCCGGTGCGCGATCAGCTCCCACAGCTCGTTGTCGGGGAGATCGAGCGCGCGGTCGAGCGCCACCGCTTCGGCGACGGAGAGCGCATCGCCGCGGCGGTCGAGGAAGCGGGCCAGCACGAGGTCGTTCTCGAGCATCCCGCGCCGACAGCGCCAGCGCAGCCGAGCTGCATAGATGGGGCCGCCTTCGCCGTTTTCGAGCGGGGCACCACCGGCGGCCGGCGCGTCGGCCGGCGCCTGGGGCGCGCCCACTACACGGCCCTCCTCACCAGCACGTCCTTGATCTTGCCGATGGCCCGTGTCGGGTTGAGTCCCTTCGGGCAGACGTCGACGCAGTTCATGATCGAGTGGCAGCGGAACAGCCGGTACGGGTCGTCGAGGTTGTCGAGCCGCTCGTTGGTCGCGCGGTCGCGGCTGTCGGCGATGAAGCGGTACGCCTGCAGCAAGCCCGCCGGGCCGACGAACTTGTCGGGATTCCACCAGAACGACGGGCACGCCGTCGAGCAGCACGCGCACAGGATGCACTCGTAGAGGCCGTCGAGCTCCTCGCGATCCTCCGGCGACTGCAGCCGCTCCTTCATCGGCGGCGGCTCGTCGTTGACGAGGTACGGCTTGATCGAGTGGTACTGCTTGAAGAACTGGCTCATGTCCACGATGAGGTCGCGGATGACCGGCAGGCCGGGCAGCGGCTTCAGCACCACCGGCTCGGCGAGGGAGCGCAGGTTGGTGATGCAAGCGAGACCGTTCTTGCCGTTGATGTTCATCGCGTCGGAGCCGCACACGCCCTCGCGGCAGCTGCGGCGGAACGAAAGCGAGTCGTCGACCGACTTGAGCCGGATCAGCGCGTCGAGCAGCATCCGATCGTGCGGGTCGAGCGCGATGTCGTACGCCTTCATGTGCGGCTTCGCGTCGGTTTCCGGGTCGTAGCGGTAGATGCTGAATTTCATGGCTCAGTACGTGCGCGCCTTCGGCGGGAATGGCTCGACGGTAAGGGGTTTGAGGTTGACCGGCTTGTAGTCGAGGCGGTTGCCCTCGCGAAACCACAGCGTGTGCTTGAGCCAGTGCGCGTCGTCGCGCTCGGGGAAGTCGCTGCGCGCCTGCGCGCCCCGGCTCTCCTCGCGCGCCGCCGCCGACACGATCGTCGCCATTGCCGTCTCGACCAGGTTCTCGAGCTCGAGCGCCTCGACGCGCGCGGTGTTGAACACGCGGCTCTTGTCCTGGATCGTCACCCGCTCCGCGCGCTCGGCGATCTCCTTCACCTTGGCGACGCCCTCGTTCAGCAACTCCGCGTTGCGGAACACGCCGCAGTGGGTCTGCATCGTGCGGCGCAGGTCGGCGCCCAGCGTCGCCGTCGATTCGCCGCCGCTCGCCGCGTCGAGGTGCGCGAGCCGCGCCAGCGCGCGCTCGGCGGCATCCTTGGGCAGCGGCTTGTGGCGGCGCTCCGGCAGCTTCTGCGCGGCGATGAAATCGCCGGCGGCGCGGCCGAACACGACGAGATCGAGCAGCGAGTTGGTGCCGAGGCGGTTCGCGCCGTGCACCGACACGCACGCGCACTCCCCCACCGCGTAGAACCCTTCGACGACCGCGTTGGGGTCGCCGTCGGGTGACGAAGATGAGGGCGCGACCACCTGGCCGTGGATGTTGGTGGGGATGCCGCCCATCATGTAGTGGATCGTCGGCACGACCGGGATCGGCTCCTTGATCGGGTCGACGTTGGCGAACTTGATCGCGATCTCGCGGATCGACGGCAGCCGCTTGTTGATCACCTCGGGGCCGAGGTGGTCGAGCTTCAGCAGCACGTAGTCCTTGTGCGGGCCGCAGCCGCGCCCTTCCTTGATCTCCTGGTCCATCGAGCGCGACACGATGTCGCGCGAGGCCAGGTCCTTGAGGTTCGGCGCGTAGCGCTCCATGAAGCGCTCGCCGTTGCAGTTGAGCAGGATGCCGC
>JAICUU010000384.1 GCA_025935675.1 Burkholderiales bacterium
CCGGTCGACCATCGTGCCGTCGACCTGTACGGCGCCCCGACCTGCGCTCGCGGCCGCCGCCACGCGGGTCGCCCACGCCACCGCTTCCGCGCTCGGCGCGAACGCGGCGCGCACGACCGGCACCTGGCGCGGATGGATGCAGAGCTTGGCGCCGAAGCCGAGCGCCTGCGCGAAACGCACGTCGTCGACGATGATCGCCTCGTCGTCGATCGCCGTGGTCGGCGCGGCGATCGGCGGCGGCAGGCCCGCGAGCCGCGAGGCGAGCGCGATCACCGCGGACGGATGGATGAGGCCGCGCGCATCGCCCGACAGGCCGAGATCCGCCGCATAGTCCACGGCGCCGAAGGCGAGCCGCGCGACGCGCTGCGCCGATGCGATCTCGTTGGCGTGCGCGACGCCGCGCGCGCTCTCGACGAGCGGCACGATCGCCGCATCTGCCTTGATCGTGATCGCGAGTCGCCGTACGTCCTCCGGCCGCTCGGCCTTGGCGAGCACGACGTCGACCGGCCGCACTTCGCCCAGCATCCGCAGGTCGTCGGCGAAGAAGTCGGTCGTCGCGCCGTTGATCCGCACCAGCACGCGACCGCGCGGCGCATCGGCGGCGAGCCACGCGCGCACGTTGGCGCGCGCCGCGACCTTGTCGGCTGGCGCGACGGCGTCCTCGAGATCGACGACGACGGCGTCGGCGCCGCTCGCGCGCGCCTTGTCGAAGCGCTCGGGGCGATCGCCGGGGACGAACAGATACGTGACCGGTGTCGGCATGGCGGCAGCCTACCGCATCGATGCCGCCGCCGCGCGCCGCGGGCCGACCGTGCGTCGGCTGCGAGCGCGGGCTGGCGCCGCGCGTGCGCTCACGAGCGCTTGCGGCGCAACGCGTCCGCGCCGCCCTCGACGACCGCGCGCACCGCCGCGCGGTAGCCGGCAGCGCCGAGCCCTGCGATCACCGCGGAGGCGATCGGCGACACGTTCGAGCGGTGGTAGATGGGCTCGCGCGCGTGGATGTTGCTCAAATGCACCTCGATCAGCGGTCCTTCGAACATTTTCAGCGCGTCGAGCATCGCGATCGACGTGAACGTCCACGCCGCGGGGTTGATGACGATCGCCGCGGCGCAGTCGATCGCCTCGTGGATCCATCCGATGAGCTCCGCCTCGCTGTTGGTCTGACGGAACTCGAGCGGTGTCGCGCCGGCCTCGCGCCGGCATTGCGCCTCGATCTCGGCGAGCGTCGTCGTGCCGTAGATCGCGGGCTCGCGGGTGCCGAGGCGATTGAGGTTCGGCCCGTTCAGCACGTAGATCGGACGTGCCGCACGCGCGGCAGCCACGCGCCGCGCCGCGCTCATCCCTTGTACCCCATGACGCGCGGCAGCCAAAGGACCGTGTCGGGCACGAACGAGATGATTGCGAGCACGACGATCGACGCGGCGATGAAGGGCGCGGCCTCGCGGACGATCGCCATCAGCGTCTGGCGCGTCATGTTGGCGACGACGAAGAGCAGGAGCCCGAAGGGCGGCGTCAGCAGGCCGATCATGATGTTGACGACGACCACCACGCCGAAGTGCACGAGGTCGATGCCGAGCGCCTTCGCCGGCGGGATCAGGATCGGCACGATGACGAGCAGGATCGTGGTGCCCTCGAGGAGGCAGCCCAGCGCCAGCAGGATGCCGTTGACGAGCAGCAGGTAGCCGACCGCCGTCATGTGGAACTGCGCGACGAAATGCTGGATCGACAGCGGGACGTTCTCGATCGTGACGACGTAATTGAACACCATCGCGCCGCCGATCAGCATGCCGATCGACGTCGTCGCCTTGGCGCTCTGCTGGAGCACGCCGAGCAGCTGCCGCCACGACATCGCGCGGTAGATGAGCGCCGAGGCGAGGAGCG
>JAICUU010000239.1 GCA_025935675.1 Burkholderiales bacterium
CTGCGCCGTGTCGCCGGCGGCCGGCGCTCCCCGCTGCGAGCCCGCCATCGTCAACGCCCCCCGAACTCGGGCTTGCGCTTCGCGAGGAACGCCGCGTAGCCGGTGCGGAAGTCCTCGGTATCGAAGCAGTCGAAGCATTCGTCGAGCTCGTCTGCTGCGATCGGCGTGTCGTCGGCCAAGCGCCGCGCGAATTTCTTGTGCCAGCGCGCGGCCAGCGGCGCGCCCTCGGCGATGCGCTCGGCGGTGGCGCGCGCTTCCGCGGCGACGTCGGCATCGGCGACGACGCGCGTGACAAGGCCCTTGTCCTTCGCCTCGGCCGCGCCGAACACGCGACCTTCGAGCAGGATCTCGAGCGCGACCGCCGTGCCCGCGATGCGGACGAGCGGCGCCATCTCGGGATACGCCATGACGAGGCCGAGGTTCTTGATCGGCGCGCCGAAGCGGCTCGACTCGCCGCAGATGCGAAGGTCGCACAGCGCCGCGATCTCGAGCCCGCCGCCGACGCAGATGCCGTGGATCTGCGCGACCAGCGGAACGGGGCAGGCCTCGAGCGCATGCGCGGCGCCGTGCATCGCGCGGGCGTACTCGATCGCCTGCGCCTTGTTGGCACGCGCGGTGGCGAACTCGCTGATGTCGTTGCCGGGCGAGAAGGCGCGCTCGCCGGCGCCGCGCACGACGATGCAGCGCATCGATGCGTCGCTGCCGAGGCCTTCGACCGCCGCGCCGAGCGCGGACCACATCTCGCGTGTCAGCGCGTTGAGCTTCCCGGGGCGGTTCAGCACGACGGTGGCGATCGCCCCGTCGCGCATCACCTCGATGGTGCCGTTCATGGCGCGCCGGCGGCCGCGCGCGGCGGGAGACGCCCCGCGATCAGCGGTAGAAGAGATCGACGAGCCACAATCCGGTCGGCGGGAAGTAGGTGACGAGCAGCAGCACCGCGATCAGCACCGCGATGAACCAGATGTTGACGCGCGTCACGCGCCAGATCGACTCGCGCGCGATCGCGCTCGCCACCATCAGCACCGAGGCGACCGGCGGCGTCTGCTGGCCGATCCCCAGGTTGACGGTAACGATGAGGCCGAAGTGCACGGGGTCGATGTGCGCGGCGCGAACGAGCGGCATCACCACCGGCACGACCAGGATGATCGCCGCCGCCGAATGCAGGAACATGCCGAGCAGCAGGAACAGGACGTTCAGCATCGCGAGCACCAGCCACTTGTTCTGGGTGAACTCGGATACCGTGCGTGCGAGCGCCTGCGGCGCCTGCACCTCGGTGAGGTACGTGCCGAGGAGCGCGCTGGTGGCGACCAGCAGCATCACCACCGCGGTCTGCACGCCGCCGTCGAGGATCGCCTTGCGCAGGTCGGCGAGGTTGAGCTCGCGGTAGATGACGAGGCCGACCAGCAGCGCCGCGACGACGGCGAGCGCCGCGCCCTCGGTCGCCGTGACGACGCCGCCGAAGATGCCGCCCAGGATGATGATCGGCAAGAGGAACGCCCACAGCGCCTCGCGCGCCGTCTGTCGTACGCGTGCCATCGAGAACGCGGAATCGCGCGGCAGGTTATAGCGGCGCGCGAGCATCGTCGCCATGCCCATCAGCCCGGCGCCGCCGAGGATTCCCGGCACGATGCCCGCGACGAAGAGCTGGACGACCGACGTTTCCGCCATCACCGCATACAGGATCATCGGGATCGACGGCGGGATGATGACCGCGAGCGTCGCCGCCGAGGACATCGCCGCCGCCGCGAACGCCGCCGGATAGCCCTTGGACTTCATGCCGGGGATCAGGATCGAGCCGAGCGCCGCGACGTCGGCGACCGCCGAGCCGGAGATCTCGGCGAAGAACAGCGACGCGCCGATCGACACGTGCGCGAGGCCGCCGCGGATCCAGCCGAACAGCGCCGACGCGAACGCGATCAGCCGCTGCGAGATCCCCGACGCGTTCATGATCGCGCCGGCGAGGATGAACAGCGGGATCGCGAGCAGCGGGAAGCTCGTCGCGCCGTTGTAGGTGACGATGACGAGGTTCGGCAGCACGCCGATGCCGTGGGTGGCGATCATCGCCGCGAGCGCGACGATGCCGAGCGCCACCGCGATCGGGATGTTGCCGACGATCAGCACCAGCACCGCGGCGAAGAGGCCGAGCATGATGCTCATGGGACGATCCTACGAGTTGCGCGCGGCCGCGCCGATGCGAGCGCGAGGCGGCCCTGCGCGTCCATCGGCAGCGCCTCAGTGCAAGCCATCGGCCAGCGCGATGCCGTCGCCGCCGGCCGCCGGCGGCTGCACGGCGACGATCAGGTCGACGAGGTACGTGACCTCGGCGGCGATGATGAGCAGCGCCGACACCGGGATCACCGACTGCACGAGGTTCATCGGTACCGGCACGCTGACCAACGTGTCGCCGGCCAGGATCGGCATGATCCACACGCCGGTGACGCCGAGCACCACGAAGAACGCGATCACGAGCAGCTCGGCGACGATGCTGACCGCGCGCCGCAGCGGCCAGGGCGCGCGCTCGACGAGCTCGGGGCAGCCGATGTGCGCACGCCGCACCGAGGCCAGCGCCGAGCCGTAGAACGTGAGCCACGCGAGCATCACCGACGCGACCTCGTCGTACCAGATGAGCGAGTGGCCGGTCATCCGGAACAGCACGCCGACGGTCACCTCGATGAACAGGAGCACCATCAGCGCGCCGACCACCCACTCCAGCACGCGGCCGTAGACCGCGCGAAAGCGCTCCATCGCGGCGAGCGTCGCGGCGCCGCGGCCGGTCGCGCCGTCAGCCAAGGGCGACCGCGCGATCGATCAGCGCCTGGGCGCCGGCAACCTCCTTGCCGAACTCGTTGTAGATCGTCTTGCTCGCCTTGATGAACGCGGGCTTGTCGACGTCGTTGACCTGCATGCCGTCGGCCTTGAGCTTCTCGAGCAGGTCGCCCTCGTCCTTGACCGCGGTCGCATAGACGAATGCCTGCGTCTCCTTCGCCGCGCTTTCGAGCGTGGCGCGCACGTCGGCCGGCAGCGTCTCCCAATGGCGCGTGCCCACCGTCAGGTACGCCGGCGTGTAGACGTGGCCGGACAGCGACAGGTACTTCTGCACTTCCTGAAGCTTGGCCGAATAGATCTGCGTCAGCGGATTCTCCTGGCCGTCCATCACGCCCGTCTGCAGCGCGGTGAAGAGCTCCGAGAACTTCATCGGGCTCGGGTTGGCGCCGTAGGCCTCGAACATCTTCACGCGCCACTTGCCTTCCGGCACGCGCAGCTTGATGCCCTTCAAGTCGTCCGGCATCTTGATCGGCCGCTTGTTGTTGGTGATATGGCGATAGCCGTTTTCCCACACCGCCAGCGTCTTGAGGCCCTTCTTTTCGGCGGCGGGCTCGAGGCTCGGCCAGAAGATCTCCTTCTCGATGCGCGCCATGTGCGCGCGGTCCTTGACGATATAGGGCATCTCGAACATGCCGAAGAGATCGACCTCCGAGCTCATCACCGTCGACGGCAGCGCCATGTCGAGCGTGCCGAGCTTGAGCTTCTGGATCATCTCCTTGTCGCCGCCGAGCTGGCTCGACCCGTACGTGACGACCTTCGCCTTGCCCGCGAGCTTGGCGTTGGCGCGTTTCGCGAACTCGTCGGCGCTTTTCTGGAACAGCGACCCCGGCTCGCCGACGTGACCGAGCTTGATCGTCACCTCCTGCGCGGCAGCGCTCGGCACGTAGCCGGCCGCCGCCAGCGCGGCACCGGCGGCGGCGATCTGCAGGAAATCGCGGCGCTTGCTGCAAAAGCCCGGGTCGTCGGTCGTCATGGTCATCTCCTCCGTCTTGGTGTCGTGGTGCGTCCTGGTGTCCTGGAATTGCCTCGCGCCGCGTCGTCGGGCGTGCGCGTCAGGCCGCGCGCGCGAGCGCCGCCGGCGGCGTCGCCTCGAGGTAGTCGAGCGCGGCGCGTACGCCGCCCGCGCGGTGCGGCACCTTCGCCGCCGCGAGCCCCATCTCGACACCGCACAGCGTGCCGCACAGCATGAGGTCGTTGAACCAGCCGAGATGCCCGATGCGGAACACCTTGCCGGCGAGCTTGCCGAGCCCCTGCCCGAGCGACATGTCGAAGCGCTCGAGCACCACCTTGCGAAACGCGTCGGCGTCGTGGCCGTCCGGCATCACGAGCGCGGTCAGCGTAGCGCTGTATTCGGCGGGATCGGCGCACAGGATCTCGAGACCCCATGCGCGCGCTGCCCGGCGCGTCGCCTCGGCGTGGCGCAGGTGCCGCGCGAACACGTGCTCGAGACCCTCTTCGGCAAGCATCGCCAGCGCCTCCTCGAGGCCGTAGAGGAGATTGGTGGACGGCGTATAGGGGAAATACCCGCTGGCGTTGATCGCCAGCATGTCGGACCAGTCGAAATAGGCGCGCGGCAGGCGCGCGGTCTTCGACGCGGCCAGCGCCTTCGCGCTGATCGCGTTGAACGACAGCCCCGGCGGCAGCATCAGGCCCTTCTGCGAGCCGGCGACGGTGACGTCGACGCGCCACGCGTCGTGGCGATAGTCGATCGAGCCGAGCGACGAGATCGTGTCGACGAACAGGAGCGCGGGATGGCGGGTGCGGTCGATCGCGTCGCGCACCAGCGGAACGCGCGTGGTCACGCCGGTCGACGTCTCGTTGTGCACGACGCACACCGCCTTGATCGCGTGCGCGGCATCGGCGGCGAGGCGCGACTCGATCGCGCCGGCGTCGGCGCCATGCCGCCAGTCGCCGGGGACGAACTCGACGACAAGGCCGAGCCGCTCGGCGAGGCGCTTCCACAGCGCCGCGAACTGGCCGGTCTCGGCCATCAGCACGCGATCGCCTGGCGAGAGCGTGTTGACGAGTGCCGCCTCCCAGGCGCCGGTGCCCGAGGCACTGTAGATCACCACGTCGGCCTCGGTGCGGAACACGCGCTTCATGCCGGCGATCACCGTCTTGCCGAGCGTCGCGAACGC
>JAICUU010000162.1 GCA_025935675.1 Burkholderiales bacterium
CGCAGGAAGTGCTTTTGCACCGACGCGCCGTTGACCAGCGTGCCGTTGGTGCTCTCGAGATCCTCGAGGAACGAGTCCGACAGGATCGTCACGACGGCGGCGTGCTCGCCGGACACGGCCGGGAACGGCAGGCACACGTCGTTGTCGGCGCGCCGGCCGATGACGATGCGCTCCTTGTTGAGCGGGATCGTCCGGGTCGTGCCGTCCGGCAGGAAGAGCACGAGCTTCGACATGGCTTACCGGGCCTTCTCCTTCTTCTTGGCGAGGAAGCGCTTCGCCCAGCCGTCGTCGGGCAGGAACTCCGCCGGCACCTGGACGATGATGACCGAGATATTGTCGCGCCCGCCATTGCGGTTGGCGATATCCACCAGCTCGGCGGTCGCCTGCGGCAGGTCCTGGCGGTGCAGGTCGACGACGCGATGCAGGACGTCGGTGTCGACCATGTCGGTCAGGCCGTCCGAGCACAGCAGGTAGATGTCGTCGGCCTCGACGCGGTACTCGCTGATGTCCACCGGCACGATCGCCTCGATGCCGAGCGCGCGCGTGACGAGGTTCTTGTTCATCGAGTAGCGCGCCTGGTCGACGGTGATCTGGCCCGAGTCGATCTGCTCCTGGAGCAGCGAGTGGTCGTGCGTCAGCTGCTCGAACTTGTCGGCGCGCAGGCGGTAGCAGCGCGAGTCGCCGATGTGGCCGATCGACACGCGGTTCCCGCAGAACACGGCGGTGACGATGGTCGTGCCCATGCCGGCGCACTCGGGCCGCGCCTGCGCGGCCTCGTAGATGCCCTTGTTGGCGGCGGCGATCTGCTCCTGCAGCAGCAGCGCGACGTGCGTCAGGCCGCTGTTGGCGTCGATCTTGGAGAGCTCGCGGCCCGAGCGCAGCGGCTCCAGCATGCCGTTGCTGACGACGGTGACGGCGATGCCGCTCGCGACCTCGCCCGCGCTGTAGCCGCCCATGCCATCGGCCAGCACCGCGATGCCGGCGGCATTGTCGACGTAGATCGAGTCCTCGTTGTGCGACCGGACCATGCCCGGGTGCGAGAGGCTCGCCGATTCGAGTTCCGCCCGTTGCGGCATGGATCTGTTCTTGTTCGCGGCAAAAAGCGGATTCTACGGGATCGGGCCGCGCGGCCGGAAGGTGGGGCCCGCGTGTGTACGCTACGGGTGGCGCAGAAGGTGGGCGGTAGAGGACGTGCGGAGGTGGCCAGTTTGCCTGATCGCGGGCCCGTGTTCACGCGGCGCGAAGCTCGAGGTGGACCCGTCGGCCGAGCGCGCCAGCGATATTGACGAGCGCATCGAGGGAGAATTTGGAAATGCGCCCGCGCATGAGGTCGTTGATCCGGCGTTGGCTAAGGCCGCACCGCTTCGCCGCCTGTGCTTGCGTCCACTTCGACGCCGAGATCAAGGCCTGAAGGTCACGCAGCAGTTCACTACGCAACGCGAGCTTGGCCGCTTGCGCGGGTGTATTGGCCAATGCATCCCAGACATTGGAAACCTTCGCTGTCGTGTTATCTCCGCGAGCCGCGCCGGCGAAGCGATGCGCCGCTGCGATCGCTCGCTCGGTGCGCACGAGCTTCACGAGGCGGGGCAGTGTCAACGGCGTCGCATCGAGCCAGCGCCGGTAGCCCTCCTCCTCGACGACGTGCGGAGCGATCTCGCGCGCGACGGCGAGCAGCGTCGCGCGCGGCAGATCGCGATCACCCGCCAGCGCGATGGCGATGCCGGCCATGAACGCGTCGGCGTGACCGAGCGAGCGGAACCGCGCCGCAGTCCAGGGTCCAAGTGCGAGACGCGCAATCTCCATCTCCTGGTCGCGTGAGAGGCGCAGCGGAAAGCGATGGCGGCTGGCGACTACTTCGGCAGCGGCCGCGATGGCATCACCCGCCGATGCTGCCTGAGTGATGAGCTCCAAGGCCGCGAGCCCGCGTTTGCCGGCCGCATCGAGGCGGACCTGTGCGAGCTTGCCGCCGCGTTGAGCGAGAGCCTGCCGCGACCGGCGCATGCGTGCGGCGGGCGAGGAATCAGCATGGATGCGGGGGCGAGGCATCGATGAAATGTAACACGTTACATTTCAGCCCACCGCCCCCGGGACCTCACAGCTCGGGTCCGCTGCCACGGCTGGCATGCCACAACGCCAAAACCTCGACAACGTCTGCTCGAATTCGATAGAAAAGGTAGTAACGGATGCGAGCAAGGTGGAGTCGCCGTATTCCAGCGACGCGTGCACTTGGCACGCGCAAGCCGATCCGCGGTTCCGCGCTGAGCAACGAGAAGGCCTTCGCCAGATCCTCGTCGAAGGCATTGGGCGCGCGGTCGCGATTGTCGTCCCACCAGCGCGCCGCGCGATCAATCTGGGCTTGCGCGCGCCGGGTGACGCGAACCTTCACATGCGTTCAGCCGTGACGGCGGGCGAGCTTCGCGAGGACCTCGTCGGCCGGAATCGCGTCCCCACAATTGGCCTCGGCAATCGACAACAGCAACTCGCCTTCTTGCTCGCGCGTGAGCTCGAAGCTGCCATCGTCGTCATTCGCAAGGACCGTGACGGATGAGCCTTCCTCGAGGAATACGCCCTCGAGAATGACCTTTCCGCCGACCACCTTGCCCGTTGCGACTTTCATGGCGACCAGAATACTCCGATTCGCCACCATCTCGCGCTCGGCCAGACGGCCTACCCCCGGCGCCGCTCCATCACCTTCGCCACGGCGACGACCAGCACCGCGCACGCGACCGGCACGCCCCAGTGGGTCCAGTGACCGCGCGCCTCGAGCCACGGCATCAGCACCGGCTCGCGCACGAACATCTCGCCGGCGATGTAGCCGAGCAACGCGCCGCCGCCGACGATCAGGATCGGGAAGCGCTCGATCAACTTGAGGATCAGCGCGCTGCCGGCGATGACGAGCGGCACCGACACGAGGAGGCCGAACACGAGCAGCACGAGGCTGCCGTTGGCGGCGGCGGCCACGCCGAGCACGTTGTCGAGGCTCATCACGAGGTCGGCGACGACGACGGTCTTCACCGCCGACATGAGGCGGTTGCTGCCCTCGACCTCCCCGCCCTCGCCCTCCTCCTCCGCGATCAGCTTGACGCCGATCCACAGCAGCAAAAGCCCGCCGACGAGCTTGAGCCACGGCAGGTCGAGCAGCGACACGGCGAACACCGTGAGCACGACACGCAATGCGATCGCGCCGAACGCGCCCCAGAACACGCCCCACTTGCGCTGCGCCGGCGGCAGGTTGCGACAGGCGAGCGCGATGACGACGGCGTTGTCGCCGGACAGGAGGATGTTGACGATGACGATCTCGACCGCAGCCACCCAGAACTGCGGTTGGGAGAGCTCCGCGAACACGCTAGAGCACCGACTTGAGGAGCTTGCCCATCTCCGCCGGGTTGCGCGTCACCTTGATGCCGGCATCCTCCATCGCGGCGAGCTTCTCCTGCGCCGTGCCCTTGCCGCCGGAGATGATCGCGCCGGCGTGGCCCATGCGCTTGCCGGGCGGTGCGGTGACGCCGGCGATGAACCCGACCACCGGCTTCTTCATGTTGGCCTTGACCCACGCCGCGGCGGCTTCCTCGTCGCCGCCGCCGATCTCGCCGATCATGATCACGGCGTCGGTCTCGGGATCGTCGTTGAAGCGCTTGAGGATGTCGATGTGCTTGAGCCCGTTGACCGGGTCGCCGCCGATGCCCACCGCGGTCGACTGGCCGAGGCCGAGCTCGGTGAGCTGTCCCACCGCTTCGTAGGTGAGCGTGCCCGAGCGCGACACCACGCCGATGCGGCCCTTCCTGTGGATGTGGCCGGGCATGATGCCGATCTTGATCTCGTCGGGCGTGATCACGCCCGGGCAGTTGGGCCCGAGCAGCAGCGTCTTCCTGCCGCGCATGCGATCGCGAGTGCGGATCATGTCGCGCACCGGGATGCCCTCGGTGATGCACACGACGAGGTCGAGGCCCGCATCGACCGCCTCGTCGATCGCCGCGGCGGCGAAGGGCGGCGGCACGTAGATCACCGACACGGTCGCGCCGGTCGCGGCCCTGGCCTCCTTCACCGTCGCGTAGATCGGAATGCCCTCGAACGACTCGCCCGGCTTCTTCGGATTGACGCCGGCGACGAACGCCGCGCGGCCGTTCGCGTAGTCGCGGCACATGCGCGTATGGAACTGGCCGGTCTTGCCGGTGATCCCCTGCGTGATCACTTTCGTGTTGCGGTCGACGAGGATGCTCATTTCGAGGCCCCCTTGGCGGCGGCGACGACTTTCTCGGCGGCTTGCGCCATGTCGTTCGCGCTGATGATCGGCAGGCCCGAGTCGGCGAGGATCTTGCGGCCGAGCTCCTCGTTGGTGCCCTTCATCCGCACCACCAGCGGCACCTTGAGGCCGACCGCCTTCGATGCGGCGATCACGCCCTCGGCGATGGTGTCGCACTTCATGATGCCGCCGAAGATGTTGACGAGGATCGCCTTGAGATGCGGATTGCGCAGCATGATCTTGAACGCCTCGGTCACCTTCTCGGCGGTCGCGCCGCCGCCGACGTCGAGGAAGTTGGCGGGCTCGCCGCCGTACAGCTTGATCACGTCCATCGTCGCCATCGCGAGGCCGGCGCCGTTGACGAGGCAGCCGATGTTGCCGTCGAGCGAGATGTACGACAGGTCGAACTTCGAGGCGGCGATCTCGTTGGGATCCTCCTCGTCCAGGTCGCGCATCTCGACGATGTCGGGATGGCGGAACAGCGCGTTGTCGTCGAAGTTGAGCTTGGCGTCGAGCGCGATCACCTTGCCGTCGCCGGTGATCACGAGCGGGTTGATCTCGGCGAGCGATGCGTCGGTCTCGTCGAACGCGCGGTAGAGGCCCTGCAGGATCGTGCGCGCCTGGCCGATGCCACCCTCCGGCACGCCGATCTTGCGCGCGACGTCGTCGGCGTCGGCGTCGGTGAGCCCCGTCTTCGGATCGATCGTCACGCGCTCGATCTTTTCCGGCGTTTTCGCGGCAACCTCCTCGATGTCCATGCCGCCTTCCGAGCTCGCCATCAGCACGACGCGCTGCGACGCGCGGTCGACCACCATGCCGACGTAGAGCTCCTTGCGGATGTCGGCGCCCTCCTCGATCAGGAGCCGGCGCACCTTCTGTCCGGCGGGGCCGGTCTGGTGCGTGACGAGCTGCATGCCGAGGATCTCGGAGGCGCGCGCCTTGACGTCGTCGAGCGACTTCGCGACCTTGACACCGCCGCCCTTGCCGCGGCCGCCGGCGTGGATCTGCGCCTTCACGACCCACACCGGGCCGCCCAGCGATTTCGCCGCCGCCACCGCCTCGTCGACGCTGAACGCCGGGATGCCGCGCGGCACGCTCATGCCGTAACGGCGGAAGATTTCCTTGCCCTGGTACTCGTGGATCTTCATCGATCGGTCTCCGATGCTGCGTACGGCCAGGTTGATCGGCGACGCATTGTTCGCCAGGGAATTGCTGCGAAATCAGCCGTCGGAGCCGCGATACCACGCCGGGTAGTAGCGGCGCACGGTTTCCGACGTCGTCTCGAGCGCGTGGCAGCGGTCGAGCTGGAACGGCTTGGCGTCGCCGTGGATCTCACGGGTGAGCCCGGCGAACGCCTGGATCGCCGTGGTTGGAAGATACCCGAGGAGCTCCGTCACGTGCGTGCAACCCTTGACGCCTCCCATCGCCTCGTGGACCGCCATGCGGAAATGGCGGATCAGGCTCGTGCCGACGAGCTTCGCGTAGGCATCGGCGATTTCGTCGCAGCCGCCGGGATAAGGGACGCGGTCCATCGAGGTCGATATCGCATGGATGACGAAGTCGCGGTCGATCGTCGCGCGCACCGTGAAGTCGTGCACCGGCTCGCCTGCCTCGCGCGCGCCGGCCATGAGCTCGTAGCGATGATCCTTGACGTCGGCCAAGCGCGCCTCGAGGTCGAAGAGGCCGTCGTCGCGCGCGAAGCATTCGCAGACGACGCTGCGCGTGTGCAGGCGCTTGCGACCGGCGGGTGGGGGAAGCGGCATTGGGAACGGATCGTCGCGCTTCGCGACGCGTGCCGACGACTACAATTGCGGAAAACCGCATTTTAGCGGGCTTTGCCGCGCCGCGCGGCCTTCGAGGAGCTTTTGTGTACGTACTCGCGCTCGACCAGGGGACCACGAGCTCCCGCGCCATCGTCTTCGATCATTCCGGCACCGTCGTGGCGAAGTCGCAGGCCGAGTTCGCGCAGATCTTCCCGAAGCCGGGCTGGGTCGAGCACGATCCGAAGGCGATCTGGGCGTCGCAGTCGGGTGTCATGCACGCGGTCCTCGCCAAGTCGGGCATCGCGACGCGCGACATCGCCGCGATCGGCATCACCAACCAGCGCGAGACCACGCTCGTCTGGGATCGCAAGACCGGCACGCCGATCGCCAACGCGATCGTCTGGCAGGACCGGCGCACCGCCGACATCTGCGACCGGCTGCGCGCCGCAGGGCACGGACCGATGATCGCGGCGAAGACCGGCCTCGTCATCGACGCGTATTTCTCGGCGAGCAAATTGAAGTGGCTGCTCGGGAATGTCCCCGGCGCGAAAGAGCGCGCGGCGAAGGGCGAGCTCGCGTTCGGCACCGTCGACACGTGGCTGATCTGGCAGCTCACCGGCGGCGCGGCGCACGTGACCGACGCGACCAACGCGAGCCGCACGATGCTCTATGACATCCACCGCGGCGCATGGGACGACGAGCTCCTCGCGCTGTTCGGCGTGCCGCGCTCGATGCTGCCGCGCGTCGTGCCGTCGACGGGCGTGTGCGCCGAGGTCTCGATAGACGGCGCGCGCATCCCCATCGCGGGCATTGCCGGCGACCAGCAGGCGGCGCTGTTCGGGCAGGCGTGCCTTTCGCCCGGCATGGCCAAGAACACCTACGGCACCGGCTGCTTCATGCTGATGAACGCCGGCCCCAAGCCGGTGGCGTCGACGCACAACCTGCTGACCACCGTCGCATGGGAGCGCGGCGGCGTGCGCGACTATGCGCTCGAGGGCTCGGTGTTCATCGCCGGCGCCGTCGTGCAATGGCTGCGCGACGGCCTCAAGGCGGTGCGCAGCGCCTCCGAGGTCGAGGCGATGGCGACGAGCGTGCCCGACACCGGCGGCGTGTACTTCGTGCCGGCGTTCGCGGGGCTCGGCGCGCCGCACTGGGACCCGCATGCGCGCGGCGCGATCGTCGGGCTCACGCGCGGCACGACCACGGCGCACATCGCGCGCGCCGCGGTCGAGTCGATCGCGTTCCAGAGCGCCGACGTGCTGCGCGCGATGCAGATGGACGCCGGCGTCGAGTTGCAGCAACTGCGCGTCGACGGCGGCGCCACCGCCAACAATTTCCTGATGCAGTTCCAGGCCGACGTGCTCGGCGTGCCGGTGGTGCGCCCGCGCGTCGCCGAGACCACCGCGCTCGGCGCTGCGTACCTCGCGGGACTCGCCACCGGCTACTGGAAAGACGATGCCGAGGTCGGCGCGAACTGGCAGGTCGATCGCCGCTTCGTGCCGGCGATGCCGCGCGACAAGGTCGCCGAGCTCGTCGCCGGGTGGAACGAGGCGGTCGGGCGCGTGCGCACCGGCGAGGCCACGGCCGGCTGACGCCTCCCTGCCGTCATCCCCGCGAACGCGGGGATCCAGCCGTAACGCCAGCTTCGTCATCCCCGCGAAGGCGCGGATCCAGCGGTGGC
>JAICUU010000218.1 GCA_025935675.1 Burkholderiales bacterium
CAACCTCTGCCGCTGCGGCGCGTACGCCGGCATCGTCGCCGCGGTGCGCGACGTCGCGCGCCCCACCAAGGTCGCCTGATGCGCGCGTTCGACTACGTCGCCGCGACGCGCGTCGATGACGCCGTGGCGATGCTGGGCGCGGGCACCCGCTGCCTCGCCGGCGGCACCAACCTCGTCGACCTGATGAAAGGCGGCATCGAAGCGCCTTCGCGCATTGTCGACATCAACCGGCTGCCACTCGACGCGATCGAGGCGACACCCGATGGCGGGCTGCGCGTGGGCGCGCTGGTGCGCAACAGCGACCTCGCCAACGACATGCGCGTGCGGCGCGATTACCCGCTGCTGTCGCTAGCGCTCCTCGCCGGGGCGACACCGCAGCTTCGCAACATGGCGAGCGTCGGCGGCAACCTTCTGCAGCGCACGCGCTGTTACTACTTCGCCGACACCGCATTCCCGGCCTGCAACAAACGCGCGCCCGGCTCCGGATGCGGCGCGCGCGCCGGGCACAATCGCATTCACGCGGTGCTGGGCGCGAGCGAAGCGTGCGTTGCCGTGCATCCGTCCGACATGTGCGTGGCGCTCGCCGCGCTCGATGCCACCGTCGTTGCGCGAAGCCGCCGCGGCGAGCGGCGCATCGCGATGACGGCGTTCCACCGACTGCCCGGCGATACGCCATGGCAGGACACCGAGCTCGCCGACGACGAGCTCGTGACGGCGGTCGAGCTGCCGCCGCCGCGCTACCGGCGCCACGTGCAGTACCTCAAGCTTCGTGACCGCGCGAGCTACGCGTTCGCCTTGGTGTCGGCGGCGGTCGCGCTCGACGTCGAGGGCGGACGCGTCGCCAGCGCGCGGATCGCACTTGGCGGCGTCGCGCACAAGCCGTGGCGCGCGACCGATGCGGAGCGCGCGCTGGCCGGCCAGGCAGCCGGCGCCACGGCGTTCGACGACGCGGGGCGCCGCGCACTTGCCGGCGCGGTGCCGTTGCGCGACAACGCCTTCAAGATCGGTCTCGGCGAGCGCGCCGTGTCGCGCGCGCTCACGCTGGCGATGGAGCGGAGTGTCTCATGAACAGGGTGATCGGCGCGGCGCTCGATCGCACCGACGGCGTGCAGAAGGTCACCGGCGGCGCGCGCTACGCCGCCGAGTTCGCGCTGCCCGGCCTGTGCCACGCGGTGATCGTGCAGAGCACGATCGCGCGCGGCCGCGTGGCGGCGCTCGACGCGAGCCGCGCGGCGCACGCGCCCGGCGTCCTCCTCGTGATGACGCACGAGAACGCGCCCCGGCTGCCGCAAGGCGGTCGCGCAGGCGTGAACCCGCCGGCGGGACGGGTGCTGACGCTCTTGCAGGATGCCGACGTGCATTACAACGGCCAGCCGATCGCGGTCGTGGTGGCGGACACGTTCGAGCAGGCACAGGCCGCCGCCGACCTCGTGCGCGCGACGTACGCGGCCGATGCGGCGACGCTCGACTTCGACGCGGCGAGGGCTACGGCGTATCCGCCGGCGAAGCTGCTGCAGGGGCCCGTCGACCTGCATCGCGGCCACTTCGACACCGGCTACGCGGCGGCCGACGTGCGCATCGACGCCACCTATACGACGCCGATGCAGCATCACAATCCGATGGAGCCGCACGCGACGATCGCGCATTGGCAGGACGGCACGCTGACGCTGCACGACGCGACGCAGTACGTGTCGGGTGTGCGCGAGACGATCGCGAAGGTGCTCGGCATCGACGCGGCGAAGGTGCGCGTGATCTCGCCGTTCGTCGGCGGCGGCTTCGGCTGCAAGGGGTCGATGTGGTCGCACGTCGCGCTGGCAGCGATGTGTGCCCGCGCCGTCGATCGCCCGGTCAAGCTCGTGCTCGCGCGGTGGCAGATGTTCGGGCCGGCGGGCGGGCGGCCGCGCACCGAGCAGCGCATCGCGCTCGGCGCGACGCGCGACGGCACGCTCACGGCGATCCGCCACGCGGTGATCTCGCACACGTCTGCGATCGAGGATTTCGTCGAGCCGTCATCGGTGCCGACGCGGATGCTTTACGCCTGCCCGAACGCCAACACCACGCAGCGCCTCGTCAAGCTCGACGTGGGCACGCCGACGTTCCAGCGCGCGCCCGGCGAGGCGACCGGGACGTTCGCATTCGAGGTGGCGATGGACGAGCTCGCCTACGCGCTGGCGATGGATCCGGTCGAGCTGCGAATGCGCAATCACGCCGACGCCGATCCGCAGGACGGCAAGCCGTGGACGAGCAAGCACCTGCTCGAATGCTACGACTCGGCCGCGACGCGCTTTGGCTGGCGCAACCGCGATCCGCTCCCGGGCTCGATGCGCACGCGTGACGCGTGGGTCGGCTACGGCATGGCGACCGCGACGTATCCCGCGCACCGCCAAGCCGCGCAGGCGAGCGCGCGGCTGTGGACCGACGGCACGTTCATCGTCGCGTCGGGCTCGCAGGAGCTCGGCACGGGCACGTACACGGTGATGACGCAGGTCGCCGCGCAGTCGCTCGGCGTGCCGCCGGCGTCGGTGCGCTTCCTGCTCGGCGACACGGCGCTGCCGCGCGCGCCGGTGTCCGGCGGCTCGACGACCGCGGCAAGCGTGGCGCCCGCGGTGAAGGCCGCCTGCGACGCGCTGCGCGCGCGCATCCTGGCGGCGGTCGTGCGCGATCCGCAGTCGGCGCACTACGGCGTCGCGCCCTCCGAGCTTGCGATCGACGACGGCCGCATCGTCGCGGCCGACGGTCGCAGCGAATCGCTCGCGGCGTTCGCGGGCCGGCGCGGCGTGCCGCTCGACGCCGCCGCCGAATCGAAGCCCGGCGACGAGAAGACGACCTATGCCGCGCACTCGTTCGGCGCGGTGTTCGCCGAGGTGAGAATCGACCCGTGGATCGGCCGCATCCGCATCCCGCGCATCGTCGGGACCTACGATGTCGGCACGCGCCTCAACGCGCGCACTGCGCTGTCGCAGCTGCGCGGCGGGATCGTCTGGGGCGTGGGCCTCGCGCTGACCGAGGAATCGCTGCTCGACCTCGCGACCGGCCACTTCGCCAATGCGAGCCTCGCCGAGTACCACGTGCCGGTCAACGCCGACATCGGCGAGCTCGACGTCACGTTCGTCGACTTTCCCGACACGCGCTTCAATCCGCTCGGCATCCGCGGCATCGGCGAGATCGGCATCACCGGCGTGGCGGCGGCGATCGACAACGCGGTGTTCCACGCCTGCGGCGTGCGCGTGCGCGACCTGCCGATCACCGTCGACAAATACCTGCCGCAGGCTCGCGCGTGACGCGACGGCAATCCTTCACGAGGAGATCGCGATGATCCGCAAGCTCCGCTCCGGCGAATACCGGCTGTATTCGCGCAAGACCGACCCGAAGACCGGCAAGCGCCGCAACCTCGGCACGTTCAAGTCGCGCGCCAAGGCGGAGGCGCACGAGCGCGCCGTCCAGTACTTCAAGCATCACTGACGCGTGCCGGGGGCGCGGCCACGCGGCGGCTTCGGCACTCGCCGAGGTCGTATCCGACGTAACCGCCGTCAGCGCTCGCCGAGCGTGACCCGGCGCACGCCCGGAAACTCGGCGACGCGCTTCGTCACGTTGACGAGCTCCGACTGCGGGATGCGCGTGAGAAGGACCTGCATCTCCTGCTCGTCCTCCTTCTGGCCCGGCAGGAGCGACAGCGTCTGGATGGTGAGCGGCATCTCGCGCAGCGCGCTCTCGATCGCCTCGATCGACGGCGTGTCGCGCTCGACGACGATCGACACCACGTGCGCCTGCCGCGCACCGCTCCAAAAGCGCCGCTCGAGCGGCTTGATGCCGGCGAGGATCAGGAAGATCAGCACCGTCGCACCGAATCCGGCGACGTACATGCCACCGCCCACGGCAAGGCCGATGCCGGCGACGGTCCAGAGGCTCGCCGCGGTCGTGAGCCCGCGGATCGTGTCCTGGCGCAGCAGGATCGTGCCGGCGCCGAGGAAGCCGATGCCGCTGACGACCTGCGCGGCGATCCGCGAGGGATCGAGCACGATGTGATCGTGACCGAGGACATCGCCGAAACCGAACGCCGAGACGATCATCATCAGCGCCGAGCCGACGCACACCAGCATGTGCGTGCGCAGGCCCGCGACCCACGCGAGGCGCTCGCGCTCGATGCCGATGATGCTGCCGAGCGCCGCCGCGATCACCAGCCGCAGGATGACTTCCTCGTGCGAGATCATTGCGCGCGCCGCAATTGCAACGCGGCGCCGGGGCGCCGCGGGACATTCGATACTGCCATCTGCGCCATGGTAGCACGTGACACCCGCGCTTGACGGCGCGCCGCATTCGGCGTCTGATCGAATGCGTCGGCATTTTCGGGAGGGGGCAACGATGGCGACGCGTGCTGGCACGAAGGCCCGCAAGGCAGGTGGGCGAACCTCCGCATCGACAACGAAACGCGCGAAGGCGCCGGCCACGCGCAAGGTGGCGGCGAAGCGTACGCGCCGGCGCCCGACGCCGGGTGCCACTCGCGCTGATACTGGACACACCGCCGCCAGGCCCGCTGCGCCGGACATCGCCTCGCTGATGCGCCAGGCGAAGGTGCTCACGCCCGAGCAGGCGATCGCGCTCTACAAGGCCAACGCGCGGATGGCGCTCGACGTCATCAATGCCGCGCTCGAATCGAGCGCGCGCGTGCAGAAGCTCTCGCTCGCCGGCGTCCAGGAGGTTCGCGCGTTCGGCGAGCGCCAGGCGCGTAACGTCGCGGCCGCGCGCACGCCCGACGCCGTGATGGCGGCCGGCCAGGTCGCGGCCCGCGACGCGATCGAGCACGCGATGGGCTACTGGAGCCAGATGTTCGACCTGATCGTCGAGATCCAGAAGCGGCTGTTCGCGCTGATCGAGGCGCAGGTCGGCGACGTGCCGGGCGTCAAGGAGGCGCGCGCGGCGATGGCGATGATGCCCGACATGTCGCAGGCGCAGAACGTGATCCGCGCGCTGCAGGGGGTGGTGAGCTCGTCGAGCGGCGCGGTCGAGTCGATGCAGAAGGTGATCGCCGATCTGGCGCGGATGGGTGGGTTGCGGCGCGTCTAGGCGCGGCGGCGATCGGTGGTGCCCAGGGCCGGACTCGAACCGGCACGGCCTTGCGGCCGAGGGATTTTAAGTCCCTTGTGTCTACCAGTTTCACCACCCGGGCGGCGCCAGCGATTCTAGCAACGGGCGTGTTGCTTGGCCGCTGCGTCGCGCAGGGAGCGAGCGCGGCCGCGGGCCGCCACGCTGGCGAAGCCCGCCGCACGCGCGGTAGGATACAGCCGATACCGCCACCGGCGCCGTCATGGACACGCCCGCCCGCCGAAGCTACGGCCTCTACCGCCTGCTCGCGAGCTTCCCGCTGTTGTCGTCGTACCGCGCGAAATGCACCGCGGTCGTCGTCGCGGCGTTCGCCGTGCCGCTCGTCGTCGCGTGGCTCGTCATCGGCTATGGCGCCGGGCGGCTGTCGGTGATGGCGCTCGCGCTGGCGTTCACGCTGGCGATCGTCGCGGGCTGCGTGCTTGCGCTC
>JAICUU010000174.1 GCA_025935675.1 Burkholderiales bacterium
CCTTCAGCGTGACGATGCCGCTCCAGTTGCGGCCGATGTGCAGCCGCGCCCAGACGCAGAAGAGCAGGCCCGCGGCGGTCACCGCGGCACCGATCCAGAACGGCCCGGGGCCGGGCGGGACGTAGCGCAGGTCGAGCACCGGCACGTTCATCCGCGGCCACCACAAGAGCAGCGCGGCGATCGCCAGCGGGATGACGTGTGCCGCGCGCGACGCCGCGGGCTCGCGGCGCACTTCCGCCTTGACGTCGCGCGAGGAGATCCACCAGTAGAGCGCCCATGCGAGCCACATCGCCGGGAAGAGGTTGCGGTAGAGCGCAATCACGGCGCGATTGTACGCAGCATCAGCGACTCGTCGGGCTCGATGTCGGCGGCACTTTCGTCATCGGCCGACGCCGCGGTGAAGCCGAGCCGGTCGAGAAGCCGGCGGGAGCGTGCGTTGGCGGATTTGAAGACGGCGGACAGCCGATGCACGGCGTAGTCGTCGCGCAGCGCCTCGATCATCGCCGTCACGGCTTCGCTCGCCAGCCCCTGTCCCCACCACGCGCTGCCGAGCTCATAGGCGATCGCCGCCGCGCCGTCGTCGGTCACCGTGGCCTGCACATAGCCGATGAGGCGGCCGTCGTTCATGCGCATCACCCAGTTGAGCCACTGCTCGCGACCGTCACCGGAGCGGCGCGATTCGAGCTTGCGGTAGCGCTCGCGCAGCCATTCGACGGACGACGGCGGCGCGTTCTCGTACTCGTAGATGGCCGGGTCGCTCAGCACGTCGACCATCGCCTCGGCGTGCGCGGCGACTTGCGGCTCGAGCGCGAGGCGCGGCGTGCGGATCACGCGCATGCCGCGGCGCTGCGCGACGGCGAGGGCTCAGTGCGAATGGCGGTTGGCGTGCCGCGGCGGCATGTGGAGGCGCCCGTCGCAGACGAGCGTCGCGGCGACGGCCAGCGCGATCGACAGCGGCAGCACCATGAGGCCGGCGATCCAGCTCCACGAATCGCCGCGGTCGAGGATCAGCACGGCGAGGCAGGTGACGACCGCGGTCGCGATGACGGCGGCCAGCGATGCGCGCCGCGGCTCGCGGAACAGCGCCTCGGCGGCGACGCCGACCAGCACCGGCAAAATGACGAGGACGACGAATGCGCTCACCGGATCGTTCTCCACGCCGCTATCCTGGGCACGTCGCGCCTTGATCGACCTCGCGGCCGCCCGATAGCCGTATTTCTACGCCGATCGCGGCCGATCGCCAAGCGGCTGCGCCAGCGGCTAGGGCACGTCGTCCGCGATGTGCGGCATCGAGGCGGGCCGCTCCCGCAGGCGGTCGTAGTAGGCATCGACCGCCGGCAGCGTGGCGCGCTCGATGGGCGTGCGCATGAAGCGGTGCACGGCGAGGCCGATCACGATGTCGGCGAGCGTGAACGCCGCGCCGGCGACCCATGCCCCGGTACGCTCGAGCCGCTCGTCGAGCAGCGCCATGTGCCGGTTCCAGCTCGCGACGCTCGCCTTGATCGATGCCGGATCGGCGTGCGCGGGACTCTTGCGCACGTGCGCCATGAACGCGTAGCGCCACGCGTTGTTGAGCTCGCCGGCCTGCCAGTCCATCCACTGCTCGACGACCGCGCGCGCCGCCGGCGCGCTCGGCAGGAGATCGGTGCGCGCGTCGCGCGCGGCGAGATAGCGGCAGATCGTGTTCGATTCCCACAGCACGAACGCGCCGTCCTTGATCACCGGCACGAGGGCGTTGGGATTGAGCGCGCGGAACTCCGGCGCATCGGTCGCGCGAAAGCCGATTCCCCAGGCTTCCTGTTCGTAGGGAATGCCGATCTCGCCGCAGGTCCACAGCACCTTGCGCACGTTGATCGACGAGGAGCGGCCGAGGATCTTCAGCATGGCGTTCGCCTCAATTGGAAAATGTGTCGTGCGACGACATTTCGCGCAGTCATTACGGTGTCGCGCCGGAGGATATCGATCATGCGCCGCGACTGCCGACGTTGCGCTCCCAGTCGCTGACGGGGCCATCGACGATCGTGAACAGCGGATGCGCGTCGGGCGCGGGGCATGCGCGCGCCCGGCGCCACGCGTCGGGACTGCGCCGGCGCAGCTTGTCGAGGAGCCACAGCCACTCGTAGTCGAGCTGGCCGCGGGTGGCGACGAGCGGTTCCGCTGCTCCTGTCCGGCCGAGCTTGCCGCGGTCGAAGCGATAGCCGCGCGCCGAGGCCTCCGCGTGCACGCCCGCGAGATACGCGTTGATCGCGGCGCGCGGCGAGGGTGCCGCGCGGAAGCGCGCGAGCTGCGGATGGTGGCGATAGCCCCGCGTGCGACCGCGCAGCACGGCTTGCGCGAGCAGCGCCTCGCGCCACACGGCGGTCAGGCCGGCGCTGTCGAGATGTCGTGGATGGAGCGTCCACAGTCGCATGCCGTCGGGGCCTGCGCGCAGTGCGCGCTATGACGTCTTGCGCAGGAACACGTGCGCGGCGGCGCGATCCCCCGGCGCGTGCCGCTCGCAGGTGTAGCCGAGCGAGCGCAGGTCGAGCCCGGCGAACAGCGCCTCGCCGCGGCCGAGCAGTGCCGGCGAGACGACGAGATGCAGGTCGTCGATCAGGCGCGCCGCGAGGTACTGGCGGATCGTCGACACGCCCCCGCCGACGCGCACGTCCTTGCCGCCCGCGGCAGCCCTGGCGCGCGACAGCGCGGCGCTGATGCCGTCGGTGACGAAATGGAACGTCGTGCCGCCCTTCATCTCGATCGGTGCGCGCGCGTGATGCGTCAGCACGAACACCGGCACGTGATAGACCGGCTCGTCGCCCCACCAGCCCTTCCACTTGTCGTCGGGCCAGGGCCCGCGGATCGGCCCGAACATGTTGCGGCCCATGATCCACGCGCCGATGTTGTCGAAGCTTCGCGCGGCGAACGCGTCATCGGCATTCGCCTCGCCCTCGCCGTTGCCGTGCATCCGCTGGAACGTGCGCGTGTGGAAGAACCAGTCGAACGCCTCGGGACCGCCGATGCCGAGCGGGTGCTCGAGGTCCTGCCCGGGACCGGCGCCGAAGCCGTCGAGCGAGACCGTGAAGCTCAGGACGCGAAGCTTGGACATGGCGTTCTCCGGCGAGCACGGACGCGACGAGCGCGGCCTTGCCGTAGGTCTGGGATTGCCGGTCGAGCAGCATGACCGGCCGCTCGTTGCGCGTCGCTACATGATAATCGCGTCGCCCCCGCCAGCGTCACGCGGGACGCCGGAGCTCGACATCCGGCTCCGACTCGGGCGCAGGGCTCACGCCGAATGCGATTTCGGCGAAGCCATGCTTCGCATAGAACGCGCGTGCCGGTGCGTTGCGCCGGAACGTGCAGAGCCGCAGCTCGGCGGGCGAGAGCGCGTGCGCCGCGCGCAGCAATACGCTGCCGATGCCGCTGCGCTGCGCCTCGGGAAACTCGTCGAAATCGGCGTCGACGTAGGGACGCACCTGCGCGACGCCGGTGTCGGTCACCCGGCCTCGCGCTCGTCGGCGCCGGGTCGCGGCGCCCGCCAGGGCGTCACGAGATCGCGCCCGCGCAACAGTCGCCCATGCACGGCGACGCGCATCCAGGCCACGCCGTACAGGATCGCGACGACGGCCAGCAGCGCCAGCAGCCAGCGCTCGTGGACGAGCGACAGCACCAGCGAGACGACGCCGACGACGATCCAGACGAGCGCGAGGACGGCGGCGACCGTGCGATTCATCGGCGACAGTGAACTGCGCGGCTGCATCGCCTGGGTCGGGCCGGACCGGAGCGCTACACCGGCCGCAACTGCTCCGCCACGCTGCGCGTGCGCTCGCTCGTTTCGTTGCCGGTGTGCAGCGTCGACTTGCGCTCGACCAGCATGACGAGGCATTCCTCCTCGGCGACCGGGTTGTGGCGCACGCCCTTCGGCACGACGAACACGTCGCCGCGGCCGAGCACGACGGTGCGCGCCTCCATCTCGATGCGCAGCGTGCCGTCGAGCACGTAGAAGAGCTCGTCCTCGTCGTCGTGGCTGTGCCAGGCGAGCGAGCCGTGCAGCTTGGCGACCTTGACGTACGAATCGTCGAGCTCGGCGACGACGCGCGGCGACCAGAGCTCGGTGAGGCCCTTGGCGATGCGCGCCGGTGCGACGACGTCGTTCATGGGCGGCGTTTTTCGATCCACGAGCCGGCCATCATAGTCCCGGCGGCGCTCCCGCGGCGGCGGACCGCCCCGCGGCGCGCGCGATCACCGCGCGGCTCGCCGCCCACACAATCGGCCACGCGAACAGGAACATGTGCGAGCAGAGGTCGAGCGCGCTCGCGAGCGGCGGAAACCGCACCGGCCGCGGATACGCGGACAGCGGCAGCACGGCGAGCCGCATCGCCAGGAAGACGACGATGCCGAACACGATCGCGGCAACGAGCGGCCGCCGCACGAGCATCGGATAGCGCAGCGCGGCCGCGACGAGGAGCGCCGCCCACAGCCACGACAGCAGGAAGTGGCAGGCGAAGCCGGTGATGGCCGCCGGCGCGCCGCCGGCGAACGCGGCGTCGCCGAGGAGGCCGCTGGCCACCGTCTGCAGCACCCGCACCGGGCCGACGCCGTAGAAGCCGGCGAACGACATCGCGAACAGGATGTCGAGCGCGCCGCCGATGCTGCCGCCGAGCAGCACGGCGCGCAGGAAGGAGCGCTCGTCGCGGGGTGAAGGCGTCATGGATTCTCCTCGATGGGTCGACGCGAAGCGTCGCGCACGGCGACGTCGCACCACATGTGGACCTTGGCGTGCCACGCCGGGCCGAGCGCCATCGCCATCGGCTCGACGCCGAACGCGGCGAAGCCGCAGCGCTCGTACAATCCGCGTGCGCCGTCGTTGCCTTCCGTCACCGTGAGTTGCACGACGCGCGTGCCGCGCTCGCCGGCGTGATCGAGCACTGCGTCGACGAGCCGGCGGCCGACGCCGCGCCCACGAAACGCAGCCGGCACGTACATGCCGAAGAGCGTGGCCTTGTGCTTCGTCTTGTCGCGCGTCTCGGCGGAGAGCCCGGCCGCACCGATCAATCGCCCGTCGACGAACGCGCCGAACACCACATCGTTGGCGTCCGCGCCGGCGGCGAGCCGCGCCTGCCACCACGCGGGCGGCTGCGCGGCGCGCTCGGCGGCGGTGGACGTGAAGGCGTCCGGGTGCTTCTCGTAACCGTCGAGCATCAGCGCGCGATAGGCGGCGGCGTCGCCCGGGACGAGGCGGCGAACGATCGGTTCGGACGTCGCTTCGCCGGATGTGGTGGCGCCAAGCTCGCGCGCGGTGGGCGCGGTCGTCGGGTTCGATGGTGCGGGCGCCGGTTGAGGCGCGGAGTCGAGACGCTGCGCGATCTCCCAGCTGTGTCCCGACGGATCGACGAAGTTCGCGGTGCGCATCCCCCACGGCCGGTCGATCGGCCCCGCGAGGATCGCTACGCCGCGCGAGCGCAACATCGCGCAGGTCGCGTCGACGTCGTCGACGAATACGCTCATCTGGAACCGCGAGCCTGCGCCGGCGGCGCCTACCTTGCCCGGCGCGACGATCTCGTGGGCGCTGCGCACGTCGAGCAGGTTGACGATGAGCCGCTCGAAGCGCAGCGCCACCGATGTGGAATCCTCGTAGACGACGTCCGCCGCAAACGCGGTGACGTAGAACGCCTTGGCGGCCGGCAGGTCCTCGACGAAGAGGCTGATCGCGTCGACGTGGGCGATGCCGCGCGTGCCGTTGGTCACCGCATCAGTCATGATCATCGAATGGCGTCTGCTCGAGCGCGTGCGTCACGGTCAGGTCGATGCGATAGCGCAGGCTTTCCTTGCCGCCGTAGTGCGCCGCTTTCCGGAAACGCCCGACGAGCACGCCGCCGTTGCGCTCGATGACGCGTCGCGACCCATCGTTGTCGAGGTCCGTCGTGATCTCGACGTACTCCAGGCCCTCGGCGCGCGCATTCTCCAGCATCTGCGCGAGCGCGAGCGTTCCATAGCCGCGCCGTGATTTCCACGGCACGACCGCATACCCGATGTGACCGAGCACCCATTCGGGCAATTCGCTGGTGCCCGCCTGCCAGCGCAGGCCGATGGAGCCGCAGAACTCGCCGTCCCACATCCACAGGCGATAGCCCGGGAGGCGCGGCCGGGTGCTGCCGTCCGGCAATGTCACCGGCGCGCCCTTCGCTTCGCGGTCCACGAGGCGCGCGACGAATGCCTGGCGGTCCTTTTCGATCTCGGCGAGCTCGTCGAGGGCGGCGGCGCGGCCGCGAATGTTGTCCGGCGACCAGCCGCGATTCAGCGCTTCGACATAGCTCGGCAGGTGCTCGAGCGCGGGAACGACGAGTTGCATCGCGAGTCGCTCGGCGACACCGTTCGATGGCATCGACACGCTGGGCAGTCGAGACTGCTCGTCAGGGCCGACGCTCGAAGGCGAGTCGCACGCCAAGCGCGACGAGCACGGCACCGCTCAGACGGTACAACCCGGTCAACGCGGCGGGCCGGGCGCGCAGCCAGCCGGACAACGCACTGGCGACGAGCGCGATCGGTCCCTTGACGATGAACGTGAGCGCCGCGAACGCGAGGCCCATCGCGAAGATCGCGGACGCGGCATGCGTGCTGCCGGCCACGACGAACTGCGGCAGGAACGCCCAGTAGAACACCGCGATCTTGGGGTTCGACACGTTGGAGAACGCGCCGTCGAGGAAGAGTCGCCGCGTCGCGCGCGTCGACGCAATGTCGGCGCGGAGCGCCGCATCCTTGTTGCGGAAGAGCTGCACGCCGAGCCAGACGAGGTACGCGGCGCCAACCAGCTTCAGCGCGACGAACAGCCACTCGGAGGCGAGGATCACCGCGCCGAGTCCGAGCGTGACGAGGATCGTATGGCCGATGAGACCGACGCTGACGCCCGCGGCAGTCGCCACGCCGGCGGCACGTCCCTGCGCGATCGAGCGCGACATGACGAGCATCATGTCCTGGCCCGGGGTCAGGATCAGCGCGAGCGACGCGAGGACGAACAGCCACCAGTGGACGTCGGTCATGGCGCCAGTTTGAACGAACGTCGCGCGGCAGCCAAGCGCCGGCTACGCACTCCG
>JAICUU010000365.1 GCA_025935675.1 Burkholderiales bacterium
ACGGACATGTTCGCGGGATTGCCCGGCAAGCTCTTCCTCGGGCTGATGGGCCTCGTGTTCCTCGCGTCGGTGGTCTCCGGCGTCGTCGTCTACAAGCCCTACATGCGCAAGATCGACTTCGCGACGGTGCGCAAGCGCACGCGCCGGCTCTACTGGCTCGACGTGCACAACGTGCTCGGCATCGTCACCGTCGCATGGGTGGTCGTGGTCGGCGTCACCGGCATCGTCAACACCTGGGCCGATCTCGTCGTCCGCTACTGGCAACACGACCAGATGGCGGCGATGATCGCGCCCTACCGGGGCCAGCCGCCGCTCGCGGCGTCGGAGGTCGGCTCGTTGCAGCGCGCGGTCGACACCGCCAATGCGGCGATGCCCGATCGCACGCTGGCGTTCGTCGCGTTCCCGGGCACGGCGCTGTCGAGCCCGCATCACTACGCGGTGTTCATGCGCGGCGCGACGCCGCTGACCGCCAAGCTCCTGCGGCCCGCGCTCGTCGATGCCGCGACCGGTGAGCTCACCGACTCGCGCGACCTGCCGTGGTACGTCACGAGCCTGCTCGTTTCGCAGCCCCTTCACTTCGGCGACTACGGCGGCATGCCGCTCAAGATCATCTGGGCGCTGCTCGACGTGATCGCGATCGTCGTGCTCGCGAGCGGCGTCTACCTGTGGCTGCGCAAGCGCCGCCCGTCTCCCCTCGATTCACAAGCAATGCGCACCGGCGATGACGACGACGCGCCGCGCGCGCCGAGGCCGAACGCCGCCGCGGTCCGCGCGAGGCTGCGATGAGCCAGCGCGAACATCGCCGCCCGGCGCGGCACCCGTGGCGGTGGCCGCTCGCGATCGGCGCCGGCTCGGCCATCGGTCTCGTGTCGGCGCTGGTGGGCGACGGCGCCTTCGACGCGCTGTCGTGGCTCCTGCTGTCGGTGCCGATCACCGTCACGCTCGCGGCACTCCGGCCGCGCCGCCACCCACCGCCGCCGTCATCCCCGCGAAGGCGGGGATCCAGCTCCTGACGCATCAACGTGCCAGTGTCGTGCCCATTGCCTCGTCGGTGCTGGATCCCCGCTTCCGCGGGGATGACGACGAAGCGCGGGATGACGATCACGCGCTCAACTTCGCCTCGCGCAATCGGCCGACAATGCGTCGATGGGCGCGCGTGGCGTGGTTCGCATCGGCATCTCCGGATGGCGCTACCCACCGTGGCGCGGCACGTTTTACCCGGAGGACCTCGCGCAGAAGAACGAGCTCGCCTACGCATCGCGCGCGCTGCCGACGATCGAGCTCAATGGCTCGTTCTATTCGCTGCAGCGGCCGTCGAGCTGGAAGGCGTGGCACGACGCGACGCCCGGCGATTTCGTGTTCGCGGTCAAGGGCCCGCGCTACGTGACGCACATGCTGCGCCTGCGCGACATCGAGTCGCCGGTCGCGAATTTCTTTGCGTCGGGCATCGCCAACCTCGGCGCGAAGCTGGGCCCGATCCTCTGGCAGCTGCCGCCGACGCTGCCCTTCGACGCGGCGCTGGTTGGCGCGTTCATCGACCTCCTGCCGCGCGACACCGATGCCGCGGCGGCGCTCGCGCGCCGCCACGACGCCAAGGTGAAGGGCCGCGTCGCGCTCGACTACGGGCCGCGCAACCGCAAGCTTCGCCACGCGCTCGAGCCGCGGCACCCGAGCTTCGCGACACCCGAATGCATCGCGCTGCTGCGCCGCAAGCGCATCGCCTGGGTGGTCGCCGACACGGGCGGGCGCTTCCCCGAGTCCGACGACGTCACCGCGGACTTCGTCTACATGCGGCTGCACGGCGCGACCGAGCTCTATCGCAGCCGCTACGACGAAAAGGGACTGCGCACGTGGGCTGCGCGCATCGGGCGCTGGCGCGACGGCGGATCGCCGCGCGGCGCGCGCCTCTTCGGCGACGCTCCGCGCAAGCGCGCCTCGCGCGACGTGTTCTGCTACTTCGACAACACCGACAAGGTTCATGCGCCGCGCAACGCGGCACGTTTGATCGAGATGCTCGGGCGCCGGCGTGGGGCGTCGTTGCCCGCGAAGGCTAGTCGCCGGCGAGCCTGACGAGGTAGCCGCCCGACTTGTCGTCGCGCGCGAGCGTGAGGAGTCCGGCGCGACCCGCGTCCTCGAGCACGTCGTTGAACGAGCGGTAGCCGTAGTACGACTCGTTGAAGCCGGGCATGCGGCGCTTGAGCGCCTGCTTGACCATCGATCCCCAGATCTTGTCGTCCTCGCCGCGCTCGGCGACGAGCGCCTCGACGGTCTCGACGACGAGGTCGATCGCCTCCTGGTGGCGCTCGTCGTC
>JAICUU010000395.1 GCA_025935675.1 Burkholderiales bacterium
CGCCCGGCAACGGCTGCCAGGCGACGATCATCAGCAGCACGACCAGCGTCGCGGCGAGGACGTAGGTGGCACGCTCGATCGCCGCGGGCACGATGCGCGTCCACCAGCGCTTGAAGCCCTGGCGCGCATGACGCTATGCTGGATGGCGAAGAGCGCGAGCAGCGCGACATCGATGCCGATCGCGGTCATCCGCGCGCCGGCGATGCCGCTGTCGATCGTCTTGGGCAGGAAGGGCAGTCCGGCGATGAAGCCGATCATGTAGACGAACGTGCACAGGAAGAACAGGTAAACGACGGATGCGAATGTCAGGAAGGCCATGAGGGTTCTCTCGATTCGTGGAGTGTTCGCCCGCCGTTGCCCCCGCGCGGCGAGCGTTGACGCTGGTGCTTCTGGATGGTCTAATTCGGTCGACCGACCGAAATGTACCTGACGCCCATGGCAAAGTCAACAGTCCATCGTCCCTATCGCTTCCTTCCCTCCTCGGCGCGGGCCAGGTCGACCGCGACCGTACCGGCGGCGGCGGCTGGGCCGGCCAAGCGCGGGAGGCGGCCGGCGTCGGCGTCGACGGCGAGTGCGGCCGCGGGCGCCGCGCACGCCGACCCGCGCACGTCACTTCTCGACGCGGCCGAGCAGGGGCTGCGCCAGCACGGCTACGCCGGCCTCTCCACGCGCAAGGTCGCCGAGGCCGCCGGCGTGCCGCTGTCGCAGATCCACTATCACTTCGGCTCGAAGGAGGCGCTGATGCTCGCGCTCCTCGAGCGGCAGAACCAGCGGCTGCTCGACCGCCAGCAGGCGATGTTCGCGGCCGACGTGCCGCTGTGGCAGCGCTGGGAGCGCGCCTGCGACTTCCTCGACGACGACCTCGCGTCGGGCTACGTGCGCGTGTTGCAGGAGATGGTCGCGCTCGGATGGTCGAACGCCGAGGTGGCGGCGGCCGTGCGGGCGGCGCTCCGCGGCTGGTATGCGCTGCTCGCCTCGGTCGTGCGCGAGGCTAGCGCGACGCTCGGCGGCCTCGGCGGGTTCACGCCCGAGGAGATCGCCGCGCTGGTCGGCAACCTCTTCATGGGCGGCGAGGCGATGTTGCTGCTCGGTTTCGAGGGCGATGGCATCCCGGTGCGCGCGACGCTGCGCCGCATCGGCCCGCTGATCCGCGTGCTCGAGGAGCGCCGGAGCGCCGCGCCGGCCGCGGGGCGGCCGCGCAAGCGTTGATCATGCGCGCGTTGCTGCCCGCGCTCAGCGGCCGCGTCGTCCGCGGCGATGTCGGCGTCCAGTACGACGTGTTCGGCGACTGCGACACGACGGTGCTGCTGCTGCCGGCGTGGTCGATCGTGCATTCGCGGATGTGGAAGGGGCAGGTGCCCTATCTCGCGCGGCACTACCGCGTCGTGACGTTCGACGGCCGCGGCAACGGGCGCTCCGATCGTCCGCAGGGACCGGCGGCGTACCGGACCGCCGAGTTCGTCGCCGACGCGCTGGCCGTGCTCGACGCGACGCGTACCGAGCGCGCGGTGACGATCGGCCTGTCGCTCGGCGGCCACCTCGCGGCGATGCTCGCCGCGCGCCATCCCGAGCGCGTGACGAGCGCGATGCTGATCGCGCCGTCGGTGCCGTTCGGTCCCAAGCCCAACACGCGCATCCTCGAGCATTTCAAGTCGCCG
>JAICUU010000012.1 GCA_025935675.1 Burkholderiales bacterium
CGGCGCGTTCCGCTACCCGGGCACCGTCGAGTACGTGGGCGCGCTCGACACGAAGACGGGCAAGGTCCGCCATCTCGCCGACATCAAGAACGCGATGCTCTATCGCGTCGCGTCGTTCGCCTACGACCCCGCGAGCGGCACGGCGTTCTACACCAACGACAACCTCGCGCTGCGCGACCTGATGGCGGTGGACGTCAGGACCGGCGAGGAGCGGATGCTGCTCGAGGACGCGCGCATCGGCGACCTCGCGTTCAACCCGGTGGACCGCTCGCTCTACGGTGTGCGCAACGCCGCCGGCATCGCGTCGATCGTGCGCATCCCCTTTCCGTACGACGACTGGCAGGTCGTGCACACCTTCCCGTACGAGTCGGTGCCGTACGACCTCGACATCTCGCCGGACGGCAAGCTCCTGTCGGCGTCGATGAGCGACGAGACCGCGAACCAGTACGTGCGCGTCTGGCAAATCGACAAGCTCGCCGCCGATGAGCCGTCGGTGGTCTCGGAGTTCAAGTTCGGGCAGTCGATCCCGGAGAGCTTCGTGTTTTCGCCCGACGGCCGCTACCTGTACGGCAGCAGCTACTACACCGGCGTGTCGAACGTCTTCCGGTTCGAGGTCGCCACCGGCAAGACCGACGCCGTGTCGAATGCCGACATCGGCTTCTTCCGGCCAATCCCGCTCGCCGACGGCCGCCTCGTCGTGCTCGCGTATACCGGCGACGGCTTCGTGCCGGCCACGATCGAGCCGAAGCCGATCGACGACGCCAGCGCGATCACGTTCCTCGGCGCTGAGGTCGCCGAAAGGCATCCGATCGTGAAGTCGTGGCAGGTGCCGCCGGCGAGCGGAGTCGACTACGCGGCGCTCGTCAAGGACCAGCCGAAGGGCCCGTACCTGCCGATGCACCAGCTCGCCGTGGCCAACGCGTTTCCGGTGCTGCAGGGCTACAAGGATTCGGTCGGCCTCGGCTACCACATCAACATCACCGACCCGATTCCCCTCGCCAACATCGGCATCACCGTCGCTTACACGCCGGACCGCGACCTCGGCGGCAACGAGCGCGCGCATGTCGAGGTCACCGGCGACTATCTCGGCTGGCGCGGCAGCATCGCCTGGAACAAGTCCGACTTCTACGACCTCTTCGGCCCGACCAAGGAGAGCCGCAAGGGCCTCGCCATCAAGGGCGGCTACGACGATCTCCTGATCTACGACGAGCCGCGCAAGATGACGTTGAAGTACGACGTCGCGTACTACGACAAGATCGACACGCTGCCGAACGCGCAGAACATCGACAGCGGCTTCACGCGCCTCACGACGGCCGAGATCGGGCTCTACTACACCGACGTCCGCCATTCGCTCGGCGCGGTCGACGACGAGAAGGGCATCGACTGGTCGGGCATCGTCAAGGCGAGCCATGTCCAAACGGCCACGCCGGTGCAGGCGCGCGGCACGCTCGACTTCGGCTTCCCGCTGCCGCTGCCGCACTCGTCGCTGTGGCTGCGCAGCGCCGCCGGCGTGTCGAGCGGCGACCGCGACAATCCCGTGGCGAACTTCTACTTCGGCGGCTTCGGCAACAACTACGTCGACCACGGCTCGGAAAAGCGCTACCGCGACTACGAGTCGATGCCCGGCTTCGGCATCGACCAGCTCTCCGGGCAGAGTTACGTGCGCGAGATGGTCGAGTGGAACGCGACGCCGGTCATCTTCGAGTCGATCGGCACGCCGGGCTTCTACGTGACGTCGCTGCGGCCCGCGGTGTTCGCGGCGGGGCTATGGACCGATCCCGGCAACACGACGCTGCGCAAGACATACGGGAGCGTCGGCGGCCAGCTCGACCTCAAGTTCCACGTGCTGCACTGGTACGACATGACGCTGTCGATCGGCTACGCGGCGGGATTCACGAACACGCGGCGCACCGGCGACGAGTTCATGATCTCGCTCAAGATCCTGTAGCGGTGCATCGATGGCGTTCGGCATCCTGCTGCACGCCGTGATCGGGCTGCTGCCGGTCGGGGGCCTGCTCACCGCGCTGGTCGTGCTCGACGGCTACAAGCTCGTGACGATGCGCGTGCTGCTGCTCGTCGCGGGGGCGGGCGTCGCGGTCGCCGTCGTCGCGTATTTCGTCAATGGCGCGCTGCTTACGGCCACCGGACTCGAGTTCACCGCGTATTCGCGGTACGTCGGGCCGCTCGTCGAGGAGGCGGGCAAGGCGCTCATCGTCGTCGCGCTCTTGCGGATGCACCGGATCGGCTTCCTCGTCGATGGCGCAATCCTGGGCTTCGCGGTCGGCACCGGCTTCGCGATCGTCGAGAACGTCTGGTACCAGGTGCTGGTCCCCGATGCGGGCATCGCCACGTGGATCGTGCGCGGCTTCGGCACGGCGCTGATGCACGGCGGCACGACGGCGATCTTCGCGATGATGGCGGTGACGATGCTGGAGCGCGCGCCCGAGGCGAAGCTCGCCGGGCTCGTGCCGGGCTTCGCGGTCGCCGTGCTGTTGCACGCGGGCTTCAACCATTTGCTCGGCTGGCCGCGCCTGTCGACGCTTGTCGTGCTGGGCGTGCTGCCGCCGCTCATCTGGCTCGTCTTCCAGCGCAGCGACCGCGCGGTGGCCGACTGGCTCGGGCACGGCTTCGATGCCGACGCCGGGCTCATCGAGTCGATCGGCTCGGGCCGTTTCCCGGACTCGCATGCCGGGCGCTACCTCGCCGCGCTGCGCGAGCGCTTCCAGGGCGAGGTGGTCGCCGACCTCCTGTGTTACCTCCGCGTGCATACCGAGCTCGCGCTGCGCGCCAAGGGCATCCTGATGATGCGCGAGAATGGCTTCGAGGTTGCGGTCGACAGCGACATGAAGGCGCAGTTCGCGGAGCTCGACTACCTCGCGAAGAGCATCGGCCGCACCGGCCTCCTCGCGCTGCACCCGCTGATTGCCCGCGACCATCGCGCGATGTGGCAGCTCAATCGGTTGGCGGGCGAAACGGCCGCCGCGCCGGCATCCGCTGCCGTGCCTCCGCGCGCGCCGTAGCGTCGCTGTCGGTCCGCTTTACATTTCCCCGCCGAGCGCGACCTCCGCCGACGCGGCACGCCGTAATCACGTTGAACATTCAAGGTGTTGTCGCGGCGTCAACGGGGTGGTGCGATTTTTGCGCACTACAGCGTTCGACCGGATTGGCAAGCCCGGGCATGGCCTCGAGCCCAGCCCCGACAACGAGAGCTTGCGAGTCCCGCGGTCGGGCCCGAAGCGAGGAATCCAGAGATGAACACGGCGGCATACCGCAACCTTCTCGGCGCGGCGATCGCTGCCGCCGGTTTCACGCTGGCGGGCGCGAGCCACGGCGCGATCTTCAACTCGCACTTCGACCCGAATTCGTTCTCGGGCGACGGCACGTTCCGGATCGACGACGCATGCCTCGCGGCGGACGGCTTCTATCTCGGCTCCGAATGCAACGCGACGTTGCTGACGGCGACCGCCGATATCGTCAGCGACGGCAGCGCGGGCACCGCGCACGTCGACTTCGGGCCGGTCCTGCCGTCGACGGCGGTGCTGGAGATCGAGATCTCGGGCGGCACGCTGGTCGGTGTCGACACGGACTGGATCGGCTGGGCCTTCGCCGACAGTTGCACGGGCGACCTGTGCGGAACGATTCCCTGGTGGATCCGCTGGGTGAACCCGGATTCCGATCCCGTCGAGCTCGCCACCGGCACCTGCGACGGCGTGGAATCCTGCAGTCGCAATACAGGCGATCCGTTCGCCATTGCCGACACGGTGACGTTCACGCGCGTGCCCGAACCCGGCACGCTGGCGCTCGTCGCCGGCGGATTGTTCCTCGCGTGGAGGATGCGCCGCCGCGGCGCTGCGCCGCGCGGCTGACGCTTACGCATCCCGGCGGCGCGCGGCGATCGTCGCGCGCCGTGCCGACCGCGCTCGCGCTGTCGGCTATCTTTACATGTGGGGGTCGCCGCGCCGGTCGGTCATCTGCGGACGACCGACGCGCCTTTGCATTCAACGGCTTGGCACGTGCGTCAACTTATGGCTCGCTTCTTGCGGACACATCCGCCAGCCGGATCGGTGCCATCGATCCGGTCGCCAGCCCGCCCGAACAGAGGCGCTCATTGGGCTGCCGTCGCGTCCGACCGGGGAAACGTCATGAATCTCGCCAACCTGCGCAAGCACTCGCGGGCCGTCGCCGCCGTGCTCGCCCTCGCGTGTGCCGGCCTTTGCCACGGCGCGCTGTTCAATTCGCACTTCGATCCGCTCGGACCGATCACGTTCGACGGCGATGGCCAGTTCCAGCTCGACGATGCCTGCCTGGCCGCGAATGGCGGCTTCGGCATCTACAGCGGAACTGCGTGCCACGTCTCGCTGTTGTCCGCGATCGTCAACATCAGCGACGGCAGCGACTCCGGCGTGCTCGACTTCGCCGCCTTGCTGCCGTCGACGGCCATCTTCGATATCCAGATCTCGGGCGGAACGCTGATCGGCGTCAACACCGACTGGATCGGCTGGACGACGCCGGGCGGCTGCTCCGGCACCCTGTGCGATACCCAGTGGTGGATTCGCTGGACGAATCCGCTGCCGAGCCTCCTGAACGATCCGGTCCAGATCGCAACCTGCGCGCAGACGACGGACGTGCCGGAAGTGAAGTCGCTGCGGAATTTTGCCAAGTCGGGATCGGGCGACGAGTGCACGCTCGACCCGGGCACGGCCGTGACCGCATTCGACGTGACGTTCACGCGTGTCCCCGAGCCGGGCACGCTGTTGCTGGTTGCGGGCGGCCTGCTCGCCGGGTGGCAGGTGCGGCGGCGCCGGCGTACATAGCGCGCCGCACGATTCTGGAGAGGGCGTCGACGTCCGGTCCACGACACCGGCCGCGGCGGCAACTGCGAGGTTGGGCGGGGGGAGTTCGCTGACGACTGGCGGTGCGCCCGGAAACGGGCGTGCCGTCAGGCAGCGACCGGCGCTTCGACGGCGTCGAGCGCCTTGCGGATAGCCACCTCGATCTCCCAGTCACGGCCCGCCGACCATCCCGCCTCGAACGCGAGGTCGCCGAGCGCAGCGCGCGCGGCGGCGAGATCGTCGCGCCACGTCGCTTCCACCCGTGCCGGCCGCGCCAGCGACAGCCGCTCGCGGTGCGCGCTCGCCGCGCCGTGGAGCCGGCTCGCGTCCTCGGCGTTGCCGCAGGCCTGCGCGAGGCGTGCATGGTCCTCGATGCAACCGAGGAGCTCCTCGCGCATCTCGATTGCATCGAACGCGCGCAGCGCCGCCGACAGTTTCTCGCGCGCGGTATCGAGATCGGCCGCAGCCAGTGCGACCTTGCCGAGCCACCACAGCGACACCGCCTCGCCGCGCTTGTCGCCGGCCACCCGGCAGATGTCGAGCGAGCGGCCGTTGCGGGTGCGCGCCCCGTCGAGATCGCCGCCATAGAACGCGACCTCGCCCAGCATCCGCTCGCATTCCGCCTCGATCTCGCGATGCTTGACGGCACGCGCGATCGCGACGCTCTGCTCGAAGAAGCCGCGCGCCTCGTCGTCATGGCCCGCGAACGCGGCGATCTGGCCGAGGTGCAATAGGCCGATCGCCTCGCCGACGCGCTCGCCGATCGAGCGGAAGATCTCGAGCGCGGCCGATTCGCTCTCGCGCGCGCCATCGGCGTCGCCGAGGCGCAGCTTCACCAGCGACAGCGTCGACAGCGTCGCGGCAATGTCGACCGGCTTGTCGATCGTGCGGCGCACCTCGAGGCATGTCTCGAGCGTGGTCGCGGCCGCGGCGTAGTCGCTGTGACTCACCGCCAGCGCGGCACCGACGTAGAGCGCGTGCGCGAGCGCGACGTTGGAAGCCTGCACCTCCGGACGATCGAGCGCGGCAGCAACGAGGCTCGCACCCTCGGTGACATAGCCGCGCAGTATCCAGAAGTTCATCAGCGCGACCGCGTACTTGACGGCGATCACCGGGTCGACGCCGCCTGCGAGCGCCAGCGCGATCGCCGCGCGCAGGTTGTCGAGCTCGGTCTCGAGCCGATCGATCCACGCCGCCTGCTCGGGACCCTGCAGGCCATGGTTGCCGGCCTTGGCCATCGTCAGGAAGTGATCGCAATGGCGTGCCGCGATCATCGGCAGGTCGCCGCGCGCGGTGAGCTTTTCGCGCGCGAACTCGCGGATCGTCTCGAGCGTGCGATAGCGCGTCGCGTCCTCGTGCGCCTCCGCCATGACGAGCGACTTGTCGGCGAGCGACGTGAGGAGGTCCAGCACGTCCTCGGGCATGAGCGGGTCGGCGCCGCAGACGTTCTCGCAGCCGTCGACGTCGAAGCCGCCGGCGAACACGCCGAGGCGGTCGAGCAACAGCTGCTCGTCGGGTGTGAGGAGATCGTAGGACCATCCGACCAGCGCGCGTAGCGTCTGCTGTCGCTCCATCAGCAGGCGCCCGCCGCCGGTCAGGAGCTTGAAGCGGTCACGCAGGCGGGCATTGATCTCGCTCACCGACAGCGCGCGCACCCGCGCCGCGGCGAGCTCGAGCGCCAGCGGGATGCCCTCGAGGCGCACGCAGAGCTCGGCGACCGCGGGCGCGTCGCGGTCGTTCAGCGCGAAGCCGGGCTTGTGCAGGCGCGCCCGCTCGACGAAGAGCTGCACCGAGTCCGATCGCGCGAGCGCGTCGACGCCGGCGGACTTGTCCGGCACCGGCAGAGGCAGCACCGCATACGTCTGCTCGCCGGCGATCCGCAGCGCCTCGCGACTCGTGGCGATCACGTGCACGTTCGGCGCCGACTGCAAAAGCGCCTTGGCGAGCTCCGCGCAGGCGTGCACGAGGTGCTCGCAATTGTCGAGGATCAGCAGCACCTTGCGCGACTTGAGGTGCGCGCACAGCGTGCGCGTCAGCGCGCGGCCGGGCTCCTCCTGCACACCGAGCTCCTGCGCGACGGCGCTGGGCACGAGCGCCTCGTCGCGGATCGGCGCCAGGTCGATGAACCACACGCCATCGGGGAAATCGTCGAGCGAATCGGCCGCAACCTGCAGTGAAAGTCGCGTCTTGCCCAGGCCGCCCATGCCGAGCAGCGTCAGCAGCCGCGTCGTTTTCAGCAGCTTGCCGACTTCGGCAAGCTCGCGTTCGCGGCCGAGGAACGACGTGAGCTGTTGCGGCAGGTTGTTCGGCGTCGATTCGAGCGAGCGCAGCGGCGGGAACGCCGCGCGCAGCTTCGGATGCAGGACCTGGAAGATCGACTCGGGTGTCGCGAGGTCCTTGAGGCGCACGCGGCCGAGCTCGCGCAGCGACGTGTCCGCAGGCAGCGTGGCATCCACCAGCATGTCGGCCATCGCCTGCGAAAGCAGCACCTGGCCGCCGTGCGCCGCGCCCATGATGCGCGCGGTGCGGTTGACCGGCGGACCGAAGTAGTCGTTGTCGCGGTGCTCGATCATGCCGACGTGCAGGCCGCTGCGCACGTTGAGGCGGATGCCGTCGGTCGACTGCGGATCGGCGAGTGCGTCCTGGAGCGCGAGCGTCGCCGCCAGCGCGTCGACCGGCTCGTCGAACACGGCGAAGAGGCCGTCGCCGAACATCTTGACGATCGTGCCGCCGTGGCGCTCGATCGCGATGCGCGCCAGCGTGTCGTGCGCCTTCAGCGCGCGCGACATCCGCTCGGGCTGGTCCTCCCAGAGCTTCGTGCTGCCTTCGATGTCCGTGAACAGGACCGCCGCGGACCGGGATGCTTCCTGCACGTCGTACGCGCCTCGCACCGATCGGTAGGCCCGAAGTCTAAGGACTGGCGCGGCGCAACGCCAGCGGCACCTTCCGCAGGCTTGACGCCGAAAATTCACGCCACCGTCGCCGCACGGCGACGCGCCCGACCGTCATCATCCGGCAACATCCGCGCGGCATCGTTCACGGGCGCCCGAGCGTTGAACTCGCGCTCAACGCGCGTTGTCAATCTCGCGATCGCGTACCGGCGGTGGAGAGACGACGGACGACGTTGCGCGGCGCATCGCAAACTTCACGGAGGTGACATGCCGCTGTACAAGGAATACGGTGTTCTTGCGAGCGGTCTTTCGCTCGCCGAGCGTGGGCGCCCCGGCGCATACGTTCCGTTCGCGTCGGTGTTCACGTGGAACGACGGATGCTTCCGGCTCGCGCGGCAGTTCACGTGGGACGACCTCGAGCAGCCGAGCGCCGAAGCCGCCAAGGTCACCGCCGATGCGCTGGTGCGCCGCGCGATCGATTGCGGCGACGTCGTGTGACGCGCGCGCACGCGTCGCAGGCATCAAGTCGCCGAGGCTGGCGTGACGGCGTGCGCGAAAAAAGCAGGGCGGCCCGCGCGGGGCCGCCCTGTCGAGAGATGGTGCCGGTAGAGGGAGTCGAACCCCCGACCTTCGCATTACGAATGCGCTGCTCTACCAGCTGAGCTACACCGGCGGACTTGGCCGCGCGCGCTTCGCGCGGACCGTAACCATCGATTGTAGCCGATTCCGGGGGGCCGACCTCATCCGCGGATGGCGGCGCGGATCAGCTCCTCGGCGCCGTTCCAGATGATCTGCACGCCGATGCACAGCAGGATGAACGCGGACAGGCGCATCAACACGCTCGTGCCGGTGCGCCCGAGCCGCGCGAGCACGCGATCGGCGTAGCGATAGGCGAGATAGACGGACACCGCCACGGCGAGGATGCCGACCGCGTGCGCGACCACGATGACGAGCAGCGGGCGGAGCTCGCGCGGCTGGTTGGCGCCGAGCGTGATCGCCACCGAGATCGCACCCGGCCCGACGGTCAGCGGCATCGTCAGCGGATAGAACGCGCGCTGCGCGAGGTCGTCGGCGGTGGCCGCGTGCGCGGCATCGCGGGCAGGCGATGCGCCAGGCTCGTCCTGGTTGAGGAGCGACCAGCCGATCGAGCAGACGACGAGCCCGCCGGCGATTCGCACGACGCCGATCGAAAGCCCGAGGAAGTCGAGGACGTAGGCGCCGATCAGGATCGACGCGAGCAGCAGCAGGAAGCCGTACCAGGCGACGCGGCGCGCCATCGCCGTGCGCTCGTCGCGATCGAGATCGGCGGTCTTGAGCAGGAACACCGGCGCGCAACCCAGCGGGTTGACGATCGGCAACAGGCTCGCGAGCGCGATCAGCGCGGCGTCGATGAACTGGCGGGCGTCGGCGATCATCGGTTCCGGAACGGAAAGCGCGCGGGAATCCGGCGCGGTGAGGGACGTACACTAGCACGCCGGATCGGCGCCGCCGCGACCGGATCGGCACGCGCACCGGGTGGCAACGTTCCGCCAGACCCGCCTCCTCGATGACCGCGACGCCACGCCCGCTCTACGGATTCCACGCCGTCACGGCGCGGCTGCGCGCGCATCCGCAATCGATCCGCGCGCTCCATGTGGCCGCCTCGCGCCGCGACGCGCGCATCGCGGAGCTCGTCGCGCGCGCACGCTCGGCCGGCATCGCCATCGCCACCGCCGACGAGGCGCGCCTCGCCGAGCTCGCCGGCACGGCGCGGCACCAGGGCGTCGTCGCGCTGGTCGATGGCGGCCTTCCCTACGTGACGCTCGACGACGTGCTGGAAGCGCCGGCGAGTGACTCGCCGCTCCTGCTGCTCGTCCTCGACCAGGTGACAGATCCTCACAACCTCGGCGCCTGCCTGCGCTCGGCCGATGCGTTCGGCGTGCAGGCGGTGGTCGTGCCCAAGGACCGTGCGGTGGGCGTCAACGCTACGGTTGCCAAGGCAGCCTCGGGCGCCGCCGACACCGTGCCGGTCGTGGCGGTGACGAATCTTGCGCGGGCGCTGCGCGACCTCAAGGACCACGGCGTCTGGGTGATCGGCGCCGACGCCGGCGGCGAGTCGCTCTTCGACGCCGATCTCGCCGGTCCCATCGCCTGGGTGCTCGGCGCCGAAGGCGAAGGGCTGCGGCGGCTCACCCGTGAATCCTGCGACCGCATCGTCGGCATTCCGCTGGCGGGCAGCGTCGAAAGCCTCAACGTGTCGGTGGCGGCGGGCATCTGCCTCTATGCGACCGCGCAGGCGCGCGCGAGGGGCGGCCGGGCGGTCCCGCGCTGACGGCGCCCGCCCGCGGCTTGGGCTATCATCGCCGCCGTCGCGCCGGGCCACCGGCGCCCAACCGCCGAGGTCGCCATGCGTATTACCAACGTCGTGTCGCGCACGTCGCTCGCGTGCGCCGTTGCGCTCGCGGCCTTCGCCGCGGCGCCAGCAGCGCTCGCCAAGGGCACGCTCGTCTATTGCTCGGAAGGCAGCCCCGAGGGCTTCCAGCCGCAGTTCTTCAGCACCGGCACGACGTTCGACGCGGTATCCGTGCCGATGTTCAACCGCCTCGTGCAGTTCGACACCGGCACCACCGACGTCGTGCCGGCGCTCGCGACGTCGTGGACGGTATCGCCCGACAGCAAGGCCTACACGTTCAAGCTGCGCAAGGGCGTCAAGTTCCATTCGAACGCGCAGTTCAGGCCGACACGCGACATGAACGCCGACGACGTCGTGTTCTCGTGGAGCCGGATGGCGGACGACGCCAACCCGTTCCACCGGATGACCGCGGGCCAGACGTTCGCGTACTTCGACGACATGGGCATGAAGAACATCGTCGACAAGGTCGAGAAGGTCGACGACTACACGGTGCGCTACACGCTGAAGCGCGCCGAGGCGCCGTTCCTCGCCGACATGGCGATGGACTTCGCGTCGATCCTGTCGAAGGAGTACTTCGACGCGATGCAGAAGAAGGGCACGCCCAACGCCGCCGACGTGTTCCCGATCGGCACCGGGCCGTTCGAGTTCGTCAGCTACCAGAAGGACGCCACGATCCGCTACAAGGCGTTCGACGCGTACTGGGGCGGCCGCCCGAAGATCGACAACCTGGTGTTCTCGATCACGCGCGACGCGACGACGCGCTACGCCAAGCTCAAGACCGGCGAATGCCACGTGATGGCGTTCCCGAAGCCCGCCGACCTCGCCGAGATGCAGAAGGACCCGGCGATCGACGTGCTGCGCAAGGAAGGCCTCAACATCGGCTACATCGCGTTCAACGTCGAGAAGAAACCGTTCGACCAGAAGCTCGTGCGCCAGGCGCTCAACATGGCGGTCGACAAGGAGGCGATCCTCAAGGCGGTGTATCAGGGCCAGGGACAGGTCGCCAAGAACCCGATCCCGCCGATCCTGTGGAGCTACAACGACGCGATCAAGGACTACCCTTACGACCCGGCCAAGGCGAAGGCGATGCTCGCTCAGGCCGGCTATCCGAACGGCTTCGAGACGGAGCTCTGGTACCTGCCGGTGACGCGCCCGTACAACCCCGACGGCAAGCGGATGGCGGAGCTCGTGCAGGCGGATTGGGAGAAGATCGGCGTCAAGGCCAAGCTCATCACGTACGAATGGGCCGAATACCGCAAGCGCAGCAAGACCGGCGAGCAGAGCGCGATGATGTTCGGCTGGTCGGGCGACAACGGCGATCCCGACAACTTCTTCGTGCCGCTCTTGGGCTGCGAGGCGGTGAAGGGCGGCGGCAACGTCGCGCGCTGGTGCGACAAGCGCTTCGAGGACCTCGTCGTCAAGGCCGCGCAGACGCCCGACAAGGCGGCGCGCGCCAAGCTCTATGGCGAAGCGCAGGTCATCTTCAAGGAGGAGGCGCCGTGGATCACGATCGCGCACTCCGTGCGGTTCGACCCGATTCGCCGCGAGGTGAGGGGCTACAAGATGGACGCCACCGCGCACCACTATTTCACCCACGTCGACATCGTCAAGTGAAGGTCCCCTCTCCCGCGCGCGGGAGAGGGCCGCGATTGAATGCCACTTCGCCCGCGCGCGGGAGAGGGTTGGAACCGAATGCTCCCTCTCCCGCGTGCGGGAGAGGGCCGGGTTGAGGGCCGATGCTCCGCTTCGCGCTGCGCCGCCTCGCCCTCGTGGTGCCGACGTTCATCGGCGTCACGCTGATCGCCTTCGCGCTGATCCATTTCATCCCGGGTGACCCGGTCGAGAACCTGTCCGGCGAGCGCGGGATGGACCCCGCGCGCCGTGCGCGGCTCCTTCACGAGTTCGGCCTCGACCGCCCGCTGCCGGTGCAATACGCCGACTACGTCGGCCACGTGCTGCGCGGCGACCTCGGCGCGTCGCTGACGACCCACCAGCCGGTGCTCGACGAGTTTTTGGCACTGTTCCCGGCGACCCTCGAGCTCGCGTTCTTCGCGATGGTGTTCGCCGTCGTGCTGGGATTGCCGGCGGGCATGCTCGCGGCACAGAAGCGAAACACGCTCGCCGACTACGCGGTGATGGGCGCCTCGCTCGCCGGCTACTCGATGCCGATCTTCTGGTGGGCGCTGCTCCTGATCCTCACGTTCTCGGTGCAGCTCGGCTGGACGCCGGTGTCCGGGCGCATCGCCGTCGAGTACGACGTGCCGGTCGTCACCGGCTTCATGCTGGTCGACACGCTGCGCGCCGGCGACTTCGCGGCGTTCCGCTCCGCGGTCTCGCACCTCGTGCTGCCGGCGATCGTGCTCGGCACGATCCCGCTCGCCGTCATCGCGCGGATGACGCGCTCGTCGATGCTCGAGGTGCTGCGCGAGGACTACATCCGCGCGGCGCGCGCCAAGGGCCTGTCGGTGATGGCGGTGACGATCGTCCACGCGCTGCGCAACGCGCTGATCCCGGTGATCACCGTGATCGGGCTGCAGGTCGGGCTGCTGCTGTCGGGCGCGATCCTCACCGAGACGATTTTCTCTTGGCCGGGCATCGGCAACTGGCTGATACACGGCGTGCAATCGCGCGACTACCCGGTAGTGCAGGGCGGCATCCTGCTCGTCGCCGCATTGGTGATCGGCGTCAACCTCGTCGTCGACCTCCTCTATGGCATCGTCAATCCGCGGATCCGCCATGGCTGACGCGACGGTCGCCAGCGACGGAACCGGCGCCGAGCCGCTCGACGCGGTGCCGTCGCGCGCCCGCGCGTTCATCGCGAGCTACGCGCAGAACCGCGGCGCGGTCGCCGGCCTCGTGCTGGTCGTGCTGCTGATCCTGTGCGCGGCGTTCGCCGACGTGATCGCCCCGCACCCGCCTAACCTCCAATACCGCGACGTCACGCTCGCGCCGCCCGCATGGGCGGATGGCGGCTCGTGGCGCTTCCCGCTCGGCACCGACCCCGTCGGTCGCGACATGCTGTCGCGCTTGATCCACGGCACGCGGCTGTCGCTCGCGATCGGGCTCGTGTCGGTGGCGATCTCGCTCAGCCTCGGCGTGCTGCTCGGGCTCCTCGCCGGGTTCTTCCGCGGCCTTCTCGACACCGTGATCATGCGCGCGATGGACGTGATGCTCGCGCTGCCGAGCCTCCTGCTCGCGATCGCGGTGGTGGCGATCCTCGGGCCGGGCCTCGTCAACGCGATGTACGCGATCGCGATCGTGCTGCTGCCGCACTATGTGCGCCTGACGCGCGCGGCGGTGATCGCCGAATCGGGCCGCGACTACGTGACCGCCTCGCGGATCGCCGGCGCCGGCAACGCGCGGCTCATGTTCGACACGATCCTGCCCAACTGCGCGGCGCCGCTGATCGTGCAGGCGACGCTCGGCTTTTCCAACGCGATCCTGGACGCCGCCGCGCTCGGCTTTCTCGGCCTCGGCGCGCAGCCGCCCACACCCGAATGGGGCTCGATGCTCGCGTCGGCGCTCGAGTTCATCCAGCGCGCGCCGTGGGTCGTCACCTATCCCGGCCTCGCGATCCTCGTGACGGTGCTCGCGTTCAACCTGATGGGCGACGGCCTGCGCGACGCGCTCGACCCGAAGCTGCGCCGCTGAAGGCGACCATGGCACTGCTCGACATCGAGGGCTTGAGCGTCGCGTTCGGACGGCCCGACTCGCCGATCCGCGCGGTCGACGGCGTCGACCTCGCCATCGAGCCGGGCGAGACGGTCGGCCTCGTCGGCGAGTCCGGCTCGGGCAAGAGCGTGACCGCGCTCGCGGTGATGGGGCTCGTCGATCCGCCGGGACGCGTCGTCGCGCGGCGTATCGCGTTCGCGGGCCGCGACCTCGCGGCGCTGACGCCGGCCGCGCGACGGGCGATCGTCGGCAAGGACATCGCGATGATCTTCCAGGATCCGCTCGCGGCGCTCGATCCCTGCTACACGGTCGCGTTCCAGATCGGCGAGGCGCTGCGCCGCCATGGCACGCCGGACGAGCGGCGCAGCGCGCGTCGGCGGCGGGCGCGCGCGCTCGAGCTTTTGGCGCAGGTCGAGATTCCCGACGCGCGCGCGCGCCTCGACGCGTGGCCGCACCAGCTTTCGGGCGGCATGGCGCAGCGCGTGATGATCGCGATCGCCATCGCCTGCAAGCCGCGCCTTTTGATCGCCGACGAGCCCACCACCGCGCTCGACGTCACCGTGCAGGCGCAGGTGCTCGAGCTCCTCGCGCGGCTCACGCGCGAGCACGGCATGGCGCTCCTCCTCATCTCGCACGACCTCGCCGTGGTCGCGCAAAGCGTATCGCGCGTCGCGGTGCTGTACGCCGGGCAGGTGATGGAGGAGGGGCGCGTGCCGGCGATCTTCGCGTCGCCGCGACATCCGTATACACGCGCGCTGATCGACGCGCTGCCCGAGCACAATGTCGGTCGCGCGCGGCTCGCGGCGCTGCCCGGGGTCGTGCCGAGCGCGTCCGCGCGTCCGCCGGGATGCCTGCTCGCGCCGCGCTGCCCGCGCGTTCGCGAGCGCTGCCGGATCGAGCTGCCGCGGCCGGCGCATGGCGAGGGGTCGGTGCTGCGCTGCTTCTATCCGCTGGTGCCGCGCGGCGCGGTCGCCGCGGACATGGGCACATGACGCTGCTCGTCGAAGCTCAGGATCTCGCACGTCACTACACGGTGCGCCGCGGACTGTGGCGCAGCCCCGGCACCGTGCGCGCGCTCGACGGCGTGTCGCTTGCGATCGCCGGCGGCACGACGCTCGCCGTCGTCGGCGAGTCGGGCTCGGGCAAGTCGACGCTCGCCCGCGCCGTGACGATGATCGAGGCGCCGACGGCCGGCACGCTGCGCATCGACGGCGTCGACGTCGGGCAAGCCGATCGCGCGGCGCTCGCGCGGCTCCGCACACGCGTGCAGATGGTGTTCCAGAACCCGTACGCGTCGCTCAATCCGCGCAAGAGCATCGCCGCGCTGCTCGGCGAGCCGCTCGCGATCCAGCGCGCGACGCTGTCGGCACGCGCGCGTCGCACGGCCGCGCGCGAGGCGCTGGCGCGCGTCGGCCTGGGTTCCGCGGCGCTCGACCGCTACCCGCACATGTTCTCGGGCGGCCAGCGCCAACGGATCGCGATCGCGCGTGCGCTGATGCTCGCGCCGGCGCTGGTCGTCGCCGACGAGCCGGTCGCGGCGCTCGACGTGTCGATCCAGGCGCAGGTGCTCAACTTGCTGATGGACCTGAAGGATTCGAGCGGCATCGCGTATCTTTTCATCACCCACAACCTCGAGGTGGTGCGCCACATCGCCGACGAGGTCGCCGTCATGTACTTCGGCCGGATCGTCGAGCGCGCCGCGAAGCGGACGCTGTTCGAGGCGCCTCGCCATCCGTACACGCAGGTGCTGCTGGCGGCGACGCCGACGCTCGCGCCGCGGCGCACGCCCACGCCGCCACGCGGCGAGCCGCCGTCGCCGCTCGCGCCGCCGGCCGGCTGCGCGTTCCATGGGCGCTGCCCGCTCGCGGTCGATCGCTGTCGCGTCGAGGTGCCGGCGTTGCGGCAGGTCGGGGAGACGTGGGTAGCTTGCCACCTGGCGGGGTAATTTATGGATTCCAAAAGAAAACTCGCGTATACCTGACGCGGCACTGCCTTGGCGGGCCGTCCGCAGCCTATCCGGGAGAACCGGGAACGCGCGCCGTCAAGATGTCCTGCCAAGTATTCGCGCGTCTTGTTTTGGCTCCATTTTTTGGCTCCATTCATCCTCCGTCGAATCCTACAATCGCTCGCCGTGCTCATCGCGGTGGCGTTCATCGCCTTCGCACTGTTCAATTTCACCGGCGACCCGGTGGTGTTCATGGTGGGGCAGGACGCGACGCAGGCCGAGAAGGACCAGCTGCGCCACGATCTCGGCCTCGACCGTCCGTTCGTGGTGCAGTTCGCGCGATTCGTCGGGCGCGCGGTCCAGGGTGACTTCGGGCGCTCGCTGCGCCAGGGCCGATCGGTCGCCGAGCTCCTGAAGGAGCGCCTGCCCGCCACCGTCGAGCTCGCCGTCGTCGCGGCGGTCCTGGCGCTCGTCGTCGGCATCCCGCTCGGCATCTACACGGCGCTTCATCGCGACAGCCCGCTCGCGCACGCGGTGATGGCGGCGTCGCTGGTTGGCGTCAGCCTGCCGACGTTCCTGATCGGCATCGTGCTGATCCTCGTGTTCGCGGTGCGTCTCAAATGGCTGCCGTCGTTCGGCCGCGGCGAGACCGTCGCCATTGGCTGGTGGACGACCGGGCTCCTCACCGCGAGCGGCCGCAAGGCGCTGATCCTGCCCGCGATCACGCTGTCGCTCTTCCAGATGACGCTGGTGATGCGCCTTGTGCGCGCCGAGATGATCGACGTGCTGAAGAGCGACTTCATCCGCTTCGCACGCGCGCGCGGCCTCACCGAGCGCGCGATCCACTTTCGCCACGCGCTGCGCAACACGCTGGTGCCGGTCATCACGATCACCGGGCTGCAGCTCGGCGCGATCATCGCCTTCGCGATCATCACCGAGACGGTGTTCCAGTGGCCCGGCATGGGCCTTTTGTTCATCCAGGCGGTCAACTTCGCCGACGTGCCGGTGATGGCCGCCTATCTCTGCCTGATCGCGCTGGTGTTCGTCGCGATCAACCTCGTCGTCGACCTTCTCTACTACGCGGTCGATCCGCGCCTGCGCGTCGATCGCACCGCAACCGCCTCGACATGACCTCTCCGACATCGCCCGCCGACCACATCCGCCAATGGCAAGCGGAGCTCGCGAGCTTTCGCCGCGACCTCCACGCGCATCCCGAGCTCGGCTTCGAGGAGCACCGCACCGCCGGCGCCGTCGCCGGGGCGCTCGCGCGCCTTCGCATCGAGCACGCGACGGGGATCGGGCGCACCGGCATCGTCGCGTCGGTCGCCGGGGCGTCGACCGCGAGCGGGCGCGCGATCGGGCTGCGCGCCGACATGGACGCGCTGCCGATGCACGAGGAGAATGCCTTCGCGCATCGCTCGACGATCGACGGCAGGATGCACGGCTGTGGCCACGACGGGCACACGACGATGCTTCTCGCCGCCGCGCGCTACCTCGCGGCGACGCGGCGCTTCGACGGCATCGCGTACCTCATCTTCCAGCCGGGCGAGGAGGGCTATGCCGGCGGCAAGGCGATGATCGACGACGGCCTCTTCGAGCGCTTCCCCGCCGACGCCGTCTACGCGCTGCACAACTGGCCGAGCCTGCCGGCCGGCACGATCGCGGTGCGACCGGGGCCGATGATGGCGGCCGCCGACCGCGTGGAGATCCACATCGGCGGCCGCGGCGGCCACGGCGCCCATCCCGACCTCGCGATCGACCCGGTGCTGGTCGCGGCGCATATCATCACCGCCGCGCAATCGATCGTGTCGCGCAACGTCGATCCGGTCGACACGGCGGTCGTCAGCCTGTGCTCGATGCAGGCGGGAAATCCCGGCGCGATGAGCGTGATCCCGCGCGAGGCGCACCTCGTCGGCACCGTGCGCACGTTCAACACGGCCACGCAGGACATGGTCGAGCGGCGGCTGACGGAACTCGCGCACTCGATCGCCGCGGCGTTCGGCGCGACCGCGCGGGTCGCGTACCAGCGCATCTATCCGGCGACGATCAACACCGACGCCGAGGCGATCTTCGCCGGCAACGTCGCCGCGTCCGTCGTCGGCGAGGCCAACGTCGTGCGCGACCTGCCGCCGTCGATGGGCTCGGAAGACTTCTCGTTCATGCTGCAGGAGCGTCCGGGCGCCTACGCGCGCCTTGGCCAGGGCGGCACCGGCGAGGGCCACGGCGCGTTCCTGCACGACACGCGCTACGACTTCAACGACGACGTGATCCCGATTGGCGCCGCCTACCTCGCGTCGCTCGCCGAGCGCGCGATGCCGCTCGACCCGCGCTAGGGCTGCAAGGAACGCACGCTGGATACCGCCGGCCACTTTTCGCGAAGCTACGCCGAGGCGCGCGGCCGCTTCCTCGGCGCGGCCCGCGCGCGGCGCTGTCGCATGGCCGCGTACGTGCAACGCGCCGCGCGCGCAGGCGACGGCGACGAGCTCGCCACCGACGTCGCGTCTTTCGGCGACCGCGCTGCGCCCGGCGTGCTGGTCGTGTCCTGCGGCACGCATGGCGTCGAAGGCTACGCGGGCTCGGGCGCGCTCGCCGCCTGGCTCGGTGACGACGCGCTGCCGCGCGCCCTCGACGGCGGCGCCGTGCGCGTGGTGCTGGTGCACGCGGTCAACCCCTGGGGCTTCGCGCACGACGCGCGCACCGACCAGGACAACATCGACGTCAACCGCAACTTCCGCGATTTCACGGTGCCGCAGCCGCCCAACGACGGCTATCGCGCGCTGCACCCGCTGCTGGTGCCTTCGATGTGGCCGCCGCGGCTCGTCAATGAATTGCGCCTCGCGCTGCGCGTCGTGTTGCGCGGCCGCCGCGCGACGCAGGCGGCGATCGCGCGTGGACAGTCCGAGTTCGCCGACGGCCTCTTCTACGCCGGGCGCGCGCCGTCGTGGAGCCGCCGCACGCTCGAGGCCGTGTTCGCCGAGCACGTAGCGCCCTGCCGCGTCGCCGCCTGGATCGACCTGCACACCGGGCTCGGCCGGCGCGGCGTGGCGGAGCTCATCGCCAACACGCCCGATACGCCGGCAGCGCTGGCCGAGGCGCGCGCGTTCTTCGGCCACGACGTCACGTCGATGTACGGCGGGCACTCGGCGTCGACCGAGGTCGTCGGCGCCAATTTCGCCGCGCTCCGCGGCGCCGGCGCCGAGGCGGCGACTGCCGTGACGGTCGAGCTCGGCACGCGCTCGCCGCTCGCGGTGCTCGCCGCGCTGCGCGGGCGGCAATGGCTCGCCAATCATCCCGATGCGCCGCGCGCGCGCGCCACGGCGATTTGCGAGGCGACGCGCCAGGCGTTCTACGTCGAGCACGACGACTGGAAGAACGCCGCCTGCCTGGCGATGCGCAAGGCCGCGACGCGCGCCCTCGACGCGATCGGGCATGCCGTGCAGGTGCGGCGGTGATGCGCGGCGGCGCGCTGGCGGGCTCGCCGTCGACGAACGCGCTGGTTGCGCTCTGGCGCAGCGAGGCGGTGCGCGCGCTGCGCCGCTCGAAGGTGGCGGCGGTCGCGGCGATCGTGCTCGTGCTCGCCGTGGGCGCCGCGGCGTTCGCGTCCTGGGTCGCGCCATACGATCCGTACGACCTGCGCAGCCTCGACCTCGCCAACGCGCTCGTGCCGCCGGCGTGGCTCGACGGCGGCCGCACGACGTACTGGCTCGGCACCGACGACCAGGGCCGCGACCTGTGGTCGGCGATCCTCTACGGCGCGCGGATCTCGCTCGCCGTCGGCATCGCCTCCGTCGCGCTCGCGGTCGCGATCGGCGTGGCGCTCGGCCTCGTCGCCGGCTACGCGGGCGGCCGCGTCGATGCGCTGATCATGCGCGTCGCCGACGTGCAGTTGTCGTTCCCCGCGATCCTGATCGCGCTCCTGATCGACGGCGTCGCGCGCGCCGCGCTGCCGCAGGCGGCGCAGTCGCACGCCGCGCTCGCCGTGCTGGTCGTGTCGATCGCGGCGGCCAACTGGGTGCAGTACGCCCGCAGCGTGCGCAGCAGCACGCTCGTCGAGAAGCGGCGGGAATACGTGCAGGCGGCACGTGTTATCGGTATCAGGCCCATGACGATCATGCGGCGGCACCTGTTGCCGAACGTGCTGGGGCCGGTGGTCGTGCTGGCGACGATCAACGTCGCCACCGCGATCATCACCGAGGCCACGCTGTCGTTCCTGGGCGTCGGCGTGCCCGTCACGGAGCCGTCGCTCGGCTCGCTGATCCGCATCGGCAACGACTTTTTGTTTTCCGGCGAATGGTGGATTACGATCTTTCCCGGGACGGCGCTGGTGGTCCTGGTCCTGGCGATCAACCTCGTCGGGGATGCGCTGCGCGACGCGCTCGACCCGCGTGCCCGCTGACGGGGCGGGAGGCGGCGGGCGGCACGGCGCGCAGCGTCCGTTCACAACCAACCGAGGAACAACATGAGACTTGTGCGCGCAATGCTGGTGTTACCGGCGGTCGCGGCGACCGCGGCCTGCCAGACGTGGGGACCGACGTGGAGCGAGGTGAGCGGGGACCGCTACAACCGCGCCATCGCGCTGCGCCAGCCGGCGATCATCGAGAACATCGACGGCAAGAGCGCATACCCGACCCGGCCGATCAAGATCGACCCCGGCACGCACGTGATCGAGATCTCGGCGGTGGCGCCGCGCCCGCGTCCGGGCGGCTCGCCGTTGAAGACGATCACCGTCGACGTCAAGCCCTGCAAGCTCTACTACATCAATGCCCAGTACCAGAGCTCGGTCGATTACGACTACCAGCCGGTGATCGACTACGTCCAGGACGTCCCCGGCTGCAAGGCCGTCGGCTGAGCCCGGCAGCGACGTGAGGGACGGGCGCGACGCGGCGCGACGCGCAACACAGCGCGGCGCCGCGCCGGCGCTCGTCGTGCGCGGGCTGACGGTGACGTTCGCCGCCGGCCGCGCCACGCTCACCGCGGTCGACGGCATCGACTTCGAGATCGCGAGCGGAGAGGTGCTGGGCCTCGTCGGCGAGTCGGGCGCCGGCAAGTCGCTGAGCGGCGCGGCGATCCTCGGGCTCGTCGACGCGCCGGGGCGCGTCGACGGCGAGGTGTGGCTCGACGGCCGGCGCATCGATACGCTCGACCCCGCCGCCAAGCGCCGGCTGCGCGGCCGCGAGATCGGCGCGATCTTCCAGGATCCGCTGACGGCGCTCGATCCCCTGTTCACGATCGGCGACCAGCTCGCCGAGACGCTGCGCACGCATTTCAGGCTGGCGCCGGACGAGGCGCGACGCGAGGCCGTCGCGCTTCTCCAGGAGGTCGGCATCCCCGGCGCCGCCGCCCGCTATTCGCAGTACCCGCACCAGTTTTCCGGCGGGATGCGCCAGCGCGTGGTCATCGCGCTCGCCCTCGCGGGAGAGCCGTCGCTGCTGGTCGCCGACGAGCCCACCACGGCGCTCGACGTGTCGATCCAGGCGCAGATCGTCGCGCTGCTCGGCCGCCTCGCGCGCGAGCGCGGCATGGCGATCCTGCTCGTCACGCACGACATGGGCGTGATCGCGAGCGTCGCCGACCGCATCGCCGTCATGTACGCGGGACGGATCGTCGAGACGGGCACGGCGGCCGAGGTCATCGCGCGGCCGCGCCACCCGTACACGAAGGGACTGATGGCGTCGATTCCGTCGCTCGCCGACGATCGCGCGCGGCTCGCGCAAATCGACGGTGCGATGCCCCGTCTCGGCGCGGTGCCCGCCGGGTGCGCGTTCCATCCGCGCTGCGGCGTGGCGCTCGAGCGCTGCACGCGCGAGCGGCCGGTGCTCGTCGCCGACGCGGCTGGCGGCGCCGGCGCGACGGCGTGCTGGCGACTCGAGGACGGCTGATGGCGCCGCCGAATGTCGCCACGCCGCGCATGCGCGACCCGGACGAGCGCGCGCTGGTCGAGCTCGAACGCGTGTCCAAGTCGTTCGATGTGTCGCCGCCGTGGCTCGAGCGCACGCTGCAGCGCGCGCCGCGTCGCGCGCTGCGTGCCGTCGACGGCGTCGATCTCGCGATCCGCCGCGGCGAGACCGTGGCGCTGGTCGGCGAGTCGGGCTGCGGCAAGTCGACGCTCGCGCGCATCGTCGTCGGGCTCGTCGACGCGAGCGGCGGCGTGGTTCGCTACGACGGCAGCCCGCTCTATGGCGCCGGTGTTGCCGCCGACGCGGCGACGCTGCGCCGCGCGCGCGCGTCGATGCAGATGATCTTCCAGGACCCGTACGCGAGCCTCAATCCGCGCTGGCGCGTCGGCGCCATCGTCGCCGAGCCGATCGTCGCAGCGGACCGCTCGCGCAGCCGCGCGAGCGTCGCCGAGCGCGTGGCGACGCTGCTCGAGCAGGTCGGGCTCGCCGCTGCCGATCGCCACAAATACCCGCACCAGTTCTCGGGAGGCCAGCGCCAGCGGATCTCGATCGCGCGCGCGCTCGCCACCGCGCCGGCGCTGGTCGTCTGCGACGAGCCGACGTCCGCGCTCGACGTGTCGGTGCAGGCGCAGGTGCTCAACCTGATGGCCGACCTCAAGGAGCGGCGCGGGCTCGCGTACCTCTTCATCTCGCACAACCTCGCCGTCGTCCACCACATCGCCGACCGCGTGCTCGTCATGTACCTCGGCCGCATCGTCGAATCGGCGCCGCGGCGGGCGCTGTTCGCCGCGGCGCGCCACCCGTACACACAGATGCTGCTCGACGCCGTACCCGACCCGTTGCGGCCGAAGTCGCGCGACGCCGGCGACGCGGACGGCACCGGCAACGGCGCGCCGCGACTCGCCAGCGAACTGCCCGATCCGCTCGACGTGCCCGCCGGTTGCGGCTTTCATCCACGCTGCGCGTTCGCGAATGCGCGCTGCAGGGTGGAAACGCCGGTGCTCCTCGATGTCGGCGACGCGCATCGCGTCGCCTGTCACGCGGTCGCCGAGGGCCGCGTGGCGCCGCGCGTGGCGATCCCGATCGCGGGCTGAGAGGGGTATCCCGCTGCACCGTCCCGTGCGGCATCCGGCGGGTCGCGTTCCGCTATAATTTCGACCTTCACCCGGCGCCGGCGACCTTTCGGCGGCGCAGGCTTCCGCTCACTTTCGGTCGTCCCCCGTGCGCCTCACCCAGATCAAGCTCGCCGGCTTCAAGTCGTTCGTCGATCCCACGGCGATCGCGACGCCGGGACAGCTCGTCGGCATCGTCGGCCCCAATGGCTGCGGCAAGTCCAACGTCATCGACGCGGTGCGCTGGGTGCTCGGCGAATCCAAGGCGTCGGCGCTGCGCGGCGAATCGATGCAGGACGTCATCTTCAACGGCGCCGGCGAGCGCAAGGCGGTGAGCCGCGCGTCGGTCGAGCTCATCTTCGACAACAGCGCCGGCCGCATCGGCGGCCAGTGGGGCCAGTTCGCCGAGATCTCGATCCGCCGCGTGCTGACGCGCGACGGCGACAGCGCCTACTACATCAACAACATCCCGGTGCGGCGCCGCGACATCCACGACCTCTTCCTCGGCACCGGCCTCGGGCCGCGCGCCTACGCGATCATCGAGCAGGGGATGATCTCGCGCGTCATCGAGGCGAAGCCCGAGGAGCTCCGCGTGTTCCTCGAGGAGGCCGCGGGGGTGTCGAAGTACAAGGAGCGCCGCCGCGAGACCGAAGGGCGCATCGCCGACACCAAGGAGAATCTCGCCCGCGTCGAGGACATTCGCCAGGAGCTCGGCAACCAGCTCGCGCGACTTGCCCAGCAGGCCAAGGTCGCCGGTGAGTACCGTGAGCACGAGGCGAAGCTCAAGCACACGCAGCACATGCTGTGGTTCCAGAAGCAGCAGGAGGCGATGCGCGCGCGCGAGCGCCATGCCGCCGACGTCGCCACGCACGTCACCGCGCTCGAGGCGGTGCAGGCGCGGCTTCGCGAGGCGGAAGCCGCGGTCGAACGGCTGCGCCACGCGCACTACACTGCCAACGACGCGCTGCACGAGCGCCAAGGCACGTTCTACGCGGCCAACGCCGAGGTCACGCGGCTCGAGCAGCAGCTCGGCTTCGCGCGTGACAGCGAGACGCGGATCGCCGCGCAACTGACCGAGCTCGACGCGGAGATCGCGGCCCTCGGCGCGCAGCAGGGCGAGCTTTCCGCGGAGCGCGAGCGCCTCGCGCGCGAAGCCGACGCGGCCGATGCCGCACATGCCGAAACGCTCGACGCGCAGCGCGCGGCGGAAGCGGCGCTGCCCGCGCTCGACGCCGCGCTCGCCGCGGCGCAGGCCGAGGTCGATGAAGCCGCGCGCGCGATCGCCGAAGGCGAGCGCGACATTCGCGTCGGCGAGACGCGCCGCGAGCACCATGTTCGCAACGCCGCGCAACTGTCCGAGCGCCATGCGCGCCTCGTCGCCGATGTCGCCGCGCTGGCGCCGGCGCCCGGCGATTCGGTGCGCGAGATCGAGGACCAGCTCGCCGCGGAGCGCGACGAGCTCGCGGGTCGCGAGGCGCGCGTCGCCGAGCTCGCCGCCGCGCTCGGCACGACGCAGGGCGCGCATCGCGAGGCGAGCGACGCGTGGCACGAGGCGAGCCGAGCGCTTGCCGACCTGGAAGCGCATCGCCAGGCGCTGGCTACGCTGCAGGCGAAGATCGGGCAGGGCGGCGACGTCGAGCGCTTCCGTGGCGAGAAGGGGCTTGCCGTCGCGCGCCAGCTCTGGCAGGCGATCGACGTCGATCCGATTTGGGAGAACGCCGTCGAGGCGGTGCTGCGCGAGCGCCTCGAGGGCCTCGAGGTCGACGACCTCGGCGACGTCGCGCGCTGGCTCGCCGATGCCGATGCGGCGACGCCGCGCCTCGCGCTGTTCACCCCGGGCGCGGGCGACGTGCCGGCGCACGTGCCCGACGACGCGCTGTTCGCGCGCCTCGCGATCAAGGATTCGCGCGTGTCCCGCTTCGTCGCCGACGGTGTCGCGCATGTGCGCTGCCGCGCGAGCCTCGCCGAGGCGCTCGCGGCGCGCGATACGCTGGCAATCGGCGAGGCGTTCGCCACGCCGCAGGGACATCTTGTCTACGCCACGGGCATCGCGCTCTTCGCGCCCGACAGCGAGATCCACGGCGTCATCGCCCGCCAGCGCGAGATCGAGCGCCTCGACGCCGCGCTGCCCGCCGCGCAGTCGGCGGCCGGCACCGCGCGCGTGGCGCGCGACGCCGCCGAGCGCGCGCTCGATGCCGGCCAGCGCCAATACCACGACGAAGGCCTCGCCGCCGCGTCGCAGCAGCGGCGCGTGCACGACCTCGACCTCGAGCTCGTCGAGCGCCGCAAGGAAGCCGAGGCGCGCGAGACGCGCGCCCGCGAGCTCGCGGCCGAGCGCGATGCGGCAGCCGCGGCGCTCGCCGCGGAGAACGCGTCGCGCGACGCCGTGCTCCGCGAGATCGCCGACTTGACGTCGCGCCAGCATGAGCACCACGCGCGACGCGACGAGCGCACGGCGCTGCGCGATGCGCGGCAGGCCGACGCCGCCGCCGGCCGCGGCCGCGCGCGAGACGCCGAGCGCGCCGTGCAGGAAGCGGATTTCGCGGCACGCAGCGCACGCGAGCGCATCGCCGAGGCCGCGCGCCGCGGCGAAGCCGTCGCGCAGCAGCTCGCGCGCCAGCGCGAGCTGCACGGCCGCCTCGCCGGGGAGCGCGCGTCGATCGACTGGACGCCCGTCGAGGAGGCGCTGCAGCGCCAACTGGCCTCGCGTGGCGAGGCCGAAGCGGCCCTCGCGACGGCGCGCGACACGCTCGAATCGCAGGGCGCGATGCTGCGCGAGGCCGAAGAAAGCAAGATGGCCGCCGAGCACGACCTCGAGCCCGCGCGCGAGCGCATCCAGGAAATGCAGCTGAAGGAGCAGGCGGCGCTGCTCGCCGAGCAGCAGTTCACCGAGCAGCTCACAGAAGCGGGGGCCGACCTCGAGCCGCTGCCGGCGGCGCTCAAGGCCTGGGGCCGCAACTCGCTGACCGCCGAGATCGCGCGGATCAACGCGGCGATCGCCGAGCTCGGGCCGGTCAACATGGCCGCGCTCGACGAGCTCGCGCAATCCGAGGAGCGCAAGGGCTATCTCGACCGCCAGTACGACGACCTGACCGAGGCGCTCGCCACGCTGCAGACGGCGATCCAGGAGATCGATCGCGAGTCGCGCGAGCTTTTGCAGCAGACGTTCGACGCGGTCAACGCGAACTTCGGGGTGCTGTTCCCGACGCTCTTCGGCGGCGGCGAGGCGAAGCTCGTGCTGACCGGCGAGGAGATGCTCGACTCGGGCGTGCAGATCTACGCGCACCCGCCCGGCAAGCGCAACGCGTCGATCCACCTCTTGTCCGGCGGCGAGAAGGCGCTCACCGCGATCGCGCTGGTGTTCGCGCTGTTCCGCCTCAACCCGGCGCCGTTCTGCCTGTTGGACGAGGTGGACGCGCCGCTTGACGACCCCAACACCGAGCGCTTCTGCCGGATGGTCGGCGAGATGTCGGACAGCACGCAGTTCGTGTTCATCTCGCACAACAAGATCACGATGGAGATGGCCACTCAGCTCGTTGGCATCACGATGGCCGAGGCGGGCGTATCGCGCGTCGTCGCGGTCGACATCGCCGAGGCGATCACGCTCGCCGCCACGGCGACCGCTGCCGCGAACGCCGCGTAACCGCCGTTTATCGAGACTCGGCGTGCTATAGTCGGAACGATCGACACGCGCGCCATCTCGCCTCACGCGGCATGCGCATCTCCTCGCTGCAATTCGCCCTGATCGTCGCCGGCGTCGTGCTCGTCGCCGGCGTGCTCCTCTACAACCGGTGGGTGCTGCGCCGCGCGCGCGGCCGGGTTGAACGCCCGGCACGGCCGGCACTCGCGCAGGACGACGCCGGCGACATCCGCGTCGAGCCTTCGATCGGCGCGCTCGGCGAATCGCTGGCGCACGACGACGACCTCGCCGCGCGGCCGACGCTTCGCGACAAGCCGGTCGAGGCGCCCGCGAACACCGCCGCCGAGCCGCCGCCCGGCGACGGCGCCCCATGGCAAGTACCGATGGACAGCGTGACGACGCTGCCGCCGCTGCCGACGATCACGCGCGAGCGCCACGAAGCCCCGCGCGGCGACCGTCGCGACATCGCGCTCTCGCAACCCGATCCCGATATCGAATCGGTCGTCGTGCTGCGGCCGCCGGCGGCCGTTGGCGTGAGCGCGCTCGGCGCAGCGCTCCATGCCCACCTCGGCAAGCCTCTGCGCTGGTTCGGCCGGCGCGATACGGCGCATGGCTGGCAGCGCCTCACGTCCGACACGCAGGGCGAGTTCATGGAGGTCGTCGCGTGCCTCTTGCTCGCCGACCGCACCGGGCCGGCGACGCACGCGCAGCTCGAATCGTTCCTGCGGATGCTGCGGGAGCTCGCGCCGTCGCTGCCCGCGACGTTCACGACTCCGCCGGTCGAGGACGAGGTCGCCCGGGCCGAGGCGCTCGATCGGCTGTGCGCCGAGCTCGACATGCAGATCGGCATCACGATCGAGCGCACCGACGGCTCGCCGATCGCCGGCACGCGGCTGCGCGGCGTCGCCGAGGCGGCGGGCTTCCGGCTCGCGCCGAACGGCCGCTTCGAATGGGTGCAGGAGGAGACCGGCCACGTCGTCTATACGATGCAGGCGATGAGCGGCGAGCCGTTCACGCTCGATTCGCTGCGCGCGGCGTCGCTCAACGGCGTGGTGTTCGTGCTCGACGTACCCTGCGTCGCCGAGCCGCCGCGCGCGTTCGACCAGATGAAGCTGGCCGCCGGCCGCCTCGCGCACACGCTCGGTGGCGACATGGTCGACGACAATCGCCGCGTGCTGACCGACGCGGCGCTCGCGAAGACGCGCGAGGCGGTGGTCAATGCCGCGGCGGCGCTCGTCGACGTGCACATCGAGCCCGGCAGCCCGCGCGCGCTGAAGCTCTTCTCCGCGTGACGCGCACGCGGCCCTCGGCACGCGGCGCCGGCGCGACGCCGGCGAGCGGCGCCGGGGCGGGCGCCGTTGCATCCGCCGCACCCGCCGCGGCGCCGGCGCGGGCCGCCGCGCGCGCCGAAGTGTTGCGCGGCCTGCTGCGCGACGCCAACGAGCGGTACTACGTCGACGACGCGCCGACGATCAGCGACGCCGAATACGACGCGCTGTACCGCGAGCTCGAGGCGCTCGAAGCGCAGCACCCGGCGCTGCGCACTTCCGACTCGCCGACGCGCCGCGTCGGCGGCGCGCGCGCCGCCGGCTTCGCGCCAGTCGTCCATCGCGTGCCGATGCTGTCGATCCAGACCAGCACCGACACCACGGCGGCGGCCGCCATCGAGTTCGACGCGCGCATCCGCCGCGAGCTCGATCTCGCCGACGATGCGCCGCCGCTCGCGTATTGCGCCGAGCTCAAGTTCGATGGCCTCGCGATGAGCCTGCGCTACGAGCGCGGCGCGCTCAACGTGGCGGCGACGCGCGGCGACGGCGAGACCGGCGAGGACGTCACGGCCAACGTGCGCAGGATCCCGGAGATTCCGGCGCGCCTCGCCGGCAAGGCGCCCGCGGTGCTCGAGGTGCGCGGCGAGATCTACATGACGCGCGCCGATTTCGCGGCGCTCAACGCGCGCCAGGCCGCCGCCGGCGAGCGCCTGTTCGTCAACCCGCGCAATACCGCGGCGGGGGCGGTGCGCCAGCTCGATGCCGGCGTGACCGCCGCGCGGCCGCTGCATTTCTTCGCCTATGCGATCGGCGAGACCGAGGGCTTCGCGATGCCGGCCACGCAAGGGGGCCTGCTCGACGCGCTGGCGAAATTCGGCCTGCCGGTCAACCGCGACTGGCGCGTCGTCGAGGGCGGCGACGGCCTCGCGCGCTTCTACGACGAAGTCGCCGCGCGCCGCCACGACCTGCCCTTCGAGATCGACGGGGTCGTCTACAAGGTCGACGACCTCGAGCGGCAGCGTGCGCTGGGCTTTCGCACGCGCGAGCCGCGCTGGGCCGTCGCGCACAAATTCCCGCCGGAGGAGATGCCGACCCGCCTTCTCGCGATCGACGTGCAGGTCGGCCGCACCGGCGCGATCACGCCGGTGGCGCGCGTCGAGCCCGTGTTCGTCGGTGGCACGACGGTCACCAACGTCACGCTGCACAACGAGGACGAGATCCACCGCCGGGACCTGCGCATCGGCGACACCGTGATCGTGCGGCGTGCCGGCGACGTGATTCCGCAGGTGGTGCGCGCGCTGCCTGAGCGGCGGCCGGCGGACGCGCGCGAATGGCGGATGCCCGCGCGCTGCCCGGAATGCGGCTCGGCGGTGGTACGCCTCGAGGGCGAGGTGGTCGCGCGCTGCGAAGGCGGCCTCGTGTGCCCCGCGCAACGCAAGCAGGCGCTGCTGCATTTCGCGGGCCGTCGCGCGCTCGACATCGAGGGCCTGGGCGACAAGCTCGTCGACCAGCTTGTCGATGGCGAGCTGGTGGCGACGCCTGCCGACCTGTACAAGCTCGACACCGCCGCGCTCGCTGGCCTGGAACGGATGGCGGACAAGAGCGCCGCCAACGTCGTCGCGGCGATCGACAAGAGCCGCACGACGACGCTCGCGCGCTTCATCTACGCGCTCGGCATTCGCCACGTCGGCGAGACGACCGCCAAGGATCTCGCGCGGCATTTCGGCGGCCTCGATGCGCTCGTCGCGGCCGCCGCGGCCGGCGCGGAAGACGGCGCGGCGCTCATGGAGGTGGAAGACGTCGGGCCGGTGGTTGCCGAGAGCGTCGCGCGCTTTTTCGGGGAGGCGCACAATCGCGAGGTCATCGCCGCGCTGCAGAAGGCGGGCGTGCACTGGCCGGAGCATGCGCCGGCGGCGCGCGCGCCGGCAGGCCCGCTCGCGGGGAAGACGCTGGTGCTGACCGGCACGCTGCCGACACTGACGCGCGACGACGCGCGCGCGAAGATCGAGGCCGCGGGTGGCAAGGTCGCCGGCAGCGTATCGAAGAACACCGACTATGTCGTCGCGGGCGCCGAAGCCGGCAGCAAGCTCGCGAAGGCCGAGGCGCTCGGCGTCGCCATCGTCGACGAGGCGGGGCTCGCAGCGCTGTTGAACGGGCGATGATGTCCACGCTGCTCGAATCCGCCCCGCGCCGTCCCCACGTTGTGTCGTGCCACGACACGATTTTCCTCGTCAATCCACGACACGGGCCGTCACGATGAACCCAATCACCAAGGCCGTCTTCCCCGTCGCCGGGCTCGGCAGCCGCTTCCTGCCGGCGACCAAGGCGAGCCCCAAGGAAATGCTGCCAGTCGTCGACAAGCCGCTGATCCAGTACGCGGTCGAGGAGGCGGCGGCGGCGGGCATCACCGAGATGATCTTCATCACGGGCCGCAACAAGCGCGCGATCGAGGACCATTTCGACAAGGCCTACGAGCTCGAGACCGAGCTCGCGCTGCGCAACAAGAGTGCGCTGCTCGAGACCGTGCAATCGGCGGTGCCGGCCGGCATCAACTGCATCTACATCCGCCAGACCGAGGCGCTCGGCCTCGGCCACGCGGTGCTGTGCGCGGCGCCGGTGATCGGCGACGAGCCGTTCGCGGTGCTGCTCGCCGACGACCTGATCGACGCGCCGGTGCCGGCGATGAAGCAGATGGTCGATGTCGCCACGCGCGAGAACGCGACGACGATCGGCGTCATGGAGGTGCCGGCGGCCGACACCGCGAGCTATGGCATCGTCGAGGCCGATCCCGACCCGGCCGATCCGCGCCTGTCGCGGATCACGCGCCTCGTCGAGAAGCCTGCGCCCGGCGCGACCACGTCGACGCGCGCGGTGATCGGCCGCTACGTGCTGTCGCCGCGCATTTTCCATCACCTGCGCACGATGCCGGCCGGCGCCGGCGGCGAGATCCAGCTCACCGACGGCCTCTCGCACCTCCTCGCCGAGGAGCGCGTGGTCGCCTACGCGTTCGACGGCCGCCGCTACGACTGCGGCAGCAAGCTCGGCTACCTCGAGGCCACCGTCGAGCTCGCCGAGAAGCATCCCGAGGTGGGCGCCGCCTTCCGGCACTTCCTCAAACGCCACTGCGGATGACGCTCAACGAGCTGCGCTACGTCGTCGCGGTCGCGCACGAGCGGAGCTTCGGGCGCGCGGCGGCGAAATGCTTCGTCAGCCAGCCGGCGCTGTCGGTGGCGGTGCAGAAGCTCGAGGACGAGCTCGGCGCGCCCTTGTTCGAGCGCGGCAAGTCGGAGGTCGGCATCACGCCGGTGGGCGAGCGCGTTGTCGAGCAGGCGCAGCGGGTGCTGGAGGAGGTGGCGCGGCTGCGCGACATCGCGAAGGCGGCGCAGGATCCGCTCGCGGGCGTGTTGAAGCTCGGTGTGATTTACACGGTGGCGCCGTACCTCTTGCCCGATCTCGTGCCGGCGCTGCGCAAGCGCGCGCCGGCGATGCCGCTCGAGATCGAGGAGAACATGACCGAGAACCTCGAGACCGCGCTCAAGGCCGGTCGCATCGACGTGGCGATCATCGCGCTGCCGTTCCGCTCGGCCGGGATCGTCACCGAGTTCTGCTACGAGGAGCCGTTCGAGGTCGTCGTGCCGCAGGACCATCCGTGGGCCGCCCGCAAGTCGGTCGGCGCGGACGAGCTCGCCGCCGAGCACACGATCCTGATGAACGTCGGTCACTGCTTCCGGGACCAGGTGCTGGGCTCCTGTCCCGAGCTCAACCAGGCCAGCGCGCAGGTCGCGCGCACCAACTCGCTCGAGACCGTGCGCAACATGGTGGCCTCGGGCCTCGGCATTTCCGTGCTGCCGCGCGATGCGCTGGTGCCCAAGTACCGCAACAAGCTGGTCGTCGCCGTGCCGTTCACTCGGCCGGTGCCGACGCGTCGCATCGCGCTGGCGTATCGCAAGTCGTATCCGCGGCCGGCTGCCATCGACGCCCTGCGCGCGGCCATCGCCGCATGTCGTGCGCCCGCGCCGGCCGCAGGATAAAAAAAAGGGATTGAGCTTGCGCGCAATCCCTTGGTTCGATGTGGTGGGCGATACTGGGTTTGAACCAGTGACCCCTGCCGTGTGAAGGCAGTGCTCTACCGCTGAGCTAACCGCCCCGCGAACCCAGACAGGAGCCTCGATTTAACCATACGGACGGGTGTCCGGCAACGAGAATCCCGGCTGAAGAAGTGGTCCTGAGGGTGCACCAAAATAGAAAGCAACATTGCACCATTACGGTGCATCAACAGGAGAACGTGCCGGGATGGATTGCGCTAACCTGTTGATTTAGCATCCATTGACGGCGAGTCCAATTTTTGTGTCTCCGCACATCCACCCCGCACCGGTAACGTCAATCCGCGCTTACGACGAGATGCGCGAGCCGAACGGCGAGGTGCGCCCGCATTACCGGCCGTTTGCCGACTGGCTTGCGCGTACCCCGCCCGCTCGCGTCGTTCAGAAGAAGGACGAGGCCGAGCGCGCGTTCCATCGCGTCGGCATCACGTTCGCGGTGTACGGTGCAGACGAGGGCACCGAGCGCCTGATCCCGTTCGACATCGTGCCGCGGATCATCCCGCTGTCGGAATGGACGATGCTCGAGCGCGGGCTCAAGCAACGCGTCGCCGCGCTCAACGCCTTCCTCGCCGACATCTACGGGCCGGGACGCATCCTCGAGGCGGGCGTCGTGCCGCGCGATCGCGTGCTCGGCAACAGCCAGTACCGCGCCGAGATGGCCGGCACGACGGTCCGCAACGGCATCTACGCGCACGTTGCGGGCATCGACCTCGTGCGGGCCGACGACGGGCTTTGGTGCGTGCTCGAGGACAACCTGCGCGTGCCGTCGGGCGTGTCGTACATGCTCGAGAACCGCAAGATGATGATGCGGCTCTTCCCGGAGCTCTTCGCCACGCAGTCGATCCACCCGGTCCAGCATTACCCGGACATGCTGCTCGAGAACCTGCGCGCCGTCGCGCCGGCGGGCGAGGACGCGCCGACGGTCGCGGTGCTGACGCCGGGCCCTTACAACTCGGCGTACTTCGAGCACAGCTTCCTCGCACAGCAGATGGGCGTCGAGCTCGTCGAGGGCCAGGACCTCTTCGTCCGCGACGACACCGTGTTCATGCGCACCACGCGCGGCCCGCAGCGCGTGCACGTGCTCTATCGCCGGGTCGACGACGACTTCATCGATCCGATGGCGTTCCGGCCCGATTCGCGGCTCGGCGTGCGCGGCCTCTTCGCCGCCTACCGCGCGGGACGGGTGACGCTCGCGAACGCGATCGGCACCGGCGTCGCCGACGACAAGTCGATCTACCCGTGGGTGCCCGACATGATCCGCTATTACCTTGGCGAGGACCCGATCCTCGCCAACGTGCCGACCTGGCGCCTCGCGGATGCCGCCGAGCGCGAGCACGTGCTCGCGCACCTCCCAGAGCTCGTCGTCAAGGAGGTGCACGGCGCCGGCGGCTACGGCATGCTGATCGGCCCCATGTCGACCAGGGCCGAGCAGGAGGAGTTCCGCGCGCGCATCCTCGCCCGGCCCGACAACTACATCGCGCAGCCGACGCTCGCGCTGTCGACGTGCCCGACGCTCGTCGACGCGGGCATCGCCCCGCGGCACATCGACCTTCGCCCTTACGTGCTGACCGGCAAGACGTCCGAGGTGGTGCCGGGCGGACTGACGCGCGTCGCGCTGCCCGAGGGCTCGCTGGTGGTCAACTCCTCGCAGGGCGGGGGCACGAAGGACACCTGGGTGGTGAGCGACTGATGCTCTCGCGCGCGGCAAGCGAGCTCTACTGGACGGCGCGCCACATCGAGC
>JAICUU010000226.1 GCA_025935675.1 Burkholderiales bacterium
AAGCGGGGATCCAGCTGTGACGTGGCCCCATTGGCGAATGGGCGTCGTGTCGAACTTTCCGATGCGTCAGGGCTGGATTCCCGCTTGCGCGGGAATGACAAAGGGCTACGCGGCGTCGCCGGCGCTCGCGGTGAAGCGCGCCGCGAGGTCGGCGTAAAGCGCCTGGAACAGCGCGCGTCGCGGCGCGAGCGCGTCGGCGAGCCTGCGGTCGGGCTCGATCGTCATGTCGACCGGCGACTGCGGGAACGCGTCGGCAACGCCAACGCGATCGACGGCGGCACGCGCGAGCCGCGCCGCGCCGAGCGCCGCGCCGATGTCGCCCTGGCGCGGATAGCGCAGCGTGCGCCCGAGCGCCGCGGCGATGATGCGCCCCCAGTGCGGCGAGCGCGAGCCGCCGCCGATCACCGCCAGCGAATCGATGCGCGGCCCGGCTGCCTCGAGGGCATCGAGCCCGTCGGCGAGCGCGAACGCAACGCCTTCCAACGCCGCGCGGCCGATGTCGGCGCGCGTGGCGCTCGCGGTCAGACCGAACAGCACGCCGCACGCGGCGGCGTCGTTGTGCGGCGTGCGCTCGCCGTTGAGATACGGCAGCATCACGAGGCGCGGCGGATGCGGCGTTCGCGACGCGGCGACCTCGCTCACGAGTGCCGCCTCGTCGTCGACGCCGGCGATGCGCGCGGCGAGCGCGAGCGTCGCCGTGCACGAGAGCATCACCGCCATCCGGTGCCACGTCGCCGGCACGCAGTGGCAGAACGCGTGCACCGCGCGCTCGGGATCGGCGCGCAATGCCGCGTCGGCGACGAAGATCACGCCCGACGTGCCGAGCGACAGGAGCGCGTCGCCGTCGCCGACGATGCCGATGCCGGCGGCGCCCGCCGCGTTGTCGCTGCCGCCCCCGGCGATGACGACTCCGGCCGGGAGGCCAAGCGCCGACGCGGCGTCGCTCATCAGCGTGCACGACGGCTCGTTGCCCTCGACGAGGCGCGGCATGTGGCGCAGCGCGAGCCCCGACGCGGCGAGGAGCCGCTCCGACCAGCGTCGCGCGGCGACGTCGAGCCACAGCGTGCCCGAAGCATCGGATGGCTCGCTGACGAGCTCGCCGCCCATGCGCATCCGCAGCCAGTCCTTTGGCAACAGCACGTGCGCGATCCGCGCGAATGCGTCGGGCTCGTGCTCGGCGATCCAGACGAGCTTGGGCGCGGTGAAGCCCGGCATCGCGAGGTTCGCCGAGAGTCGCCGGCTGTCGGGCTCGCGCGCCTCGAACGTGCGGCAGGCGGCGGCGGCACGACCGTCGTTCCACAGGATCGCGGGGCGGATGACATTGCGCTGCTCGTCGATCGGCACCGCACCGTGCATCTGGCCGCCGAGGCCGATGCCGCGCACCGCGGCGCGCGAGCGCGCGGGCAATGCGGAGACGGCCGCGCACGTCGCATCCCACCAGTCGTCCGGCCGCTGCTCCGACCAGCGCGGCTGCGGCTCGCTGCGCGCCAGCGGCGCCGACGCTTCGGCGACGAATGCGCCGCCGTCATCGACGAGGACCGCCTTTACGGCCGACGTGCCGAGGTCGATGCCGGCGAACATCAGCCGGCGTAGCGCTCGATCGCGCGCGCGGCGCCGTCGCGGCGCAGCGCCGCCAGCGCGGCGTCGAACGCCTCGACGAAGCGCGGATCGGTGCCGGTGTCGCCGTAGATGTCGCGCATCGCAAGCCACGCGCGCGGATCGGCGTCGGCGGCCCGCGCGGCCGCCGCGAGGCGCGGCCACGCGTCGTCGTTGGGCTCGATGCGCGCGCCGGCATCGGTGGCGCCGGCGCAATAGCGGCACCACGCCGCCGACACCAGCGCGAGCCCGTCGATGCTCGCGCCGTCGGCGAGGCGCGCGCGAATCGTCGGCACGATGAACTTGGGCTGGCGGTTCGAGCCGTCGAGGCAGAGACGCCGGATCGTGTCGCCGATCGCCGGGTTGGCGAAGCGCTGCTCGATCGTCGCCTTGTAGCGCGCGAGGTCGACGCCGGGCACCGGCGGCACTACCGGGATCACCTCGCGATCGAGCAGCGCAGACAAAAAGCGCGCGACGCGCGGCTCGGCCATCGCCTCGTGCACGAGCGCGATGTCCATCAGCGCCGACACGTAGGCGATCGCCGCGTGCCCGCCGTTGAGGATGCGGATCTTCATCAGCTCGTGCGCGTGCACGTCGTCGACGAAGGTGACGCCCGCTTCCTCGAGCGGCGGCCGGCCGGCGGCGAAGCGATCCTCGAGCACCCATTGCCGGAACGACTCGCAGAACACCGGCTGCGCGTCGGCGATGCCGAAACGCTCGACGACCAGCGCGCGCTCGCGCGCCGTCGTCGCCGGCGTGATGCGATCGACCATGCTGTTGGGGAACGCCGCCTGCGCATCGATCCACGCGCCGAGCGCGGGATCGACGCGCGTCGCGAGTCCCACCACCGCGGCGCGTGCCGCGGCGCCGTTGCCGGGCAGGTTGTCGCAGGACATCACGGTGAACGCGCCCGTCCCCGCCGCGCGGCGGCGCGCGAGCGCGGCGACGAGCGGCGCGAAGGCGGTGTGCGGCATCGCCGTTCCGGACCCGCTGTCACGCAGTGCCTCGGCGTCGGCGACGATCGCCGGATGCTCGGGATCGAACGCGCCGGTCGTGGCATCGACGCAATAGCCGCCTTCGGTGATCGTCAGCGAGGCGATGCGGATCTGCGGATTGGCGAGGGCGTCGACCAGCGCGGCGGGCGCTCCCGGATCGACGAAACCCGTCATCGCGGCGGTCACGCGCGCCTGCGCGCCGCCGGCGTCCTGCGCGATTACGGTCGACAGCCAGTCCTGCCTTTCGAGCGCCGCGCGCATCGCGCGATCGGTGTCGCGGATGCCGGCGCCGACGATCGCGAAATCGGTGCCGAACCCGCGCGCGAACACGTCGTCGAGGTAGACCGCCTGGTGCGCGCGATGGAAGTTGCCCACGCCGATGTGGACGATGCCGGGCCGCAGCTTCGCGGGGTCGTACGCGGGCGCGGCGACGCCGCGCGGCAGTGCGCCGAGCGTGGCGCGCGCGAGCGCGACGCCGCGGGCGCCTGAGGTCGCCGTGCTCACGCCTCGAGCAGCGCGCGCGCCGTCGCCTCGTCGGTGACGAGGCCGTTGACGATGCGGCCCTTGAGCGCCGCGCAGAGCGCGGCGACCTTCGGCGCGCCGTGCGCGACGCAGATGCGCGGCTTGGCGCTGCCCGGCGACGGCGGCACGCTGGTGATCCGCGTGTTCGGTCCCTCGTCGAGGATTTGGCCCTCGGCGTCGAACGCCCAGCCGAGGTTCTCGCCGACCGCGCCCATGCGCATAAGCTCGAGAAGCTCGTCACGGCTGATGAAGCCGTCGCGGTAGAGGAACGCGTCGTTGTCGAACTGGCTGAGGCCCGAGAACCACGCGTCGGCGTCGTGCGCCATCGCGAACACGCGCCGCACCGGGTCGAGCGCCAGCAGTTGCTCGCGCTGCTCGGCCGTGGCGACGTGCATCGGCAGCGGCATCGGGAAATGCTGCGCGCCCGTGAGGTCGGCCAAGTGCTCCGGCGCGTTGAAGCGGCTCGCCGAGCCGTCCGGAGAGATCGTGCCGACCAGCGACACGAGGCGGTGCAGCGGCCTCGAGATCGGCGCGACGCGACCCACGCTCGCGCGCATCGTGCGCCCGGTGCCGAGGCCCATGACGATGGGCTCGGTGGCGTGCAGCATTCGCTCGATGGCGATCGACGCGGCCTCCGCGACGCCCGCGAACGACGTCTCGTCGCTGCCATCGGACGGTACGACATCGCACAGCGCGAGCCCATGCCGGTCGCGCAGCGCGGAGGCGAGGCTCATGCATTCGCTGATCGCGTGATTGACGCGAAAGGTGATGAGACCTTCCGCGCGGCACAGCGACACGAGGCGCTGCGCGGTCGGCCGCGAGACGTTGAGGATGCGCGCGATGTCGTCCTGCGTCTTGCCGGCGATGTAGTAAAGCCAGCCGGCGCGGGCGGCCTCGTCGAGGCGGCCGTTGGGATCGCTCACGGGGTCGACGCCAGGGATTGGCCGCGCATCGGGCGATCATAGCTTTGGCTCCCCGAATGAGCAATTCCGCGCCGGCGGGCGGGATCGGATCGCGGCAATTCCCAGGGTTGCGCGCGCCGCCGGCCGTGCAAGCCCCTGCCGGGCCGTGGCGTGCAGGCGCAGAATGGGCGACAGCCGGCCGCATGCGGCTGTTGTCTGATCAAACGCTCTTTGCTAGAGTAATCTTTCAACGGATGGCCACAGCGAAGGGCCGCCGCACTCGACCATCGGGTCGAGCCGCCGAGGAGGAAGCATGCACGCATTCCGGAACGCCGTTGCGCGATTCATCGCCGCAGGCATCGTCGCGACGTTCGCCGGCCTCGCGTCGGCCGAGCAGGTGACGCTCGACGTGCTGTATGCGCAGCCCGCGTTCGCCAAGTATCACGAGCCGATCGCGCAGGCGTTCATGAAGGCGCACCCGGACATCGAGATCAAGTTCCGCGCGCCGGCGAAGAACTACGACGAGGGTCACCAGGCGATGTTGCGCGCCGCGGTGACCAACCAGTTGCCGGACATCTATTTTCCCGGTTTCCACCTGCTCGCCGAGCTCTCGGCGGTGCTTCAAAAGCGCGGCCAGATCGTCGACATGGGCCCGCTCCTCGCCGCCGAGCCGGCGGGATGGCAGGCCGCCAATTACACCGACGCGATGCTGAAGCTCGGTCAGGTGCGCGGCAAGCAGTACGGCATGCCGGTGAACGCCTCGCTGCCGATCATGTACTTCAACGCCGATCTCGTGAAAAAGGCGGGCGGCGATCCCGCGCACATGCCCGATACCTGGGACGGCCTGATCGCGCTGGCGGCGAAGATCAAGGCGACCTCGCCGGGCGTCGCCGGGATCGCCAACGACGTGCAGTCCTGGCCCGACACGTGGATGTTCCAGGCGATGGTCGACCAGGCAGGCGGGCGCGTGCTCGACGAATCGGGGACGAAGATCGCGTTCGACGATGCGGCCGGGCTCCAGGCGATGACCATCCTGCGCCGGCTGGTGACCGAAGGCGGCATGCCGCTGCTCGAGGGCGAGGCGTCGCGGCAGCAGTTCATCGCGGGACAGACGGGCATCTACTTCCAGACGCCCGCGCGCCTGCGCATGACCCTCGACGGCATCGGCTCGCGCTTCACGCTCGGCACCGCGGTCTTCCCGATCGACGACAAGGCGAAGGGTGGCATTCCCACCGGCGGCTGCGCCGTCGTCATCACGACGAAGGACGTCGCCAGGCAGAAGGCGGCGTGGGAGTACGTCAAGTTCATCACCGG
>JAICUU010000233.1 GCA_025935675.1 Burkholderiales bacterium
CGACGTCGACCTCGAATTGCGCCGCGGCGAGGCGCTGGGGCTGATCGGCGAATCGGGCTCCGGGAAGACGACGGTGGCCCGCGCGATCGCGCGGCTGATCGAGCCTTCGGCAGGTGCGATCGAGCTCGACGGCGTCGACATCGCACGGATGGGGCCCTCGGCGCTGCGGCCGCTGCGACGCAAGCTGCAGGTGGTGTTCCAGGATCCGTACCGCTCGCTCGACCCGCGGCGCCGCGTGGGTGAGTCGATCGTCGGGGGCCCGCTCAACTACGGCGTCTCGCGCGCGAGCGCGATGGCGCGCGCCCGCGAGCTGATGTCGCTCGTCCACCTGCCCGAGCGCGCACTTTCGCGCTATCCGCACGAGTTCTCGGGCGGCCAGCGCCAGCGCCTGTGCATCGCGCGCGCGCTGGCGCTCGAGCCGGAAGTGCTGATCGCCGATGAGCCCGTGTCCGCGCTCGACGTGTCGGTGCAGTCGCGCGTGCTGGCGCTGCTCGCCGAGATCCGCGATCGCATGAAGCTCGCCATGCTCTTCATCACCCACGATCTGCGCGTCGCCGCGCAGATCTGCGATCGCGTGGCGGTGATGCACGAGGGGCGGATCGTCGAGTCGGGCGATACGCGCGAGGTGTTCGAGCATCCCGTGCATCCGTGGACACGCGCGCTGTTCGCGGCCGTGCCGGGGCGCGGTCTTTCGAACCGCGGATGATCGCTGCGACGGCCGGCGACAAAAACTGCGAATTTCGATAGTCGTCCTGCCGGGGTGCTGGCGCTGCCCGCGAAATCGACTAGCATGCCGTCGCCATCGTCCGACGGAGCGCAACATGATCCGAGGCATCGTCCTCATCGCCATGGGAGTCCTGCTGGTCGTCGTGCACGCGACGGCCCGCGCCGACGACGATCCCTGCGCCCGCAACCACTACATCCTGTGGTCGGGCCCGGACCACACGCGCAGCCAATGCGTTCCCGTCGTCGGCGATGACGGCGCCGCGCCAGTGGCCAAGGGTGTCGCGACCGCGGTCGAGTACTACCACGTCGAATTCGAGCGTTATTTCACCACTGCCAATGCGACGGAGGTCGCGGCGCTCGACGCCGGCCTGTTCCCGGGCTGGCACCGGACCGGCTCGCGCTATCGCGTGCGGACCGAGGCGAGCGCCGATGTCGCGCCGATCTGCCGGATCTACGTCCCTGCGCAAGCGGGGCGGCGGGGAATGCATTTCTACTCGCGATCGCCAGCGGAATGTGCGGCGGTGCTCGGGACCTTCGGCGGCTACGACGAAGGCGTGGTGTTCCATGCGCCGGTGCCCGACGCGGGCGGGCAGTGCGTCGACGGCACGGCGCCGGTGTGGAAACTCGAGCAAGCCGCCGGACCGGCGTTCGCCTATACGCCGAATCCGGTACGGCGCGACAAGCTGGCAGCAAGCGGCTACACGGTCGTTGGCATCGAATACTGCGTGCCGTCGTCATCGAGCCAAGTAGCCTGGATGACTGCGCGACTGGAGCTCGAGACCTGGACTATCGACCTCGTGCCGTTCCAGCCGAGCCCGGTGACGATGACGTTCGAAGGGCCGCCAGGCTACGTCGGCGTGCAGGGCTACACCGACCTGCCGGCGCTCGCGGATTCGCGAATCCCGCGGTCCCCGATCGAATGCGACCTCGGCAATGCGGGGTGGGATCCGCTCATGGACGAGTACGTCGGCTACTCGCTGGTGATGTCCGATGACGAACCGGGCTACTACGGGTTCGTCATGTGGACGTTCTCGGCGATCGACGGTTCGTCGGGTCGCGCATGCACCTCGCTCGTCCATCGCAACGTCGACCCGCGCACTGGCACGGGTTGGCACCCGTTCCAGGACGTGCTGGTGGATCCCTGCATGCCCTCGTCGGCCAAGGTTGCCGGGCCCGGAATCGCCCGCTAGACGCTGCGCGGCATCGAAAGTCGCACACGGCTCGGCTGCATGCCGAAGCGCTTGCGGAACTCGAGCGCGAAGGTGGTGGCGCTGTGGAACCCGGCGCTCGCCGCGATGTCCTTGACCGCCGCGTCGCCTTCCATCAACAGGCGGCGCGCATGGTCGAGGCGCAGGTTGCGGATGTAGGCGACCGGCGTGACGCCGCGGTATTCGCCGAACGCGGTCTGCAGCGTTCGCCAGCTCACCTCGCAGTGGCGCGCGAGGGCTTCGACCGAGATCGTCTCGGCAAGGTGCTCGCGGATGAAGCGGTCGGCGGACTTGAGGAAATACGGCTCGAGCGGGCGCTTGGGCGCGGGCGGCGGATCGTCGTCGGGTGTCGTGCGCTTTCCCGCGTTCCAGCCGTGCAGGAGGCGCAGGTATTCGCGGTAGCTCGCTCGCGCGGCCGCCATGTCGCCGCGCGCCGCCAGCACGATGGAGCGGTCGTATTCGAGGAACTCGAGCAGCACGTTGGCGGTGCCGGTGTCACGCGCAAGCCCCAAGGCGACGTCGAGTTCGTGCAGCGCCTCGTCATGCAGCCCGAGCACGCGCAAGCCCCACGCGAGGTTCGAGCGCGTGACGATCTCGTCGTAGTGGGCGCCGATCGCCTGCAGCGCCTTGAGCCGCTTGCGGATCGCACGCACTGCGCGGTCGGCATGCCCGAGCACGATCTCGAGGCGCTCGACGTTGCCGGCCACGTACCACGCGGCGAACTCGTAGTTCGCGCGCCGCGCCACGTCGCCGGCGCGCTCGAAGTAGCGCAGCGCCTCGCGCGCATCCGCCTCCATCGGCGCGGTGTCGTGCGGATCCAGCGCCGAAAGGTGCGCACGCGCATGCGGCGCGGGCAACTTGGACGTGGCGCGATCGAACGATGTCGCGCCGAGGATGTTGAGCACCTGCACCAGCACGTAGTCGTCGCCGCTCGCCTCGGCGAGCGCGATCGCTCGCGCGGCCTCGCGCGCGACGGTGTCGTAGTCGGCGTGCGCGAGCAGGATCGCGAAGCGCACGCGCAACGCGAAGGCCGCGTAAGCGAGCTCGCCGCCGTCTTCGAGCGGCGCCTGCACGCGGTCGATGATCGCGTTCGCTGCCGAGTAGCGACCCTGGAAGTAGGCGAGCTCGGCGCGCCACACGTCGACACGTAGTGCCAGCGCCACGTCGGACGGCGGCCCGAGCGCTGCTGCCGCCGCGGCGTCGAGATCGCGCAACGCGTCGGCGTGGCGCCCCTGTCGCATCGCGCAGGAGGCCGCCACGAGATGAAGCTCGACACACGCGGCTTGTGCCGGCGGATCGCGATCGAGCGCCGCATCCGCCGCCGCCGCCGCGCCGCGCAGGTCGCCCGAGCGTGCCTGTTCCCAGAGCCTGGCGGTGAACTCGGTCGAGGAGCCGGTTGCGCGCATGGCCGCATTGTGGCCATTCCCCGGCCCATTGGAACCACGATGCCCCAACAATTTGCGAGTTTGGATAGGCGGCCTGGAATCGGACGCTACATTCCGGCAGGCGGCGTATAGGATCGCAGCAAGCCGACCGAGGGGAGGGGATGTGGACCGGACGCGCATCGTGACGTGGATCGCCGCGCTGGTTGCGCTGGTGGCGCCATGGCCCGCGCACGGTCAGGTCGGCGACGATCCGTGTGGGAAGAATCATTACATCCTCGGCGGCCTTCACGACTTCAAGGCGGAATGTGCTCCGGTCCCCGTCGACGACCGCGGCGAGTTGCTGGGCAAGGCCACCGAGATCGACATCGGCCTGCCGACAGCGGTCGTGGCCGACGATTTCGGCAATCTGTTCGTCAGCAGCCAGCACATCGTCTACAAGGTGGATGCCGCCGGCTTGCTGTGGCGCGTGGCCGGCAACGGCGCGCCCGGCTACGGTGGCGATGGCGGGCTCGCCCGCGACGCGCGGCTCGACACGCCGATCGGCGTGGACCGCCGGCTGCTCCCGCCCGACACGGCGTTCCTGTCGAGTGGCCTCGCGCTTGATGGTCGCGGCAACCTGTTCGTCGCCGACACGCTCAACAATCGCGTGCGACGCATCGGTGCGGGAGGCGTCATCACGACTGTCGCCGGCGATGGCACGTTCAACGGCTTCGACGATGGTAGCGACGACGTGGATGGCACGCCCGCGACGTCGCTGCCGATGAGCTGGCCGATCGGCGTCGCCGCGTCGCCGAGCGGCACGCTGTACGTCTCCCTCGCATCGGGCCCGGTCAAGCGCGTGCTCGCCGACGGCAGCTCGCACACGGCGAGTGTCTCGACGTGCTCGGGCTCGGACCGGGATGACGGTACGTGCTCCCCGGGCCAGCTCGCGATTGATGCGGAGGATCAGGCGCTGATCCCCGACAATCGTTGCCGGGTGCGCCGCAGCGGCGACCCAACCGGTCCGGCATACATGGCGTTCGCCGGCCCCGCCACGACGATCGTCGGTCGCACGGATATCGTGTCGAGCGACTTCACCTGGTGGGACAGCTTCATCGATGCGCATTGCACCGCGCCTCTGGATGGCCCGTCGCGATCGGCGCATCTGAGCGGGCGTCCGAATGCAGTCGCGCTCGGCGCCGACGGATCGCTCTACATCGCCGATTCGTTCTTCCATTGCGTTCGCAAGCTGGATGCGACGGGCAATTTGACCACGGTCGAAGCCGCAGGGCCCTGTCGCGGGGCGTCCGGCGGCGATGTCGCATGCCTTGCGCGCGCGGGCGAGAACGGCTTCGCGCCGAAGGGTGGCGATGCGAGTTGCACGGCGCGACGGCAGGGCAGTGCGCCCACCCTGTCGTTGCCGCTCGGCGTCAGCGTCGATCGACTCGGCAACCTCTACATCGCCGACACGCTCAATTCGCGGGTCGTCAAGGTTGAGCCGGGCAGAGCGATAGTCACGATCGCGGGAACAGTACGCGTGGGCACTGCGCCCTGACGCGCAACGAGGGGGAGACGGGCATGCGGACATGCATGGTGACGTGGATCGCCGCGTTGGCCGCGCTCGCGACGCCGTGGGTCGCGCAGGCCCAGGCGAGTGGCGATCCTTGCGACAAGAATCACTACATCCTCCGGCAGAAGTGCAGTCCCGCCGATTTCCCGGACACGGTCATGACCGGCATTGCGACCAAGACGGCCATCGGTGCGCCGCGCTCCGTCGTCGTGGACGCCGGTGGCAACGTGTTCTTCGAAAATGATCAAAGCGCGATCTACCGAGTCGATCCGGGCGGCGCGCTCACGCTGGTCGCGCCCCCGC
>JAICUU010000199.1 GCA_025935675.1 Burkholderiales bacterium
AGATGCGCCTCCCAGCGGTAGACGCCGATCGTCGTCGTGACGCGCAGGTCGTGGATGATGATCGCGTTCATGTCGACGTGGATAGCCTTGCGGCGGCGTATGTGCGGCTCGCCGCGATTCTAGTGCACGCCGCGTGGCGCATCGGCCGCGGCTCTATCGTCGCCGCAAACCGGTACACTGGCGCCGAGAGCCGCGGCGCGCTCGCGCACGCCGGCCGCGCAGCGCGTCATTCGGGGGACTTCAATGATCGCCGGCATCATCGTCGTGGCCGTCGCCTATCTCGTCGGCTCGATCTCGTTCGCCATGGTGGCGAGCCGCGTGTTCGGTTTGCCGGACCCGCACGACTACGGCAGCGGCAATCCCGGCGCGTCCAACGTGCTGCGCACCGGACACCGCAAGGCGGCGCTGGTGACGCTCGTCGGCGACGGCATCAAGGGCTTCGTCGTCGTGGAGGCGGCGATCCTGATCGCGGCGGCGATGGCGCTTCCCGGGTTCGTCGTTCCCGCCGCGGCGCTCGCCGTGTTCCTCGGCCATCTTTTCCCCGTCTATTACGGCTTTCGCGGCGGCAAGGGGGTCGCCACCGCGGCGGGCATCGTGTTCGCGCTCAACTGGCCGGTCGGCCTCGTGCTGGCGATCGTCTGGCTCACGCTCGCGTTCGGCTTCAAGATCAGCTCGCTGGCCGGCCTCGTGGCCGCGGCGCTGATGCCGCTCGGCATGTTCTACGAGCTCGGCGCGGTGCCGGTGACGTTCGTGATGGTCGTGATCGCGGTGCTCGTGTTCTGGCGGCATCGCGAGAACATCCGCAAGCTCGTGCGCGGCGACGAGCGCGTGATCGGCCGCGAGTAGGCGGTCAGGCTGCGCCGAGCGGCCAGCGCGGGCGCACGTCGAACGCGCCGCCGGCGTTCGTCGCTTCGCCGAGCTTGAGCGCGCCGGCGAGCGCGATCATCGCGCCGTTGTCGGTGCAGAACGCGGCGTCCGGATAATGAACGCGACCGCCGCGCGCGCCGACGACGCCGGCAAGTCGCTCGCGCAATCGCCGGTTGGCGCCGACGCCGCCGGCGACGACCAGCGTCGAGCGCCCGGTCCCGGCGAGCGCGGCGAGCGACTTCGCCGCCAGCACGTCGACGATCGCATCCTCGAACGCGCGCGCGACGTCGGCGCGCGCCACGTCGTCGAAGCGCCCTTCGCGCGCGAGCTTGTGCACCAGCGTGCGCACCGCCGTCTTGAGGCCCGAGAAGCTCATGTCGAGGCCCGGCGCATCGATCATCGGCCGGGGCAGCACGTAGATGCCCGCGCGCCCGCGCTCCGCCAGCTTCGCGAGCGCCGGGCCGCCGGGATACGGCAGGCCGAGCAGCGTTGCGGTCTTGTCGAACGCCTCGCCGGCAGCGTCGTCCTGCGTCTCGCCGAGCAGGCGGTAATCGCCGACGCCGCGCACGTCGTGGAACTGGCTGTGGCCTCCGGACACGAGGAGCGCGACGAACGGGAACGTCGGCGCCGGCGTGGCGAGCAGCGGGGACAGGAGATGCCCTTCGAGGTGATGGATGCCGATCACGGGCCGGTCGAGCGCGTAGCCGAGCGCGTGCGCGAGGCCCGCGCCCACGAGCAGCGCGCCCGCGAGCCCGGGCCCGCGCGTGTAGGCGATCGCGTCGATTCCGCGCAACGCCATGCCGGCCGACGCCGCGACCGACTCGACGAGCGGCACGAGACGGCGAACGTGATCGCGCGATGCGAGCTCGGGGACGACGCCGCCGAAGCGTGCATGCATCTCGACCTGCGAGTGCAGCGCATGGGCGACGAGGCCCTGCCGGGTGTCGTAGATCGCCACTCCGGTCTCGTCGCACGACGTCTCGATGCCCAGCACGCGCACCGGCATTCCTCCAAAAAACCCAAAGCTTACAGGTGCTTGCCGGCGTCGGCCCGGGCCTGATATACTTTCGGGCTGCGCGGACTCCGGCTTGGCCGGCCCGCCTTCCAGTCCAACAGCGGGCGCCGCGCGCCCAAGGAAACGATTGCCATGCCGAGTGTTCGCGTCCGCGAGAACGAGCCGTTCGAGGCCGCCCTTCGCCGTTTCAAGCGCACCATCGAGAAGACGGGCCTCCTCACCGAGCTGCGCGCGCGCGAGTTCTACGAAAAGCCGACAGCCGAGCGCAAGCGCAAGAAGGCGGCGGCGGTGAAGCGCCACTACAAGCGCATCCGCAGCCAGCAATTGCCGCCGAAGCTGTTCTGACCGCGCGGGCAGCGACGAGGAAAGGGGCGACCGGTTCGCCCCTTTTTGCTTTCGGCGCCGGCTTTCGGCGCATCCTCGACAGGCGACGACGCCGTTCGTCGACGCCCGACGTGCCGGCGAGCGCTGCCGCGACCTGACCAGCCCCCTGATCCCCGAACTCCAGACCTCCCATGCTCAAAGACCGCATCACCGAAGACATGAAGTCCGCGATGCGCGCGAAGGAAACCGCGCGCCTGTCGACGATCCGCCTCTTGCTCGCGGCGATGAAGCAGCGCGAGGTCGACGAGCGCATCACGCTCACCGATGCGGACGTGATGGCGATCGTCGACAAGATGATCAAGCAGCGCCGCGACTCGATCGCCCAGTTCGAGGCGGGCAAGCGCCAGGACCTGGCCGACGCCGAGCGCGCCGAGATCGGCGTGCTGTCGGGCTACCTGCCGGCGCCGTTCGGCGACGCCGAGATCGATGCGGCGATCGCCGCGGCCATCGCCGAAACCGGAGCGGCCGGCGTCGCGGGCATGGGCAAGGTGATGGCGGTGCTGAAGCCGAAGCTCGCCGGGCGCGCCGACATGGGTGCCGTGTCGGCGAAGGTCAAGGCGAAGCTCGCGGGTTGACGACCCTCTCACCCCCCTCACCCCGACCCTCTCCCCGTTTCGGGGGCGAGGGCGTTGGCACGATTCCCTCTTCCCCTTGCGGGAGCGGGCCAGGGTGAGGGCGCCTCGCGGGAGAGGGCCAAGGTGTGGGCCGCGCAGCTTTGCAAATGCTCCTCGCCGCCTATAATGGCGCGTTCCCTGCCGTGTGAGCATCCCCGCGCGAGTCGAGCTCCACGCTTCGCGACTCGCGCGCGATGCCTCGACGCCCCCATCGCGGCATCCGCGGAACACGGGCGAGCGCCAGAGCCTTGATCCCCAACGATTTCATCCAGACGCTCCTCGCCCGCGTCGACATCGTCGACGTGATCGACCGCTACGTTCCGCTCAAGAAGGCCGGTGCCAACTACGCCGCCTGCTGCCCGTTCCACAGCGAGAAGTCGCCCTCGTTCACGGTCAGCCCGACCAAGCAGTTCTTCCACTGCTTCGGCTGCGGCGCGCACGGCACGGCGATCGGCTTCCTGATGGATTACGGCGGCAAGCCGTTTCCCGACGCCGTCGCCGAGCTCGCGCGCGACGCGGGCCTCGAGGTGCCGCGCGACGAGCGTCCCGGCGAGCGCGAGCGGCGCGAAGCGTCGGCGACGCTCACCGAGCTGTTGCTCGCCGCCGCGCATTTCTACCGCGCGCAATTGAAGGACAGTCCGCGCGCGATCGCGTATCTCAAGAAGCGCGGCCTCACCGGCGAGATCGCCGCGCGCTTCGGCTTGGGCTACGCGCCCGACGCGTGGCAATCGCTGCTCAAGGTGTTTCCCGAGTACGAGGATCCGCGGCTCGAGGCCGCGGGACTCGTCTTTGCCGGCGACGCCGACAAGCGCTACGACCGCTTCCGCGACCGGATCATGTTCCCGATCCACGACCATCGCGGGCACGTGATCGGCTTCGGCGGCCGCGTGATCGACGCCGGCGAGCCCAAGTACCTCAACTCGCCGGAAACGCCGGTGTTCTCCAAGGGCCGCGAGCTCTACGGCCTCTTCCATGCGCGCAGCGCGATCCGCGATGCCGGCAAGGTGGTCGTCGTCGAAGGCTACATGGACGTCGTCGCGCTGGCGCAGCACGGCATCGGCTACGCGGTCGCGACGCTCGGCACCGCGACGACGCTCACGCACGTGCAGAAGCTGTTCCGTCAGACCGACACCGTCGTCTATTGCTTCGACGGCGACGCCGCGGGACGGCGCGCCGCATGGCGCGCGCTCGAGAACACGCTCGCCGCGCTCGCCGATGGCAAGAACGCGCGCTTCCTGTTCCTGCCCGACGGCGACGATCCCGACGACTTCGTGCGCAAGCGCGGCCGCGCCGCATTCGAGGATGCGCTCGCCGCCGCCACGCCGTTGTCCGAGTTCCTGTTCGACGAGCTCGCGGCGAAGCATCCGCCGGTGAGCGCCGAGGGCCAGGCCGCGCTCGCGCAGGCGGCGAAAGGCTATCTCGCCGACGTGCGCGCGCCGATCCTGCACGCGGTGCTGCGCCGGCGCCTCGCCGAGCTCGCGGGCCTCGCAGAAGCGGAGTTGCGCACGCTGCTCGGTGCCGCAGGCGAGCCGAATGCAACAGCGGTGCCAGTCGAGCCGGAAGCGGCGCCGGCACCGCGGCGCGCACGGCCGTCCGGCGGCTCGCGGCGACCATCGCCATCGCTGGCGCGACGCTTGCTCGAAGCGCTGCTGATGCAACCCTCGCTCGCATCCGCTGTCGACCTCCAGAATGCCGATGACGGGACCGCCGAAGGCAAGGCGCTGGCCGCTGTGGTGGACACGCTGCGCGAACACGCATTGAGCACGCCGGCCATCATCCAGCGTTTTGCGGGGACCTCGCACGAAAACGCCATCGTCGCCGCCCTTGAAGCGGCCGAAGACGGACTCACCGTGGAAGATGCCGAGGCGATCCTGCGTGACGGCTCGGCGCGCCTCGTCGCGCAGCGCGGGGCCCGCGAGATCGACCGGATCCTCGAGACCCCGCTCGCCAGCATGAGCGAGGCCGACAAGGCGGCGCTGCGTCGCTGGCGCACGACACCCAAGCCCCCGCCCGCCGGCTGATGGAGATTCGAACGCCTGTGTTAGACTTTAAAGCTTTTCTGCGCGACCCCATCTTTGCCCGGTCGACGATCGCCCGGAGGCCTTCGCGCGGCACGACGATTTTCCAGGATCCACGATGACCATGGCCAAGAAGCTCCCCCGCAAGACCGGCTCCAAGACGCGCGCCCGCCCCGCTTCCAAGGCCCGCAAGCCGGCCAAGCCCGCCGCGCGCAAGACCGCCAGGCCGGCGGCGAAGCGTCCGGCCGCGCGGGGCGCCGCGGCGTCCAAAAAGCACCCGGCGACCACCGCCCGCAAGACCGCCGCCACGGCGAAGGCGCCGAAGCCGGCCGCCCGCAAGACCACCGCCAAGCCGGCTGCGAAGCCGGCGCCACGCCTGGTCGCCAAGCAGGGCAAGGTCGCCGCGTTGAAGCCGGTCGCCACCAAGGCGCCGGTCAAGCTCGTCGCCGTCAAGCAGGACCCGAAGTCGAAGGCCGACGCAAAGGCGCTGGCCGGCAAGCCCGTCAAGGGCGCGCAACCCGCCGCCGCCAAGGCGCCGCCGGTGCCGAAGACCGCCGGCGAGATCGCCGCGCGGATCGCCGGCAAGCGCGCCGAGGACGCGAGCCGCAAGGGCGGCAAGGGCAAGCACGATGCGGCGCCGCGCGAGCTGACCGCCGCCGACATCGAGGCGCGCAAGCGCCGCCTCAAGACACTGATCGTGCTCGGCAAGGAGCGCGGATTCCTCACGTACGCCGAGATCAACGATCACCTGCCCGACGACCTCGTCGACGCCGACCAGATCGAGGGCGTGATCTCGATGATCGGCGACATGGGGATCCAGGTCTACGACGAGGCCCCTGACGCAGACACGCTGCTGATGGCCGACACGACGCCCCAGGCGCCCGCCGAGGACGTCGAGGAGGAAGCCGAGGCCGCCGCGTCGACGCTCGACAGCGAGTTCGGCCGCACCACCGATCCCGTGCGCATGTACATGCGCGAGATGGGCTCGGTCGAGCTCCTGACGCGCGAAGGCGAGATCGAGATCGCCAAGCGCATCGAGGACGGCCTCAAGCACATGATCATGGCGATCTCGGCCTGCCCGATGACGGTGGGCGAGATCCTCGACCTGGCCGACAAGATCGGCAAGGACGAGATGAAGATCGACGATGTCGTCGACGGCCTGATGGACTTCGACGAGGGCATCCAGCCCGTCGCGGCGGCCGCGGAGTCGAGCGACGACGAGGAAGAGGAAGAGGACGACACCGAGGAGGACGCCGGCGCGATCGCCGCCGAGAACCTCGAGCGCCTGCGCGTCGCCGCGATGGAGCGCTTCGGCTCGATGCG
>JAICUU010000065.1 GCA_025935675.1 Burkholderiales bacterium
ACGAGGAAATCCTGCGGTCGCGCGGTGGCGGCGGCCAGCCGGTCCGCCGTCCAATGTACGCCGTCGAAACCCATCGAGCGCGCACGCGCGTCATCGCCGTTGAAGAGCAGCGTCGTGCGATAGCGCTGCGCGAGCGCCAGCATGCGCTGCGCGAAGGCATCGACCCGATCCGCCGGCCATGCCTTCTCGCGCACGACCGCGAGCCCGAGCCCGGCGGCGAACGCGCGCTCGGCGCGCGCGAGGAACGCGTCTTCGCCGAGGTCCTCGGCACAGGTGATCCCGTAGACCGTCGGCAGCGTCAGCGCCGCGATCACACGCGTGTTCGCGGGCAAGAGCGGCGAGACCTCGATCGCGCCGGGCGACTGCCAAGCGAATGCCTGGCCATCGTGACCCGTGGGCTCGCCGCGCCACGCCAGCACGCGGAAGAAATGGAGCTCGACATCGGCGTGCGGATAGTCGTAACGCTGCACGAGCCACGGTGCGGCGCGCACCACGCCGAGGCCCAGCTCCTCGCGCAGCTCGCGTGCGAGCGCATGTCGCGGCGTCTCGCCCGGCTCGAGCTTGCCGCCGGGGAATTCCCAGTAGCCGGCGTACGGCTTGCCTGCGGGACGCTGCGCCAGCAGCACGTCGCCGTCGGCGCGCAGGATGACCGCCGCGGCGACGCGCGTGATCGGACGGGCCATCAGCGAATCGCGACGCCCGGACGCCGTGCTTGCGCCCGCGTCACTTCGCGCGCGGGCCGCGCGAGCCGGCGACGTGCTTCGCGAACTGCCACGCGACGCGGCCGCTGCGCGAGCCGCGGCCGAGCGCGAACTGGAGCGCCTCGCGCTCGGCGGCGTCCTTGTCGCGGGCGGCGACCTTGACGCCGAACGTCTCGAGCCATTCGCCGACCGCCGCGAGATAGTCGTCCTGCTGGAACGGGTAGAACGAGATCCAGAGGCCGAAGCGCTCGGACAGCGAGATCTTCTCCTCGACCGACTCGCCCGGATGAACCTCGTCGCCCAAGTGCTTTGTCTCGAGGTTCTCGCCCATGTACTCGGGCATCAGGTGCCGCCGGTTCGACGTCGCGTAGACGACGACGTTGTCGGCGGCGCCGGCGATCGATCCGTCGAGCGCCACCTTGAGCGCCTTGTAGCCCGCCTCGCCGACGTCGAACGTCAGGTCGTCGCAGAAGATCACGAAGCGATGCGGGTCGCGCTCGATGCGCTCGACGATGTCGGGCAGGTCGGCGAGGTCGGACTTGTCGACCTCGATGAGCCGCAGGCCCTTTGCCGCGTAGCGCGCGAGCATCGCCTTCACCAGCGACGACTTGCCGGTGCCGCGCGAGCCGGTCAGCAGCACGTTGTTGGCGGGACGGCCGGCGACGAACTGCCGCGTGTTGTCGTCGATGCGGCGCTTCTGCTCGTCGATGGACACGAGATGGTCGAGCGCGACCGCGTGGGGATGCGCGACGCCCTGCATCACGCCGCGTCCCTGGCGGCGGCGCCAGCGCGCGGCGGTCACTTTCGTCCAGTCGGGATCGGGCGCCGGCGGCGGCAAGAGGTCCTCGACGCGCGCGAGCACGCCTTCGGCACGCGCAACCAGCGACGCGAGCGCGTCGGCGACATCGGGTGCGGCAGGCGGCGGCTTCTTCACGAGCGGTAGTCGGCGTTGATCGACACGTAGTCGTGCGACAGGTCGCAGGTCCACACCGTCGCGCGCGCAGCGCCGCGACCCAAGTCGACGCGCACGGTGATCTCCGGCTTCTTCATCACCTGCTGCCCGTCTTCCTCGCGGTAGCTCGCGGCGCGGCTGCCGCGCTCGACGACCGCGACGTCGTCGAGCCAGAACGACACGGTGCGCGCGTCGAGCGCCTTCGGCGCCGCGTTGCCGATCGCGCAGACGATGCGCCCGAGATTCGGGTCCGAAGCGAAGAACGCGGTCTTGACGAGCGGCGAGTGCGCGATCGCGAACGCGACCTTGCGGCACTCGTCGACACCCGCGCCGCCAACGACTTCGATCGCGATGAACTTGGTGGCGCCCTCGCCGTCGCGCACGATCGCCTGCGCGAGCTCGACGGCGACGCCCTCGATCGCGCCGCGCAGCGCGTCGAGGCGCGCATCGGTCGACGTGACGATCGGCGCGATCCGCGCCTTGCCGGTGGCGGCCAGCACGAGGCTGTCATTGGTCGACGTGTCGCCGTCGACCGTCGCGCCGTTGAACGACACGTCGGCGATCTCGCGCAGCAGCGGCGCGAGCACGTCGGCGGCGACCGGCGCGTCGGTCGCCATGAACGACAGCATCGTCGCCATGTCCGGATGGATCATGCCCGCGCCCTTGGCGATGCCGGTCACGGTGATTGCGCCGCCATCGATCGTGATGCGGCGCGACGCGCCCTTGGGCACGGTGTCGGTGGTCATGATCGCCCGCGCCGCGGCGTGCCAGTTGCGCTCGCCGAGCGCGCCTATCGCGGCCGGCAGCGCCGCGACGATGCGATCGGCGGGGAGCGGCTCCATGATGACGCCGGTCGAATACGGCAGCACTGCATCGGCACGCACGCCAAGGCGCCCGGCGACCGCCGCGCAGACGAGCCGCGCGTCGTCGAGCCCGGCCTCGCCGGTGCCGGCGTTCGCGTTGCCGGCGTTGACGATCAGCGCACGAAATTCGCCGTTCGCCGCGTGCTGGCGGCCGAGGTGGTCGCGGCAGACGGTCACCGGCGCCGCGCAGAAGCGGTTCTGCGTGAACACGCCCGCCGCGACGGTGCCGGGATCGCAGGCGACGAGCAGCACGTCGTCGCGATCCCATTTCTTGATGCGCGCGGCGGCGGTGCCGAGGCGAACGCCGGGGACCGGCAGCAGCGACGCGGGCGTGGGCGGCGAATAGTTGACGGGCATCGACGGGCTCGCGCGTGGAAGCCCGCGAATTGTCGCATGTGCGCGCCGCCGCCCCGGCGCCGCGTGGGTGCGGAAGGTCGTCGCGCCGCCTTTGCCGCGTCCGTCCGTCGGCCCCCGTGGCCGGTTGCCCGACTCGCCAAGGCGGCGCGCCGACGCCATGCTATGTTCGCCGACCATTCGAACTGCGCGATGCCGGAGGAAGCGATGGCCACGACGACGCTCTATCCGATCATCCTGTGCGGCGGCGCCGGCACGCGGCTGTGGCCGCTGTCGCGCGAGGCGATGCCGAAGCCCTTCGTGCCGCTGCCCGACGGCGAGACGCTGCTCGGCGGCACGGCGAGGCGCGCGCGCGCGATCCCGAACGCCGGGCCGCTCGTCACGATCACCAATCGCGACTATTTCTTCGCGTCGCGCGACCTCTACGCGACGCTCGGCGACGACGCGCCCGTCGATCCCGTGTTCCTGCTCGAGCCGTTCGCGCGCAACACCGCCGGGGCGGTGACGCTCGGCGCGCTGTACGCCGCCGAGCGCTTCGGCGACGACGCGCCGCTGCTGGTGATGCCGGCCGACCACCTGATCCGTCGCCACGACGACTTCGCGCGCGCGGCGCTGCGCGCGGCCGAGGTCGCGCAGCGCGGCCATCTCGTCACCTTCGGCGTGGTGCCGACGCATCCGGAGACGGGATTCGGCTACATCGAGCGCGGCACCGCGCTCGACGACGCGACGCCGCGTGCCCGGACGGTCGTGCGCTTCGTCGAGAAGCCGGCGATCGCCGACGCGCAGCGCTTCCTGCTCGACGGAACGCACGCCTGGAACGCCGGTATCTTCTGCTTCACGCCGCGCACGCTCCTCGACGCGCTCGACTCGCATGCGCCCGACGTGCTCGCCGCGGCGCGCGCGGCGTGGCAGGCGCGCACCACCAACGGCGCGGCGGCCATCGAGTTCGACGCGACGTCGTTCGCGCGGATGCCCGACATCTCGCTCGACTACGCGGTGATGGAAAAGGCGCGCAACACCGCGGTGGTCGAGGCGGCGTTCGACTGGAGCGACGTCGGCTCCTGGAAGGCGCTGTCCGACCTCGTGCCCGCCGACGGCGACGGCAATCGCGGCAGCGGCCAGCATGTGTCGATCGCGACGCGCGGCACGTACGTGCACGCCGGCGATCGCGTGGTCGCCACCGTCGGCGTCGACGACCTCGTGATCGTCGATACGGCCGACGCGGTGCTCGTCGCGCATCGCGACCACCTCCAGCGGGTCAAGGAAGTCGTCGGCGAGCTGAAGCAGCGCGGCAACGAAGCCTGGCGCACGCACAAGACGGTGGCGCGGCCGTGGGGCACCTACACGGTGCTGCAGGAGGGTATCGGCTTCAAGATCAAGCGCATCGAGGTGAAGCCGGGCGCCGCGCTGTCGCTGCAGATGCACGAGCACCGCAGCGAGCACTGGGTGGTGGTCTCGGGCGAGGCGCGCGTGACGCGTGACGACGACATCTTTCCGCTGCTCGCCAACCAGTCGACGTTCATCCCGCCGCGCACGCGCCACCGCCTCGAGAACCCGGGCACCGAATCGCTCGCGATCATCGAGGTGCAGTGCGGCGACTACGTCGGCGAGGACGACATCGTCCGCTTCGACGACCGCTACGGCCGCGTGCCGGCGTAGCCGGGCTCCCCCGCGCGGCATGGCCCGCGACGCGACGCTGACGCTGCGCTCCGGCGCGCGCATGCCGACGCTCGGCATGGGCACATGGCACATGGGCGAGCGCAAGCGCGACCGCGCGCGCGAGGTCGCCGCGTTGCGCCGCGGGCTCGAGCTCGGCATGTCGCTCGTCGACACCGCCGAGATGTATGGCGAGGGCGGCGCCGAGTCCGTCGTCGGCGAGGCGATCGCCGATTGTCGCGACCGTGTGTTCCTCGTCAGCAAGGTCTATCCGCATCGCGCCAGCCGGCGCGGCGTCGTCGACGCCTGCGCGCGCAGCCTCGAGCGCCTCGCCACCGACCGGCTCGACCTCTACCTGCTGCACTGGCGCGGCAACGTCCCGCTCGCCGAGACCGTCGCGGGCTTCGAATCGCTGCGTGAAGCGGGCCGCATCCGCGACTGGGGCGTGTCCAACCTCGGCGTCGAAGACCTGCACGAGCTCGCGTCGGTCGCCGGCGGCAAGCACTGCGCCGCCAACCAGGTGCTCTATCACCTCGCGTGCCGCGGCATCGAATTCGATCTCTTGCCGGCATGCCGGCAAGAGGGCGTCGCGGTGATGGCGTACTCGCCGTTCGACGAGGGGCGCCTTCTGCACGACAAGCGCCTCGCGGCGATCGCCGCGCGCATCGGCGCCTCGGCCGCCGAGGTGGCGCTCGCATGGCTTCTCGCGCGCCCGGGCGTCGTCGCGATCCCGAAGGCGAGCGATCTCGCACATGTGCAGGCGAATGCGAGGGCGCGCACGCGAACGCTGTCGGAGAACACCCTGCGCGAGCTCGATCGCGCGTTCCCGCCGCCGACGCGCGCGTGGCCGCTGCGGATGATCTAGCCCGTCGCGGAAGGGCGCGCACGAGCCGCCGCGTATAATCGCGCTTCCTCGCATGACGCATCCGATGTCCCCGACTCGCGTTGCCGCCGCGGCGGACGCGGGCGCGACACCGGTCGCCGCGCCCCCGTCCGCTGCGCCCACGACACCTCCCGCCGGCTATCCGCGTGAGCTGCCCGAGCTCGCACCCACATTGCCGGACGCCGGCCAGCGCATCGCGCTTGCGCCGCTCGCAGGCTCCGCCGACGCATTCGCGGTCGCGGAGATCGCGACGCGTTGCGCGGCCGAGAGGCGCACGCTCGCCGTCTTCACCGCCGACGCGCAAACCGCGCAGCGGCTCGTCGACGAGATCGCGTGGCTGGCGCCGGCGCTGCGCGTCGCCGCGTTCCCGGACTGGGAGACGCTGCCCTACGACCATTTCTCGCCGCACCAGGATCTCGTTTCGCAGCGACTTGCGACGCTCTACCACCTCGCGCGCGGCGAATGCGACGTCGTCGTCGTTGCCGCCGCGACCGCGCTCTACCGGCTGCCGCCACGCGCCTACCTCGCCGCGCGCACGTTCTTCCTGACCCAGGGCGAGGCGCTCGACGCCGACGCGCTCCGCGAGCAGCTCGCGGTGGCCGGCTACACGCACGTCACGCAGGTCGTCGCGCCCGGCGAGTTCAGCATCCGCGGCGGCCTGATCGACCTCTTCCCGACCGGCTCGACGCTTCCGTACCGCCTCGACCTCTTCGGCGACGAGATCGAGTCGATCAAGACGTTCGATGTCGACTCGCAGCGCACGCTCTATCCGGTGCACGACGTGCGGCTTTTGCCCGCGCGCGAGATCCCGCTCGACGACGCGGGTCGCACGCACTTTCGCACGCGCTTTCGCGAAGTGTTCGAGGGCGACCCGTCGAAGACCGGCATCTACCGCGACGTCTCGAATGGCGTCGTGCCCGGCGGCATCGAGTACTGGCTGCCGCTATTCTTCGACGCCACCTCCGCGTTCGCCGAGCACCTGCCCGCCGAGGCGGTCGTGCTGATGCACGGCGACGTCGTGCACGCCGTCGAGACGTTCTGGCAGGACACCGACGCGCGCTACAAGCTCCTGCGCGGCGAGCGCGCGCGCCCGCTCTTGCCGCCGGTCGACATGTTCCTGCCGGCCGACGCGTTCTTCGGCTCCCTCAAGCGGCATGCGCGCATCGACCTGCGCCGCGCCGCGGCCATCGACGCCGGCAACGAGCGCGCGTCGACGCGCGCGCTGCCGCCGCTGACCGTCGACCGCCGCGCAGCCGATCCGATCGCGCCACTGAAAGCGTACGTGGCGCGCGCCTCGCACCGCGTGGCGATCCTCGCCGACAGCGCCGGCCGGCGCGAGACGATGCAGCAGCTGTTCGCGGAGTACGGGTTGAAGCCCACGATCCTCGACGGCGCCCCGGCGCTCGCCGCGCGCACCGACGTGCGCGTGGCGCTCGTCGCCGCCCCGCTGCACGCGGGCTTCGAATGGCCCGACGCCGACCTGGCCATCGTCACCGAGGCGGAGCTCTACGCCGGCACCGTGCGGCGCACGCGCCGCGATGCCGCGCGCCGCTCCAACGTCGACGCGATGGTGCGCGACCTCTCGGAGGTGCGCATCGGCGATCCGGTCGTACACGAGCAGCACGGCATCGGCCGCTACTTGGGCCTCGCCACGCTCGACATGGGCGACGGCGACAACGAGTACCTCGAGCTCATCTACGCCAACGACGCCAAGCTGTACGTGCCGGTGGCGAGCCTGCACCTCATCTCGCGCTATGCGGGCGCGCCCGGCGAAGGCGTCGCGCTGCACGAGCTCGGCAGCAAGGAATGGGAGAAGGCGAAGCGCCGCGCGGCGCAGCAGGCGCACGACACCGCCGCCGAGCTCCTCAACCTGTACGCGCAGCGCGAGGCCCGTGTAGGGCACGCGTTCAAGGTCGACCTCCACGACTACGAGGCGTTCGCCGAAGGCTTTGCGTTCGAGGAGACGCCCGACCAGCAGGCGGCGATCGACGCCGTCGTCAACGACCTCACGTCGGCGGCACCGATGGACCGGCTCGTCTGCGGCGACGTCGGCTTCGGCAAGACCGAAGTGGCGCTGCGCGCCGCGTTCGTCGCGCTCGCCGACGGCGCGCAGGTTGCGCTGCTCGTACCGACGACGCTGCTCGCCGAGCAGCACTTCAAGCTCTTCAGGGAGCGCTTCGCCGACTGGCCGGTGAAAATCGTCGAGCTGTCGCGCTTTCGCACGGCGAAGGAGGTCAAGGCGGCGCTGGCCGGGCTCGCCGACGGCTCGATCGACCTCGTCATCGGCACGCACAAACTTCTGCAGCCCGACGTACGGTTCAAGAAGCTCGGGCTCGTCATCGTCGACGAGGAGCACCGTTTCGGTGTTCGCCACAAGGAGCAATTGAAGCGCCTGCGCGCCGAGGTCGACGTGCTGACGCTGACGGCGACGCCGATCCCGCGCACGCTGGCGATGTCTCTCGAGGGGCTGCGCGACTTCTCGGTGATCGCCACGGCGCCGCAGAAGCGCCTCGCGATCAAGACGTTCGTCGCGCCGCAATCGGCCGGCCTCGTGCGCGAGGCTGCCTTTCGCGAGCTCAAGCGCGGCGGCCAGATCTACTTCCTGCACAACGACATCGACACGATCCGCTCGACGGCCGAGCGGCTCGGCAAGCTGCTGCCCGAGGCGCGCATCGCCATCGCGCACGGCCAGATGGCGGAGCGCGAGCTCGAGCATGTGATGCGCGACTTCTACGCGCAGCGCGTCAACCTGCTCGTCTGCTCGACGATCATCGAGACCGGCATCGACGTGCCGACCGCGAACACGATCATCATCGAGCGCGCCGACCGCTTCGGCCTCGCGCAGCTCCATCAATTGCGCGGCCGCGTCGGCCGCTCGCACCACCAGGCCTACGCGTACCTCCTGACGCCGCCGCCCGACGCGCTGTCGGCGCAGGCGGCGAAGCGCCTCGAAGCGATCCAGATGATGGAGGACCTCGGCTCTGGCTTCTACCTCGCGATGCACGACCTCGAGATCCGCGGCGCGGGCGAGGTGCTGGGCGAATCGCAGTCGGGCGAGATGGCCGAGGTCGGCTTCCAGCTCTACAACGACATGCTGCGCGCCGCGGTGTCGGCGCTCAAGGCGGGTCGCGAGCCCAATCTCGCCGAGCCGCTCGGCGTCACCACCGAGATCAACCTGCACGTGCCCGCGTTGTTGCCCGCGACGTACTGCAGCGACGTCCACGAGCGCCTCGTCATCTACAAGCGCTTCGCCAGCGCCGAATCGGCCGAGGAGATCGACACGCTGCAGGAGGAGTTGATCGACCGGTTCGGCGCGCTGCCCGAGCAGGGCGCGGCGCTCATCGCCGTGCACCGGCTGCGGCTCGCGGCCCGCGCGCGCGGCGTCACGAAGATCGACGCCGGTCCCGAGCGCACGACCGTGCAGTTCGTGAAAAATCCGCCGTTCGATCCCGCCGTGCTGATCGCGCTGATGCAGCGCGATGGCCGGATGCGCTTCGCCGGTCCCGACCGGCTGCGGATCGATCGCGGCGCGCCGACGCTCGAGGACCGCATCGCGCTCGTCGACGCGTTGCTGCGCAAGCTCGGATGAGCGCATGAGCGCCGAAGGGCCGCCCGCAGTGGACACTGAGGGCGCTCGCCCCCCCGAGGGGGGAGGCGCGCGCAGCGCGCTGCGGGGGGAGACACAACTCCCGCCGCAGATGCACGTCTTCGAGCGCGACTGGCTGTCGGCGAACAACATCCTGCTCAAGGGCCGCGACGGCCACGTGCTCGTCGACACCGGCTACTCGACGCATGCGGAACTCACGCTCGCGCTTGTCGCCGGCCGCGACGGCCTCGATGGCGCGCCGCTCGCGCTCGTCGTCAACACGCACGGCCACAGCGACCACGTCGGCGGCAATGCGGCGCTGATGCGCCGCTACGGATGCCCGATCGCGTTCCCGGCGAACGAAGCCCCGGCGGTCGCGCGCTGGGACGAGGTCGCGCTCCTCTACGATTACGCCGGCCAGCACGTCGACCGCTTTCGCGTCGACCAGACGATCGCCGCCGGGTCGACGGCGGTGTGGGGCGACCTCGAATGGCGCGCGCTCGCCGCCCCGGGCCACGACATGGGCGCGATGGTGTTCTTCAATCCGGAGCACGGCATCCTGATCTCGGGCGACGCGCTGTGGCGGGACGGCTTCGGCTTCGTGATGCCGCGCGCGATCGATCCCGAGGCCCTGCCGGCGACGCGCGGGACGCTCGATCTCATCGCCGGGCTCGGCGTGCGTACCGTGATCCCCGGTCACGGCACGCCGTTTGCCGACGTCGACGCTGCGCTCGCGCGGGCCTACGCCCGCCTTGCGGCGCTCGAGGCCGACGACGTGTACGCGACACGCCATGCGCTCAAGGTCGTGCTCGCGTTCCACCTCCTCGACTGCCGCCGGATGCCTAAAGCGGCCCTGCCGGACTACCTCGCGCGCGTCGGCTTCTATCGCGACCTCAATGCCGCGGTGCTGCGCCTTTCTCCCGAGGCGCTCGCGGCGATGCTGGTCGCGAGCCTCGAGCGCGCGGGCGCGATGCGGCACGACGGCGACGACCTCGTTGCATGACGAGCGACGCGCCGATGGAATAACCGGCGCTGCCGACTGTGGCGGTGCGCGGTTCAGCTTCTTCATGTAAAAACGCGGTGGCGACGGCTGAAGAGACCGGCGCATCGACTTGAATACTTCGGAGACGACAATGCAGGCGACGTGGCGATGGGTGGCGGGGTTCGCGTTGGCGAGCGTAGTGGCGGCTGGCGCGGTCGCGCAGAACGTGAGGCCCGACCGGGCGATCAAGTACCGGCAGGGCGTGATGACCGCGATGAACTGGAACTTCGGCGTGCTGGCCGCGATGGCCAAGGGCGACCGGCCCTACGACAAGGACGCGGCGTTGAAGAGCGCGACGTTCGTCGAGGAGCTGTCGCACATGCCGTGGGACGGCTTCGCCCCCGGCACCGACAAAGGCGCGCCCACCAAGGCGCTCCCCGAGGTGTGGAAGGAGCCGGCGAAGTTCAAGGAGCACCAGGACGCGCTGATGAACGCGGCGCCGAAGCTCGTGGCTGCCGCCAAGACCGGCGAGCTCGCCGCGCTCAAGACGGCGGTCGGCGAGGCCGGGCGCGCCTGCAACGGCTGCCACGACGACTTCCGCGAGAAGTGACCGGCGGGCCATCGCCGCGCGGCGCCGTCACGTGGCGGCCCGCGGCGACGACCGGCATCGCGCGGCAATGACCGTCGACTGACGGCACTGATCTTTGGCGGGCGACGACGATACCAGCGCGGCGATGACGTCAGCGCACGGCGGCGCCGATCAGGGCGACGCCGGCGACGAGCAGCACCGCGTCGATCGCGCGCTCGAACACCTGCGCGCTGATCCGCTGCACGATGGCCTTGCCGACGAACGATCCCGCCATCACCGCGGCGCCGATGACGACGCCCTGCGCGAGCGCGGGCGCCGGCAGCGCGCCCAGCGCGCCGAACGTCGCCGCCTTCGTCGCCATCAGCGCGAGCGACGCCGCGGCTTCCGTCGCGAGCAGCGCGCCGCGCGTGAGGCCGTAGGCGGCGAACAGCGGGATGCTGAGCGGGCCCGTCGACAGCACGATGCCGGTGACGAACCCGATGGCCGCCCCGCCCAGGGCGAGCGCGTAACCCGGCACTCGCGCGCGCTTCGCGCGACGGCGGTGGCGCAGGGGGATCATGACGAGGAAGAACGCGCCGAGCGCCACGTCGACGACGCGCGGCGGCAACACGAGCAGCGTCTTCGCGCCGAGCGCTGCCGCGGGAATGCCCGGCAGCGCGTACAAAAGGCAGGCGCGCCAGTCGATGTCGCGCCGCCACGCCGCCATCTTGCCGACGTTCGACAGGAGCGAGGCGATCGCCATGACCGGCACCGCGTACTGCGGCCCGTACTGGTAGACGAGGATCGGCAGCAGCAGGATCGACGCGCCGGTGCCGACCACGCCACTGATCGTGCCGGCGATGACGCCGACGACCAGCGTGACGAGCCAGGACGTCACGCGCGCGCGAGCGCGAGCGAGCCGCGCACATTGCGCATGCGCCGGCTCAAAGCCGCGTGACCAGCCACCAGACGGCGAGCACGCACACGGCCAGGACGCCGAGCGCGAATGCCATCGACGCCGACGCGAGGGAGGGATCGCCGGCATTCGCCGGCAGGCGCTTGCGGCCGGTGACCATCGGCCGTACCAGGTTGTCGCGCCGGAACGCGTAATACGCCGCCACCGCGCCGATGTGCACGAGCGCGAGTGCGGCGATCACCCACCAGCCGCGCCGGTGCACGCTCGACAGCGTGTCGGACAGGTCCTTGGTGACGAGCTTGGCGAGCGGCCCCTCGTAGAGCACGTCGTCGTTGGTGAAGAGGCCGAGCGAGCACTGGATCAGGAGCGCCGCGAGCAGCGCCACCACCATCCACGCGCCGAGCGGATTGTGCGTCGCGTGCCACTCGTGCGTGCGTCGCGCCAACGCCCGTGCGTAGCGGCCGGCCGCGCGAGGGCCGCGCACGAAGCTGCGGAACCGGGCGTTGCGGCTGCCGCAGAAGCCCCAGGCGATTCGAAACAGCACCAGCGTCAGCATCGAATACCCGGCGCGCATGTGCCACACGAGCCAGTCGTTGCCGGCGAGCCCGGTGGCCAGCAGCGCGACCAGCAGCACCACCATCAGCCAGTGCACGATGCGCACGGCCGCGTCCCATGCGGCGACTTCGACCAGCGGGGTTTCGTCCAGGACCGCCTCCGTCAGTGGGCGAGTTGCGCAACGAACGAGCGCACGCCGGTCAGCAGCATCTCGACCGCGAGCGCCGTCAGCACGAGGCCCATCAGGCGCTCGAGCGCGATCATGCCGCGCTCGCCGAGGATGTCCTGCAGCCGGAACGACGCGGCGAGCACGAGCGTGGTGAGGGCCATCGCCAGCGTCAGCGCGATCGCCGCCTCGACGATGTGCGCGGGATCGCGCGAGGCGAGCAGCATCACCGTGGCGATCGCCGATGGCCCCGCGATCATCGGCACCGCGAGCGGCACGAGCATCGGCTCGCCGCCGGCGCCCGGCGCGCCGAACACGCCCTCGGGCCGCGGGAACACCATCCGCAGCGCGATCAGGAACAGGATGACGCCGCCCGCGATCGCGAGCGACTCGTCGGTGAGGTGCAGCAAGGCGAGGAACGCGCGGCCGCCCAGCATGAACGCGAGCAGGATCACGTACGCGGCGAGGCATTCGCGCACGATGATCTTTCGCCGGCGCGCCGGCGGCGTGCCGGCGAGCGTCGCCACGACCAGCGGCACATTGCCGAACGGGTCGATGACGAGGAGCAGCAGCACCGCCGCCGAGAACATCGTCGCGGTCATCACGGGATGCGCGGTGCAAGCGACGCGACCATGGGCATCTAGGGACAGAACATGAACGGGTTGTAAGCGGGGCCGAACGGCGTGCCGGGCGACGAGAGCTTCGTGCACGGCGCGGTATCGAGCGCGTTGCCGGCGAGGCGCGATGCCAGCGTGGGCGGCGTGCGACCGAGCGAAGCGGCGAAGCGCTGCTCCAGCGACAGCGGTTGCGCCGGGCGCTGTCCGCGCGAGCCTTCGACGAACACCGAGAACGTCGGCATGTCGTCGCGACGCGCGGAGAGATCCGCGGCGGTGGCGCGGTCGACCGCGGCGCTGCGTGCCTGCGGGACGTTCGGCGCGAGCGATTCGGGCGCGTATGGCACGCGCGTCGTCGTCGCGAGGCTCGCGTCGCTCTTTGGCTGCGGCGGCGCCGGCTGGAGGCGATGCTCGCGCGGCGCGCCCGCCGGCGGCGGCGGCAACGACGTGTCGGCGTCTTCGGCGCAGGCGAGCGGCGCGAAGGCCAGCGCGACGACGCACAGCGACGCGAAGCGCGGCGCACGCATCATCGCCCCCTCACCGCGCCTTCGCGGCGCGGGTCGGCGCCGCCGACGAAGCCGTGCCGGGTGCGCGCGATCGCCTGCACGCCGCTCGTCTCGACGTTGATCCTGACCACGTGGCCCATCGCGCGAAGCTTTGGCGCGAGCTCGGCGACCGGCGTTTGCGCCTCGAGCTCGACCGGGCCCGTGCGATTGCCGAAGTTGGCGAGCGCGGCGGCGGCCTGCGGGTCGAGTCCCCAGTCGATCATCGCGACGAGCGTCTTCACCACGTAATTGATGATCGCGGTGCCACCGGGCGAGCCCGCCAGCATCGCGACGCGACCGTGCGCATCGTAGACGATCGTCGGCGCCATCGTCGAGCGCGGCCGCTTGCCAGGCTCGACGCGGTTCGCCACCGGGCGCCCGTCGACGCCGGCCGGCAGGAACGCGAAGTCGGTCAGCTCGTTGTTGAGGATGAAGCCGCCTTCGGTCATCAGCCGGCTGCCGAACTGGTCCTCGATCGTCGTCGTCATCGACACTGCGTTGCCGGCGGCGTCGACGACGACGATCTGCGACGTCGACGGGAATTCGGGCGACTCGCCGTCCGCATACGCAACCTGCCGCTGCCCCGCCCGCACCGGCGGGGCGCCCGCCGTCACGTGCCCGAGCACGCGGTCGCTGCGGATCATGTCGCCGCGCGCCGCGAGGTACGCGGGATCGAGCAGGCCGCCGGGAACCTCGACGAACGCGGGATCGCCGACGAAGCGCAGCCGGTCTGCGTACGCGAGGCGCTCGGCCTCACTGATGAAATGTACGCTCCAGAACGTCTCGGCGCCCATTGCGGCGACGTCGAAGCGCTCGAGCATCGCGAGCGTCTGCAGCACGGCGATTCCGCCCGACGACGGCGGCGACATCGAGCACACCCGGTAGCGGCGATAGGGGCCGCACACCGGCTCGCGCGCGATGGCGCGATACGCAGCGACGTCGGCGCGCGTGAGGTCGCCGGGATTCGCCGCGAAGCCGTCCGCGGTCGCGACGATGTCGTCGGCGATCGCTCCCGTGTAGAACGCATCGGCGCCGTCGCGGGCGAGCGTGCGCAATGTCGCGGCATAGGCCGGATTGCGCAACACGTGGCCGACGGGCCACGCCGCGCCGTCGGCGTCGAGAAAGTACGCGCGGATCCGCGGCTGCACGAAATGCGTCTCCGACGCGATCAGCCGATTGAGCCTCGGCGACACCGCGAAGCCGCGCTCGGCGAGCGCGATCGCCGGCGCGAAAAGGCGTGACCACGGCAGCTTGCCATGCTCGCGATGGGCGAGCGCGAGGAGGCGCGGCACGCCGGGCACGCCGACCGAGCGGCCGCCAACCACCGCGGCGTGGAACGCCATCGGCCGGCCGGCGGCGTCGAGGAAGCGGTCGGGCCGTGCCGCCGCGGGCGCGGTCTCGCGGCCGTCGTAGGCGACGAGCTTGCGGGTGCGCGCGTCGTGGACGAGCATGAATGCACCGCCGCCGAGCCCCGACGACTGCGGCTCGACGAGGCCGAGCACGAGTTGCACGGCGATCGCCGCGTCGACCGCACTGCCGCCGGCGGCGAGGATCGATTCGCCGGCGTCGGCGGCCAGCGGATTCGCGGCCGCCACCATGAAATGCCTCGCATGCACCGCGGCGCGCGCGCTGCGACCCGAATCGACTTCTGGCGCGGGGCGCGGAAGTCCCGCCGCCGTCGCCGACGCGCATGCCACCGACAACAGCCCGGCGACGGCGATGCGCAGCGCATGGCGGATGCCCATGCGCGTCATTAGATCACGCGGCCGCAGGTGCGATCGTTGCCTGCTGTCGGCGCCTTCCGACACGGCGTCCGTGCCACGCCGATGGCCGTATCGCACGGGCCACGCGATCATCGTATGGTTCCGGGCAACGGTCTTTGCACATGGTTCGCCTCGAATACACGATCGACCTCGACTACGAGATCGGCGGACCCGCCGACTTCGTGTTCGTCATCGCCGCCGCGCGCACGAGCGCGCAGCGGCTCGTGGCCGAGCGGCTCGACATCGACCGGCCCGTCGCGAGCGCATGGTGCGACGATCCGCAGACGCACAACCGCCTGCTGCGGCTGCGTACCGAGGCCGCTTCGCTGCACGTCGCCTATGCGGCGAC
>JAICUU010000032.1 GCA_025935675.1 Burkholderiales bacterium
GCCGGGCGGGCGCCTGCGCACATCCGGGGCATTGCGCCGTACGTCGCCGGCAAGCCGATCGACGAGCTCGCGCGCGAGCTCGGCCTCGATCCCGCGTCGATCGTCAAGCTCGCGTCGAACGAGAACCCGCGCGGACCGAGCCCCGCGGTGGCGGCCGCGATGAGGGCGGCGATGGCCGAGGTCACGCGCTATCCCGACAGCAACGGCTTCGCACTCAAGGCGGCGATCGCCGCGCGCTTCGGCGTCGCCCCCGAGTCGATCGTGCTCGGCAACGGCAGCAACGACATCCTCGAGCTCGTCACGCACGCGTTCCTGCAGCCGGGCGACGAGGCGGTCTACTCGCAATACGGTTTCGTCGTCTATCCGCTGGCCACGCAGGCGCGCGGCGCGCGCGGCATCGCCGTGCCGGCGCGCGACTTCGGCCACGACCTCGACGCGATGGCCGCCGCGGTCACGCCGGCGACGCGAATCGTGTTCGTGGCCAACCCGAACAATCCCACCGGCACGTGGATCGCGCCCGAGCGCATCCGCCGCTTCATCGAGGCGATGCCGCGCGACGTCGTCGTGGTGCTCGACGAGGCGTACAACGAGTACCTCGCGCCACGCGACGACGCGCAGTCGGCGCAGTGGCTCTCCGACCTGCCGAACCTCGTCGTGTCGCGCACGTTCTCCAAGGCCTACGGGCTCGCGGGCCTGCGCGTCGGCTACGGGGTGATGCGTCCCGAGGTCGCCGATCTCCTCAATCGCGTGCGCCCGCCTTTCAACGTCAACGCGCTGGCGCAGGCCGCCGCCATCGCCGCGCTCGCCGACGGCGCGTACGTCGACGACAGCCGCCGCCTCAACGACGAGGGCATGCGCGCGCTTGCCGCCGGATTCGATGCGCTGGGCCTGCGCTACCTGCCGTCGCACGGCAACTTCGTGCTGGTCGACGTCGGCGACGGCACGCGCGTGTTCGAGCGCCTGCTGCGCGCCGGTGTCATCGTGCGGCCCGTCGCCAACTACGGCCTGCCGGCGTGGATCCGCGTCACCGTGGGATTGCCGCACGAGAACGCGCGGCTGCTCGCGGCGATGCCGACGGCGCTCGCACGCTGATCCTGCGCCGATGGCGATGGCAAAGCTCGTCGTGGTAGGCGTCGGCTTGATCGGCGGCTCGCTCGCGCTCGCACTGCGCGAAGCCGGCGCCGTCGGCACGGTGGTCGGCGTCGGTCGCTCGCAGGCGAACCTCGACGCGGCGCGTGCACGCGGTATCGTCGATCGCGCGCATCGCGTGGACGGCGCGTGGATGGCGGAGGTCGCCGACGCCGACGTCGTGCTGCTCGCCGCGCCGGTCGCGCAGTTCCCGGCACTCTTCGCGACACTTGCACCGAAACTCGGCGCGCGCACGGTCGTCACCGACGCCGGCAGCTCGAAGGCCGATGTCGTCGCCGCGGCACGCGCGGCGCTCGGCACCGCGTTCCCGCGCTTCGTGCCGGCGCATCCGATCGCCGGCAGCGAGCGTTCCGGCGCCGCGGCGGCCGACGCTGCGCTCTACCGCGGCCGCAGCGTCATCGTCACGCCGGTCGCGGAAACTTCGCCTGCCGCGGTCGCGACCGTCGAGGCGATGTGGCGGGCGGCGGGCGCGCGCGTCTCGCGGCTCGCGCCCGACGTGCACGACCGCGTGCTCGCGGCAGTGTCGCACCTGCCACACGTGCTGGCGCATGCGTTCGTCGCCGAGCTCGCCGCGCGCGACGATGCCGCGACGCTGTTCGCGCACGCCGGTCCCGGCTTCGGCGATTTCACGCGCATCGCCGCGAGCTCCCCCGAGATGTGGCGTGACATCGCGCTCGGCAATCGCGACGCGCTGCTCGCCGAGCTCGACCGCTTTCGCAGCGCGCTCGGCGCCGTGCGCGCGCTCGTCGCGACGGGCGATGGCGCTGCGCTCGAGGCGCTGTTCAACCGCGCACGGGACGCGCGCCTCGGCTGGCAGGCGACGCGCGGCGGCGAGCGCGGCGCCGCCGCAGAGGGCGAATGAGCGTGGACACGCACACGGCCCGCCGGCCGTTGATGAGCATGCGGACGCGACGCGAGTGCGAATGGATCGCGAATTGCGCGGCGCGCCGGGAAAAGCGGTGAGCGACGCGCTGACGCTGGCGCCGATCGCCAACGCCGCCGGCACGATCCGGCTGCCCGGCTCGAAGAGCATCTCCAACCGCGCGCTGCTGCTTGCGGCGCTGGCCGACGGCACGACGGTCCTGCACGACCTGCTCGACGCCGACGACACGCGCGTGATGTTCGCCGCGCTTCGCGCGATGGGAGTCGACGTCGCCGAGGATGCGACGGCGCGCACCGTCACCGTGCGCGGCGGCCGCGCGTTGCGCGCGCCGCAGGAGCCGCTTTTCCTCGGCAACGCCGGCACGGCGTTCCGTCCGCTGACCGCGGCGGTGGCGATGGGCGAGGGCGGATTCGTGCTCGACGGCGTGGCGCGGATGCGCGAGCGGCCGATCGGCGACCTCGTCGACGCACTGCGCGCGCTCGGTGCCTCGATCGACTATCGCGGCGCCGAAGGCTATCCGCCGCTCGCGATCGGCGCGCTCGACGCGCGCGATGCCGCGCGCGTCGCGGTGCGCGGCGACGTGTCGAGCCAGTTCCTGTCGGCGCTGCTGATGGCGCTGCCGCTGCATCCCGCGCTGGCGAGCCGGGCGCTGCGCGTCGACGTGACCACGCCGCTGATCTCGCGGCCGTACGTCGAGATCACGACGCGGCTGATGGCGCGCTTCGGCGTCGACGTCGCCACGCCGGACGCGGCGACGTTCATCGTGCCGGCCGGCGCGCGCTACCGCTCGCCGGGTCGCCTCGACGTCGAGGGCGACGCCTCGTCCGCGTCCTATTTCCTCGCCGCCGGCGTGCTGGGCGGCGGCCCGGTGCGGGTGGAGGGTACCGGACGCGCGTCGATCCAGGGCGACGTCGCGTTCGCCGACGTGCTCGCGCGCCTCGGCGCCGACATCCGCTTCGAGCCGCACGCGATCGAGGCGCGGCGAGGGCGGCCGCTCGCCGGTGGCACGCTCGATTGCACGGCGATTCCCGACGCGGCGATGACGCTTGCGATGACGGCGCTATTCGCCACCGCTTCGACGACGCTCACCGCGATCGGCAGCTGGCGCGTCAAGGAGACCGACCGCATCGACGCGATGGCGACCGAGCTCGCCAAGCTCGGCGCAACCGTGCGCGCCGGCGACGACTGGCTCGCGGTCGAGCCGCTCGCGCGCTTTCGCGCGGCGACGATCGAAACGTACGACGACCACCGGATGGCAATGTGCTTCTCGCTCGCGGCGTTCGGCGGCGCCGCCGTGACGATCAACGACCCGGGGTGCGTGGCGAAGACGTTTCCCGATTACTTCACGCGCTTCGCAGGCATCGTCGGCAGCGACGGTGCCGAGAGGGTCGTTCGGTGACCGCACCGAAGGCAAGCACGCGCGCAATGGCGCCCAATCCGACCGCTGGAGACGGCGGCTCCGCGCACGCGGCCGCGACAGTGCCGGTCGTCGCCGTCGACGGCCCGGCTGCCTCCGGCAAAGGCACGATCGCCGAGGGTGTCGCCGCCGTGCTGCGCTTCCATCGCCTCGACAGCGGCGCGCTCTACCGGCTCGTCGCATGGCGTGCGCTAGAGTCCGCGACGCCGCTCGACGACGCGCCGGCGCTCGCCGCGCTCGCGCGGCTCGACGCCCGCTTCGACGCCGACCGAGTCACCGCGGGCGGCCACGACGTGACGGCGGCGCTGCGGGGCGAGGACGTCTCGGCTGCGGCGTCGCGGGTCGCCGTCCATCCGGCGGTGCGTGCGGCGCTGACCGAGCGCCAGCGCGCCTTCCGCCGGCCGCCCGGCCTCGTCGCCGACGGGCGCGACATGGGCACGGTGATCTTCCCCGACGCGAGGCTCAAGGTTTTCGTCACGGCAAGCCCGGCCGAAAGGGCGGCCCGGCGCCATAAACAGTTGATCGCAAAAGGAATCTCGGTTACACTCGAAAGTCTTTTGCGTGAGATCGAGGCGCGCGATGCCCGCGACGCCGGACGCAGCGCGGCCCCGCTGGCCGCGGCGCCCGACGCCGTGACGCTCGACACCACCGGCGTTGCGCCGGCGGCGTCGATCGCGGCGGTCCTCGAGCTCTGCCGCGCCCGGGGCATCGAGCCTGCGCGCGAGTGAAGTAACCGCGGCGACGCGTCCTGGCCGGGCGCGCGTGGCGGATTTCGACAACCAACCCGCGCGGCACGAGACATTGGGTTCTCGCGCCAAGCGGCACGACGAAAGGCACCAACCCGCAATGGCTACCGCAATCCAATCCGTCCAGCCCAACGCGCACGAGAACTTCGCCGCGCTCTTCGAGGAATCGCTCGCGCGCCAGGAGATGCGCCAGGGCGAGCTCATCACCGCCGAGGTCACGCGCGTCGACTACAACGTCGTCGTCGTCAACGCCGGGCTCAAGTCCGAGTCGTTCATCCCGATCGACGAGTTCAAGAACGACAACGGCGTCGTCGAGGTCAAGCCCGGCGACTTCGTCACCGTGGCGATCGAATCGATCGAGAACGGCTACGGCGAGACCAAGCTGTCGCGCGACAAGGCCAAGCGCCTCAAGGCGTGGAGCGACCTCGAGGCGGCGATGGAGCAGGGCACCATCGTCGAGGGCTTCGTGACCAGCAAGGTCAAGGGCGGCCTTACCGTGATGATCAACGGCATCCGCGCGTTCCTGCCGGGCTCGCTGGTCGACATCCGCCCGGTCAAGGACACCACGCCGTTCGAGAACAAGCAGCTCGAGTTCAAGGTCATCAAGCTCGACCGCAAGCGCAACAACGTCGTCGTGTCGCGGCGCGCCGTGCTCGAGGCGTCGCTCGGCGAGGAGCGCGAGAAGCTCTTGTCGACGCTGCAGGAAGGCGCGGTCGTCAAGGGCATCGTCAAGAACATCACCGACTACGGCGCGTTCGTGGATCTCGGCGGCATCGACGGTCTTTTGCACATCACCGACCTCGCCTGGCGCCGCGTCAAGCACCCGTCGGAAGTGCTGTCGGTGGGCGACGAGGTCACCGCCAAGGTGCTGAAGTTCGACCAGGAGAAGAACCGCGTGTCGCTGGGCCTGAAGCAGCTCGGCGAGGACCCGTGGGTCGGCCTCGGCCGTCGCTACCCGACCGGCACGCGCCTCTTCGGCAAGGTCACCAACATCACCGATTACGGCGCGTTCGTCGAGATCGAGTCCGGCATCGAGGGCCTGGTCCACGTGTCCGAGATGGACTGGACCAACAAGAACATCCACCCGACCAAGGTCGTGCAGCTCGGCGACGAGGTCGAGGTGATGATCCTCGAGATCGACGAGGAGCGCCGCCGCATCTCGCTCGGCATGAAGCAGTGCATGCCGAACCCGTGGGACGAGTTCGCGATGAACCACAAGAAGGGTGATCGCGTGCACGGCACGATCAAGTCGATCACCGACTTCGGCGTGTTCGTCGGCCTGCCGGGCAACATCGACGGCCTCGTCCACCTCTCCGACCTGTCGTGGTCGGCGACCGGCGAGCAGGCGGTGCGCGACTACAAGAAGGGCCAGGAGGTCGACGCCGTGGTGCTCGCGATCGACGTCGAGCGCGAGCGCATCTCGCTCGGCATCAAGCAGCTCGAGGGCGACCCGTTCAGCAACTTCGTCGCGATTCACGACAAGGGCAGCATCGTCAGCGGCACCGTCAAGAGCCTCGATCCGAAGGGCGCGGTCATCGCGCTCGACCCGGAGATCGAGGGCTACCTGCGGGCGTCGGAAGTGGCGCGCGACCGCGTCGAGGACATCGGCAAGCACCTGAAGGAAGGCGACAAGGTGACGGCGATGATCATCAACGTCGACCGCAAGAACCGCTCGATCAACCTCTCGATCAAGGCCAAGGACAGCGCGGACGAGTCGGAGGCGATGCAGACCATGAAGGCGGACAACGCGGGCGTCAACACCGGCACCACCAACCTCGGCGCGCTGCTCAAGGCCAAGCTCGACAACAAGAACAACGGCTGAGACCCTGACCGTGGACTCCGCGATGACCAAGTCGGAGCTGATCGACCGCCTGGCGGCGCAGTTTCCGCAGTTGGTCGCCAAGGATGCCGAGCTTGCGGTGAAGATGATCCTCGACGCGATGGCCGAGAGCCTCGCCAAGGGGCAGCGCATCGAGATCCGCGGGTTCGGCAGCTTCGGCCTCAATTACCGGCCGCCGCGCACGGGGCGCAATCCCAAGTCGGGCGAGAAGGTGCAGGTGCCCGAGAAGCACGTGCCGCACTTCAAGGCCGGCAAGGAGTTGCGGGAGCGCGTCGACTTCAAGGAAGAAGGCTGACCGGGGCGGCGCGAAGGCCGGTGCGCATGCGCCGGCGGGAGCGCCGCGCGCGCGGACGGCACTGAAGGAATCCATGGGCGTGGTGCGCTTCATCGTCGTCGTGGTGGTGTTCATCGCGCTTCTTTTCGTCTCGCTCGACAACGCCGAGATGGTGACGCTGCGCTTCTTCCGGATCTACACGCTGGAAGCGCCGCTGATCTTCGTCGTGCTGTGCTCGTTCGCCGTGGGCGCGGCGCTCGGCCTTGCCGCCGGCGCGCTGCGCACCGCGCGCGCCCGCCGCGAGCTGCGCCGTGCGCGGCGCGAGCTCGATACGCGCGCGCCGATGTTGCGCTCGCGTCACGACGACCTGCCGCCGCCGTACGAAGGCGTCTAGAGGGCACGGCGGCCGCGCATGGACTTCGAGCTGTGGTGGCTCTTGCCCATCCCGGCGCTGTTCTTCGCGCTGGGGTGGATCGCGGCCCGCATCGACATCAGCCACCTGCTGCGCGAATCGCGCGCGCTGCCGCTCACGTATTTCCGCGGCCTCAACTTCCTGCTGAACGAGCAGCCCGACAAGGCGATCGAGTCGTTCATCGAGGTCGTCAAGGTCGACCCGCAGACGATCGACCTCCATTTCGCGCTGGGCAGCCTGTTCCGCCGCCAGGGCGAGACCGAGCGCGCGACGCGGATGCACCAGAACCTCCTCGACCGCCCGGACCTGCCCGCGGACAAGCGCGACATGGCGACGTTCGAGCTCGCGCAGGATTTCCTGCGCGCGGGACTCCTCGACCGCGCCGAAAGGCTCTTCAGCCAGCTCGCCGGCACGCCGTTCGAGCATGCCTCGCTCGGCCATCTCATCTCGATCTACGAGCAGGAGAAGGACTGGCCGCGCGCGATCCGTGCCACGCGGCGGATGGAGGAGCTCTCCAAGACGCCGTACTTCCGCGAGATCGCCGAATATCACTGCGAGATCGCGCAGGCGGCGCTCGTTCGCCGTGACGACGCCGCGGTGCAGAAGGAGCTCGCCGATGCGCTCGCCGCGCACCGCGGCTGCGTGCGCGCGACGCTGATCGCCGGCGACTTGGCACTCGCGCAGGGCGCGCGCGCCGAGGCGATCGCGCACTGGCAGCGGATCGAGACGCAGAATCCCGCGTTCCTGTCGCTCGCGGCCGATCGCGTCGCCGAGGCCTTCCGCAGCGACGGCGACGTCGAGCAGGGCATCCGCGTGCTGTCGAGCTGGCAGGCGCAGTACCCGTCGCTCGACATCCTCAACGCGCTCTTCACGCTGGTGCTCGAGGCCAAGGGACCGGCGGCCGCCGGCGACCTCGTCAAGGGCGAGCTCGCGCGCAACCCGACGCTGCTCGGCCTCGATCGCCTGCTCGAGGCGCAGCTCCTCGCAGCGCCGCCGGAGCGGCGCCACGACCTCGAGCTCGTCAAGGGACTGGTCGGCGCGCACATCAAGCGCCTCGGCCTCTACCGTTGCGAGCATTGCGGATTCCGCGCCCGGCAGTTCTACTGGCGCTGCCCGAGCTGCCAGAAGTGGGAAACCTATTCGCCGAAGCGCACCGAATCGCCGGAGGGCATGACATGACGAATGAACCGCGCGCACCGAGGATCCTCGTGGCGCTGGATTTTCCCGATGGCAGCGAGGCGCTCGCGCTGGCGTCGCAGCTTTCGCCGACGCAATGTGGCGTCAAGGTCGGCAACGAGCTCTTCACCACCGCCGGGCCCGAGCTCGTCAAGGACCTGGTGGCGCGCGGCTTCAACGTGTTCCTCGACTTGAAGTACCACGACATCCCCAACACCGTCGCGCGCGCCTGCGCGGCGGCGACGCGGCTCGGCGTGTGGATGATCAACGTGCACGCGGCCGGCGGCCCGGCGATGCTTGCCGCGGCGCGCGAATCCGTCGACACGACGGCGCGCGCGCTCGGACGGCGCCGGCCGCTTTTGATCGGCGTCACGTTGCTGACGAGCCTCGGCGCACCCGAGCTCGCGGCGATCGGGGTCGCCGGCACGCCCGCCGAGGCGGTGCTGCGCTTCGCGAAGCTCACCGCTGCGGCGGGCCTCGACGGTGTCGTGTGCTCGGCGGAGGAAGCGCGTGCGCTACGTGACGCGATGGGGCCGGACTTCGCGCTGGTGACACCGGGGATGCGCCCGGCGGGTGTGGGCGTCGACGACCACGCCCGTGCGCAGACGCCGCAGGATGCGGTTCGCGCTGGCGCCGACTACCTCGTCGTCGGCCGCGCGATCACCGCGGCATCCGATCCGCTCGCCGCGCTCGCGTCGATCGCCGCGTCGATCGAGGTCGCCGCTTGAAGATCACGATGGTCGGGACCGGCTACGTCGGTCTCGTCACCGGGACCTGCTTCGCCGAGGTCGGCAACGACGTGCTGTGCGTCGACGTCGACGCGCGCAAGATCGACACGCTGAAATCGGGCGGCGTGCCGATCCACGAGCCGGGGCTCGCCGAGATGATCCGCCGCAACGTCGAGGCGGGGCGCCTCGCCTTCACCACCGACGTCGCCGCCGGTGTCGCGCACGGCACGCTCCAGTTCATCGCGGTCGGTACGCCGCCCGACGAGGACGGCAGTGCCGACATGCAGTACGTGATCGCCGCCGCTCGGGAGATCGGCCGGCGGATGACCGACTGGAAGGTCGTCGTCGACAAGTCGACGGTGCCGGTCGGCACCGCCGATCGCGTGCGCGAGGCGATTGCCGACGAGCTTCGCAAGCGCGGCGCCAAACACGAATTCGCCGTCGTGTCGAACCCCGAATTTCTGAAGGAAGGCGCCGCGGTCGAGGATTTCATGAGGCCCGATCGCATCGTCATCGGCGCCGACGACGAGCGCGCGATCGCGGCGATGCGCGCCGTGTACGCGCCGTTCCAGCGCAGCCACGAGCGGCTGATGCTGATGGATGTGCGCTCCGCCGAGCTCACCAAGTACGCGGCCAACGCCATGCTTGCGACGCGCATCTCGTTCATGAACGAGCTCGCCAACCTGTCGGAGCGCTTGGGCGCCGACATCGAAATGGTGCGCCAGGGCATCGGCTCCGACCCGCGGATCGGCTGGCATTTCCTCTATCCGGGTGCCGGCTACGGCGGCAGCTGCTTCCCCAAGGACGTCAAGGCGCTGCAATACACGGCGCACCAGCACGGCCTGCCGCTCAAGCTGATCGAGGCGGTCGAGGCGGTCAACGATGCGCAGAAGCGCGTGCTGGTCGACAAGATCGTCGCGCGTCTTGGCGAACGGCTCGAGGGCCGGCGATTCGCGCTGTGGGGCCTCGCGTTCAAGCCCGACACCGACGACATGCGCGAGGCGCCGTCGCGTGTCGTCATCGATGCGTTGCGCGCGCGTGGCGCGACGGTCACCGCTTACGATCCGGTGGCGATGGACGAGGCGAAGCGCATCTACGCCGGTGCGCGCGACGTCGCGTTCGCGGCGTCGCCGTACGCGGCGCTCGACGGCGCGGACGGCGTCGTGGTCGTCACCGAATGGAAGGAGTTCCGCAGTCCGTCGTTCGCGCGCATCCGCGAGGCGCTGACGACACCGCTGGTGTTCGATGGCCGCAACCTCTACGACCCGGCCGACGTGCGCGCCGCCGGGCTCGAGTACTTCGGGATCGGTCGCTGACGATGGCCGCCGAATCGTCCACAGCGGCGCCACGCTTTGCCGACTACGCCGCCGCCGTGGCGCGAAGCCGCGTGCTGGTCGCCGGGGACGTCATGCTCGACCGCTACTGGTTCGGCGACGTCGACCGCATCTCGCCGGAGGCCCCGGTGCCGGTGGTGCGCATCGCGCGCCACGAGGAGCGCCCGGGCGGCGCCGCCAACGTCGCGCGCAACGCCGCGGCGCTCGGCGCGCCGACGACGCTGCTCTCGGTGATCGGCAGCGACGAGGCGGGCACCGCGCTCGAGCGGCTGCTCGCCGCCGAGCGCGTGACGACGTCGCTGCATCGCGACCCGTCGCAACCGACCACCGTCAAGCTGCGCGTCATCGGCCGCCAGCAGCAATTGCTGCGCATCGACTTCGAAACGCCGCCGTCGCACGAGGTGCTGGCGACCAAGCTGCGCGACTACGCGACGCTGGTCCGCGATGCGCGCGCCGTGATCCTGTCCGACTACGGCAAGGGCGGCCTCGCGCACATCGCCGACATGATCGCCAGGGCGCGCGACGCCGGCGTGCCGGTGCTCGTCGATCCGAAGGGCGACGACTGGGCGCGCTACCGTGGCGCCACGCTGCTGACGCCCAACCGCGGCGAGTTCCGCGAGGTGGCGGGACGCTGGCGCGACGCCGCCGATTTCGCGGCACGCGCGCGGCGCCTGATCACCGAGCTCGACTTGCGCGCGCTGCTGGTGACGCGCTCGGAGGAGGGCATGTCGCTCTTTACCGCCGACGAGGCGATCGACATTCCGGCCGTCGCGCGCGAGGTCTACGACGTGACCGGTGCGGGCGACACGGTGATCGCCGCGCTCGGCGTGCTGATCGGCGCCGGCGCGCCGCTTGGTGACGCCGTGCGGATCGCCAACGCGGCGGCCGGCGTCGTCGTCGGCAAGCTCGGCACGGCGGTGGCGACGCCCGCCGAGCTTTCGTGAGCGGCGCGCCGGCGGACGACGCCGTCGCGCGCCGCCGCAGCCTCCTCGAGCAGAGCCTCACCACGCGCTTCGGGCTGCGGCTGCACATGTCGCTGATGCTCGCCGCCGCGTTCTCGGTGGGCTTCGCCGGCAATTTCCTGATGCTGCGTGCGGGCTTCACGATACTGCTGCTGCGCTGGATGCTCGCGTATGCGATCGGCTATCTCGTGCTGTTCGTCGCGATGCGGTGCTGGCTCGCTTATGTCGGCATACGACCCTTTTCCGCGAGGCGAACGGTGGATGCCATCGGTGATGGCGTCGGCGACGGCATCGACGTGTGGCCGGTTGGGAGAGGCGGTGGCGGCGGTGGGTCAGGCGGATACCGCGGCGGTGGCGGATCGTCCGGTGGCGGCGGCGCGTCGGGCGGTTTCACCGACGCATCGGGCAGTCCCTCGAGCGGCGCGCGGCTCGCGGGAAGCACGGGCGGCTCGACCCGTCACGGCTTCGGCGTCGGCGAAATCCTGGGCGACGACTTCGGCAAGCTGCTGATCCTGATCGCGGTCGTCTTGTCCGTGCTGGCGGCCTTCGGCGGCGGCATCGCGTTCATGGTGGCGAGCGCGCCGCACCTTCTCGTCGACGTCGCGTTCGGTGCCGCGCTTGCCGGCGGCGTCGCGCCCGCGGCGCAGCGCGTGGTCAACGCCGCGACATGGGAAGAGAGCGTTCTCGCGGCGACGTGGAAGCCCGTGCTGGCGATGTTCGCCGTCATGGTCACCGCGGGGCTCGTGTTCCATCACTACTTTCCCGGCGTGCCGACGCTCGGCGCGGCGTTCACGTCGTTGCGCGCACCATGAGCGCGGCCAAGGGCAAGTCGAAGACCGTCTACAGCTGCACCGAGTGCGGCGGCACGTCGCCCAAGTGGCAGGGCCAGTGCCCGCATTGCGGCGCCTGGAACACGCTGGTCGAGGCGCTCGCGCAACCGGCCAGCGGCCGCTTCGCCAGCGTGTCGGGCGCGCGCTCGACGGTGCGCTCGCTGGCGAGCGTCGAGGCACGCGAGGACGCGCGCGTGCCGACCGGCATCGACGAGTTCGACCGCGTGCTGGGCGGCGGCTTCGTGCCGGGCGCGGTGGTGCTGCTGGGCGGCGATCCCGGCATCGGCAAGTCGACGTTGCTGCTGCAGGCGTCGGCGCAGCTCGGCGCCGCGCGCCGCACGCTCTATGTCACCGGCGAGGAGTCGCCCGAGCAGATCGCGCTGCGCGCGAACCGCCTCGGCCTCGTCAACGCGCCCGTCGAGCTCCTGGCCGAGGTGGAGCTCGAGGCGATCGTCGCGGCGATCGACGCGGCCAACCCCGAGGTGGTCGTCGTCGACTCGATCCAGACGATTTACACATCGGCGCTGACCTCGGCGCCGGGCAGCGTGTCGCAGGTGCGCGAATGCGCGGCGCAGTTGACGCGGATCGCCAAGTCGCGCGGCATCGTCATCGTGTTCGTCGGCCACGTGACCAAGGATGGCGCGATCGCGGGCCCGCGCGTGCTCGAGCACATCGTCGACACCGTGCTCTATTTCGAGGGCGACACGCACTCGAGCTTCCGGCTCGTGCGCGCGATCAAGAACCGCTTCGGCGCCGCCAACGAGCTTGGCGTGTTCGCCATGACGGAGCGGGGCTTGCGCGGCGTGTCCAACCCGTCGGCACTGTTCCTGTCGCAGCACGCACAGAGCGTGGCGGGGTCGGCGATCGTCGCGACGCTCGAAGGCTCGCGGCCGTTGCTGGTGGAGGTGCAGGCGCTGTGCGACCCGGCGCTGGGCGGCAATCCGCGCCGGCTCGCCGTGGGGCTCGATTCGCAGCGCCTCGCACTGCTGCTCGCCGTCCTGCACCGCCATGGCGGCGTCGAGGTGGGCGGCTACGACGTCTTCGTCAACGCCGTGGGCGGGGTGAGGATCGACGAGCCGGCAGCCGACTTGGCGGTGACGATGGCCGTCGTTTCATCTTTGAAAAACAAACCATTGCACGACAAATCTCTCGTGTTTGGTGAGGTCGGCCTGGCGGGGGAGATCCGCCCGGTCCAGCGCGGCCAGGACCGTATCCGCGAGGCCGCCAAGCTGGGCTTCCACACCGCGATCGTCCCGGCGGCCAACCGGCCGAAGCAGGCGATCGGGGGGATTCGGGTCATCGCCGTGGAGCGGCTCGATCAGGCGCTCGCACTCCTGCGCGAGTGATTTCGGCGAACGGGGTGTGCAGCCCGCCCATGATCGTTCACGACCAGAATTTTCATCGGGGCAGCGTGAATCTCCGCCAGCTCACGAACGAATGGCGACCGGGAGCCGCTCCAGTTGACCGGGCGCTTCGGAGCGCCCCTGCGCGTCGATGATCGCCGCCGCCAGCAGCATGTCCTCGGGATAGGTGATCTTGATGTTGGTCGGGCTGCCTGGCACCAGCCGCGGCTTGTGACCCATCATTTCGACCGCCTGTGCCTCGTCGGTGCACTGCGCGGCGGCGGGCGAGGCGAGCGCGTCGAACAGAATCCGGTAGCGAAACATCTGCGGCGTCTGCGCGTGCCACAGGCCCTCACGCGACTCGGTGCGCAGCACACGTCCCGCGCCGTCGTTGCGCTTCAAGGTCGACACCGCGGCGAGACCGAGGAGACCCCCGACCGGATCGCCGTCGAGCGCCTCGACGAGGCGCACGAGCGATGCCGGATCGACGCACGGCCGCACCGCGTCGTGCACCAGTATCCAGTCATCGTCGTCCGCGTCGATGACTTCGTCGAGGATATTGTGGACCGTGGCGCCGCGCGTCATCCCGCCGCAACGCGACACGGTGACGCCCGATTGCGCGCCGATCCAGCGGTCGTACCAGGCATCACCGTGCGCGATCGCGACGTGGATGTCGGCGTCGGGCAGCGCCGCGCGCAGACGCTCGATGCTGTGCAGGATGACGGGCTTGCCGGCGAGCGGCCAGTATTGCTTCGGTGCGTCGCCGCCGCAGCGCGAGCCGTTGCCGGCCGCGGGGATCAGTGCATGGACGCGCATCGCGCGGAACGACCCGAAGCGAGGGGGAGCGGGGAGAGGACGGCGAGCGGCGGCACGCGGGCGCGTGCTACGACTGCTTGATGCCGATCCACTTCTTCTCGGGACGCAGGTGCGGCCCTGCAGGCTCGCCGCCGTAGGTCGCGCGCACGTAGTCGAGGACGATCTTCTCGAACTCCTCGGCGATGCTGTTGCCCTTGAGCGTCACCGTCTTCTGGCCGTCGACGAACACCGGCGCGACGGGGATTTCGCCGGTGCCGGGAAGGCTGATGCCGATATTGGCCATCTTCGATTCGCCGGGGCCGTTGACGACGCAGCCCATCACCGCGACCGTCATGTTCTCGACACCGTGATAGCGCCCGCGCCATACCGGCATCTGCGCGCGCAGCCAGCCGTGGATCTTGTCGGCGAGCTCCTGGTAGAACGCGCTGGTGGTGCGCCCGCAGCCGGGGCAGGCGCTGACCATCGGCGCGAAGTGGCGCAGGCCCATCGTCTGCAGGATCTCCTGCGCGACGACGACCTCGCGGGTGCGGTCGCCGTTGGGCTCGGGTGTGAGCGAGATGCGGATCGTGTCGCCGATGCCCTGTTGCAGCAGCACCGCCAGCGCGGCGGTCGACGCGACGATGCCCTTGCTGCCCATGCCCGCCTCGGTGAGGCCGAGGTGAAGCGGATAGTCGCAACGACGCGCGAGCTCGCCGTAGATCGCGATCAGGTCCTGCACGTTCGACACCTTGCAGGCGAGGATGATGCGGTCGCCCGGAAGTCCCAGCGCCTCGGCGAACTGCGCGCTGCGGATCGCCGAGCAGACGAGGGCCTCGCGCATCACGTGCGGCGCGTCGAGGGGATTCGGCGAGCGTGCGTTCTCGTCCATCAGGCTCGCGAGCAGATCCTGGTCGAGGCTGCCCCAGTTGACGCCGATGCGCACCGGCTTGCCGTGGTCGATCGCCGCCTCGACCATCATCGCGAACTGCGGGTCGTGGCGCGAGCCCTTGCCGACGTTGCCCGGGTTGATCCGGTACTTGGCGAGCGCCTGCGCGCACTCGCGGTAGTTGGACAAGAGCTTGTGGCCGTTGAAATGGAAGTCGCCGATCAGCGGCACGCGGCAATTCATCGCGTCGAGCCGCTCGCGAATCGCCGGCACGGCGGCCGCCGCCTCGGCGGTGTTGACGGCGATGCGCACGAGCTCCGAGCCCGCGTCGGCCAGCGCCTTGACCTGCGCCACCGTGGCCGCGATGTTCGCGGTGTCGGTGTTGGTCATCGACTGCACGACGATGGGCGCGCCGCCGCCGATCTGCACGCCGCCCACGAGTGCGGCGCGGGTGCGGTTACGACTGATCGGGGGTCGATTGAGGGCGCTCATGCGCGTTCGGCGTGTGGGGTCATCAGGTCGGTGCCGGGAGCCGTCCGCGAGGCTCGCGGGGGCCAAATCGGAAGAGGGGTTTGCACATGGGCAAGCTTGCCATTTTACCATGGGGCGCCCGTTCGCCTTTGCGGTCCGACAAGGCGATTGCGGGGCTTGCGGCGATGTTCCGCGCCGAAGATGACGGGACGATGACAGCGCGTTGGCCGCACGATGGCGGCAGGATGACGGCACGATGACGCGCGGCGGACGCGCCCGCGATCGCCGCGGAGGACCTCAGCTTCGCGCGCCGTTCAAGGCCGCGAATGCGTCGTCTGGTAGCGGCATCGCCGTGTCCCATCGGTGCCGCGTGACGGCGATGGCGCCACGCGCCAATACGTCGCGCTCGTCGTCTTGCGCCGACGTCCCGGGCCTGCCGCGGCGCAACCGGAACACGATACGCCCGGGCGTCGAAGACACGATCGTCGTCGCGGCGCCGATCTTGTCGCGGCCCACGCGCGCCTGGACGAGCGGGGCGGGAAGGCGGGGCGGCAGGTCGAGGGCGAGCCAGCAGCCGGGCGCGTGCCACGTCGCGCGCGCATCCCAGAGCATGCCCAACAGGCCGGCGAGAGCGGAGACGGCGTCGACCGCCACAGGCGCATCGCTCGACAGCGCGATCGCCGGCAGGCCCCACAGCGCGGCCTCGCGCGCGATCGCCACCGTGCCCGAGTAGGCGAGATCCTCGCCGGCATTGAGCTTGTCGTTGATGCCGGCCAGCACGAGGTCGGGCCGGTGCGCTGCGTCGCAAACGATCGTCATCGCCGCGATCACGCAATCGGCCGGCGCGCCGGAGCATGCGTAGGTGCCCTCACCGCGTGACGTGAGCACGAGGTCGCGATCGAACGTGAGCTGGTGGCTCGCCGCGGTCCACTTGCGCTCGGGCGCGACGACGGTGACGTCGCCGCCGAGCGCACGCGCCGCGGCAGCGAGCCGCGCGAGCCCCGGCGCGTCGACGCCGTCGTCGTTCGACATGAGGATTCGCATCGCGCAACCGCCCTTTCGACGCTCAGACGTCGACGTGCGCGCCGGTGGCGAGCGCCGGGTCGAGCGTCGGCAGTTGCGCCGCCATGCGCGCGAGCGCCGCGGCATCGCATGAATGGCCGATCGCGCGCATTGCATGCGACGCGGCGAGCATCGCGCGGTTCTCCGTGAGGGTGGGATGCGTCGGCAGCCGGATCCAACCGGCGCGCTGTGTCGCCACCATCCGCGCGCCCGGCGTGCCCTCCGGCACATGTCCGGTAAAAAGCGTCGGATGGCCGCTTGCCGAGGCCGCGGCGAGGATCGCCTTCGACGGCCCGGCCATGCCCATGCCGTCGTCGCAGACGAGCGCGGCGCGCGGCAGCGCCTCGCCGATGTGCCAGTCCTGTGCCGTTCGCAGCCGCTCGGACAGCGTCGCGGCGATGCCGGGTCGCAGCCAAGCCGCTTCGTCGCGCTGTACGGCGAGCGCCTCGCGCATGCCGGGCGCCAGCGCGAGCGGCGTGTCGATGATCGCCGCGAGCTCGGCAGAGCGGCCCGAGCGTGGCGTCGGCAACGCCACGCCCTGCGGATGCGCGGCGATCCATGCGCGCACCGCCGCGGCGCGCGCGGCGAACGGCGTGTCGTCGTCGCCGTATGACGCGTCGAGCACGATGGTGTCGACGGGTGGAATCGGATCGGTCGCGAACACCGGGCTCGATGGCACCGTGTCGCCGCAATAGGCGAGCCGCGTCGACGCATCGGCTAGCGTGAGCCACACCGATCCCGCCATGTGTCCTGCGCGGCCGGCGACCACGGTGAACGGCCCGAGGCGCAGCGGCGCTGCGACCGGCAGCGTGTCGACCGCTGCCGCTTTCACACGCGCGTACTCGTCCGGCGTCGCGTAGCCGGTGAGCGTGACGTCGGCCTCGCGATGCGTCTCCGCGGTCATCAGGATGCGGCCGCGGAATCCCTGCGCGAGACACCAGCCCAGCGCGGCGACGTGATCCTCGTGCGCGTGCGTGATGACGATCGTGTCGAGGGCGGCGATGTCATCGCGCGACAGCGCCGGGTAGTAGTCGCGCGTGCCGACGGCGCTGGTCTTGACGCCGGCATCGAGCAGCAGGCGATAACCGCCCGACTCGACGCCGAGGCAGGTGCGGCCCTTCTCGCCGAAACCGCCGTAAAGCGCGAGGCGCATCGCTATCCCAGCGCCGCGGCGGGAATCACCCAGCCGTCGTCCACCGCCACCGTCACGCGCGAGCCTTCCGCGAGCGCGCAGGGCTCCTCGACATGAAGATGCAGCGCGATGGCCGGCGCCGATTCGACCACGCCTTCGATGCGGAAATGGCCGCCCTGGTAGATGACGCCGGTGGTGCGCATCGTGACGCCGGGCGCGCCTGGCTCGACGATCCGCAGCCCCGCCGCGCGCACGCAGGCGCTCGCCGGGCCGCGCTCGACACCGCGGGGCGCGCAGCGCATCCGCGTAGTCGCGCCGAATGCGACGATGTCGCAGGTGCCATCGCCGTGCACGGCGGCCACCGTCACCGGCAGCACAATGCCTTCGCCGATGAAGCGTGCGACCGTGGCGTCGGCCGGCTCGCGGTAGAGCAGCGACGGCGTCGCGTATTGCAGTACGCGGCCCTTGTCCATCACGGCGATCCGGTCGGCCAGCGCCATCGCCTCGGCCTGGTCGTGCGTGATGTAGATCATCGTCGTGCCGGTGCGCGCGTGGAAGCGCGCGAACTCGCGCTCCATCGATGCGCGCAGGTGCACGTCGAGATTGGCGAGCGGCTCGTCGAGCAGCACCAGCGACGGCTCGGTGACGAGGCAGCGCGCCAGCGCGACGCGCTGGCGCTGGCCGCCGGAGAGATTCGCAGGGCGCCGAGAAGCGAAGCCGTCGAGTTCGACCAGCGCCAGCGCGTCCTTGACGCGCCGCGCGCGCTCGGGATCGCGCACGCCGGTGACGGTGAGACCGTACGCTACATTGTCGGCGACGCTCATGTGCGGCCACAGCGCGTACGACTGGAACACGATGCCGATGCGGCGCTCCTCGGGCGGCACGTGGCGAGCGACGCTCGACACGACGCGCTCGCCGATCTCGATGCGGCCGGCATCGGGACGGTCGAAGCCCGCCACCTGGCGCAGGAGCGTCGTCTTGCCGCAGCCCGAGGGCCCGAGGATCGCGACGAACTCGCCGTCGCCGACCTCGAGCGTGACGTCGTCGAGCGCGCGAAACGCGGCGAACGCCTTGGTGAGCCCGGTGATCGTCAGTCGCGCCATGGCAGAACGCCGCGCGGCAGGCGCCCGACGAGGAGGATGGTGGAGAGCATCAGGAGCACGCTGACGCAGATCGTCAGCACGCCGAGCGCCGACGCGTAATTGGTGTCGCCGCCCTGCTGGAACGAGAAGAACACCACGCCGAGCGTTTCGGCACCGGTCGACCACAACAGCGCCGACACCGTGAGCTCGTTGAACGCGGTGAGGAAGATGAGCAGCGCACCGGCCGCGGCGGCCGGCGCCACCAGCGGCAGGATCACCGTCGCCAGCCGCCGGAAGAGCCGTGCGCCGGCGATCTGCGCCGCCTCCTCGAGCGTGCGGTCGAGCTGGTGGTAGCCGCTGACGACCGGCCGCAGGCCGAGCGCGAGAAAGCGCGCGACGTAGCAGAACAGGATGATCCAGATGGTGTTGTAGAGGGTGATGCCGACGATCGGCAGCGGCTTCAGGAACAGCAGGATCGCCGCGATGCCGACGACGACGCCCGGCAACGCGTACGGCGCCTCGGTGACGAGGCTCACCGCGTGCAGCAGCCGCGACCGGCGCCACACCAGGAAATACGCGAGCGGCACCGCGATGACGACGATCATCACCGCGGCCACCGCCGCCATGCTGAAGCTGTTGACGAAGGCGCGATGCGACGCCGCGTGCATGAACAGCACGAAGCGGTAGCTGTCGAGCGTGGCCGTTTTCGCGGTGAGCGGTACGCCGAGTGCCGGCACCAGCGACATCGTGACGAGGGCTACGAGCGGCAGCATCAGCGTCAGGAACGACAGCGTCCACAGCGCGCCCTCCACGAACGGCCGCCAGCGCTTCAGCTCGAACGCGCGCGCCTCGACCGTCGCCGTCGTGGTGCGGAAGTCGCGGCGCGCCAGCATCGCGTCCTGCACCACGATGCCCACCATGGCGATGAGGCCGATCAGCACCGACAGCACGGCGACCTGCGACAGCGCGTCGGGGCCGAGCCCGGCGAGGCGCTGGTAGATGAGCGTCGGCAGCACGAGGTAGTTGCCGGGGATGCCGAGCAGCGCGGGGATGCCGAAGTTGCCGAGGCACGACACGAAGCACAGCGCCACGCCGGCGAGTAGCGGCGGCGTCATCAGCGGCACGACGATGCTGCGCACCACGGTGCGCGGACGGGCGCCGCCGGCGAGCGCCGCCTCGATCAGCTCCTGCGGCAGCGCGCGCAATCCCGCGCGGAGCGTCAGGAACACCAGCGGCGAGTACTGCACGCCGAGCACCAGCACGATGCCGCCGGGCGAATACAGCGGGTTCGGCGTGCCGAGCGGCGGCGCGATCCCGAGCATCTTCAGGAGCGCCGACGACGGGCCGAACATCTGGATCCAGGCGAGCGCGACCACCTGCGGCGCGAGCAGCAGCGGCATCACGAACACGAATACGAAGGCGTTGCGTGCGCGGATGTCGGTCAGCGTGACCGCCAGCGCCACGAGGCCCCCGATGGTCACCGCCAGCAGCGTGCCGCCGACGGCCACGACGAGGCTGTGGCCGGTCGCGCTCCACGTGGTGGCGCTTTCCAGCACGCGCCGGATCGCGTCGAGCGAGAACACGCCGCCCGGGCGCACCGCTTCCAGCACGAGACGCGCGAGCGGCACCGCCGACAGCACCGCGATCACGGCGGTCAGCAGCCAGAGGAGCGCGTAGTCCTCGAAGCGCCCGCGCACGCCGGGAGCGTTGGCCATGCGTGACAGGAATCCGGCGTGCGCGCGAAGCGGAGGAGGGCGGTGCGAGGGCTACTTGCCGAAGATCTCGGAAAAGCGCTTCAGGTTGCCGGTATTGGTCTCGACGATCTTCGGAATGTTGCTGGGCATCACGTGGATCTTGACGCCGGCCGGATACCACGACGGCATGCCGACGCTCTGTCGCGCCGGGATGTAGCCCATCGACGCGGCGAGCTTCTGGCCGTCGTCGGAGAGGATGAAGTCGACGAAGGCGCGCGCGGCGTCGGGGTTCTGCGTGGTCTTGAGGATCGCCACCGGCTCCGTCACCGCGGGATTGCCTTCCTTCGGGAATATGAAGTCCACCGGCGATCCCTTGGCCTTGGCGTTGAACGCCATGAAGTCGACCAGGATCCCGTACGGCTTCTCGCCGCTCGCCACCGTCGTCAGCACGGCGCCGTTGCCGCGCACCGCGACCGCGTTGTTGGCCTTGAGCTTCTCGAAGAATGGCCAGCCGAGGTCGTGGCGCTCGGTCATCGTGCCGAGCATGATCGCCGCGGCCCCCGAATACAGGGGGCTCGGCATCGCGATCTGTCCTTTGTATTCGGCTTTGTCGAGATCGGCCCATGACGTGGGCCGCGACTTCGCCGCGGTATTGACGACGATGCCGGTGGTGACGAGCTTGGAGCCGAAGTACGTGTGGCCGGCGTCGTACGTCCCGGCATCGATGCCGGTCACGTTCGCGCCGGGGTAGGCGAGCAGCCGGCCATCCTTCTTGAGCGTCTCCATCGTCGCCGCGTCGGCGAGCAGCAGCACGTCGGCCTTGGGCGCGCCGGCCGCGAACTCGGCCGCGAGCTTGCCCATCACCTCGGTCGTGCCCGAGCGGAAGAACTCGACCTCGACGTCGGGATAGGCCTTGCGGAACGCCGCGATGGTCATCGACGCGTCGTGCTCCGGTTGCGACGTGTACAGCGTGAGCTTTCCCTTCGGCGCCGCGGCGCCGGTGACCCCGGCAGCAAGCGCCGCCGCGAACGCGAACGCGACCAGCGCCGCGCGCCTTGCAATCGTCTTCATCGTCCATTCCTCCAAAGTGCCGCGAGCCAACGCGGCGTTCGCAGTCGATGCTGCGTCGATCGGATGACCGCC
>JAICUU010000295.1 GCA_025935675.1 Burkholderiales bacterium
CGACGTCTACGCGTTCGCGTTCGACCACCGGCCGCAGTTCTTCGAGCTCGCGCGCGAGGCCGGCGCCGGGGAGTCGCGGCTGCCGCAGCTCAAACGGCTGCTGGTCGATGCGGTGGCGCGCGTCGAGGCCGAGCGCGAGGAATTGCGCGGCCGCGTCGGCGTCCTGATCGACGACGTCTACGGTGCCGACGCGCTCAACGCCGCGACCGGCCGCGGCTGGTGGATCGGCCGGCCCGTCGAGCTGCCCGGCAGCCGGCCGCTCGAGTTCCAGCACGGCCGCTCGCTCGGCACGACGTTGCGGTCGTGGCCCGCCGAGCACATCGTCAAGTGCCTCGTCGCGTTCCATCCCGACGATCCCGTCGACCTGCGCCTCGAGCAGGAGACGGCGCTGCACTCGCTCGCCGAGGCCTGCGAGGCCAGCGAGCACGAGCTGCTGCTCGAAATAATCCCGCCGGCGATGCCGGCGCTCGCCGCCGACACGGTATTCCGCGCGATCAAGCGGCTCTACAACATCGGCATCGCGCCGCAATGGTGGAAGCTCGCGCCGATGCCGGCCGCGCAATGGCGCGAGGTCGCGGCGCTGGTCGCCGAGCGCGACCCGTTCTGCCGCGGCATCGTGCTGCTCGGGCAGAGCGCGCCGGTCGCGCAGCTGATGCAGGGGTTCGGCGAGGCGAAGGGGATCGCGTCGATACGCGGCTTCGCCGTCGGCCGAACGCTGTGGATGCAGCCGTCGCGCGACTGGCTCGCCGGCAAGCTCGACGACGAGGGCCTCGTCGCCGCCGCGTCGGCCAACTTCGTCGAGCTGATCGACGCGTGGCGGAAGGGACGGCCATGAGCGCGCAGGGCCGCCCCAAGCGCGAATTGGCCCCGCAGCGCGTAGCGCGAAGGGAGGTCTCATGAGCGCGCAGGGCCGCCCCAAGCGCGAATTAGGCCCGCAGCGCGTAGCGCGGAGGGAATTCTCATGAGCGCGCAGGGCCGCGTCCGCCTTACCGCCGCGCAGGCGATCGTGCGCTACCTCGCCGCGCAGCGCACGCGCGACGACGATGGACACGAGGTCGGCCTCTTCGCCGGTGTGTTCGCGATCTTCGGCCACGGCAACGTCGCGGCGCTCGGCGAGGCGCTGTACGCGCACCGCGACGCGCTGCCGACGTACCGTGCGCACAACGAGCAGGCGATGGCGCACGCCGCGATCGCCTACGCAAAGGCGAGCCGGCGGCGCCGGATGATGGCGTGCACGACGTCCATCGGCCCGGGCGCCACGAACCTCGTCACCGCCGCCGCGCTCGCGCACGTCAATCGCCTGCCGGTGCTGTTCCTGCCGGGCGACATCTTCGTGTCGCGCGCGCCCGACCCGGTGCTGCAGCAGGTCGAGTCGTTCAGCGACGGCACGCTGTCCGCCAACGACTGCTTCAAGCCGGTGTCGCGCTATTTCGACCGCATCGTCCATCCGCAGCAACTCGTCACCGCGCTGCCGCGCGCGATCGCCGTGCTCACCGACGCGGCGCTGTGCGGACCCGTGACGCTCGCGCTGCCGCAGGACGTGCAGGCCGACGCGTTCGACTATCCCGAAGATCTCTTCGCGCCGCGCATCGTCGAGCCGCGCGCGCCGTGGGCGCCGTCCACCGACATCGCCGCGGCAGCGAGCGTGCTGCGCGGCAAGCGCCGGCCGCTGATCGTCGCCGGCGGCGGCGCGCTCTACAGCGCCGGCGGTCCCGCCGCGCTGGCGCGCTTCGCCACGGCACACGGCATCCCGGTCGCGGAGACGCAAGCCGGCAAGAGCGCGCTCGCGCACGACGAGCCGCTGCAGACGGGGGCGATCGGCGTCACCGGCGCGTCGGCGGCGAACGCGCTCGCGCGCGACGCCGACGCCGTCATCGCGGTGGGCACGCGCCTGTCCGATTTCACGACCGGATCGCATGCGCTTTTCGGCGACGCCGCGGTCGTCGCGATCAACGTGCAGCCGTTCGATGCGCTGAAGACGCGGCCCGCGGCGATCGTGCAGGGCGATGCCGCGGCGGCGCTCGATGCGCTCGGTGACGCGCTCGGCGGCTGGCGCGCGGATGCGCAGTGGACGAGCCGCGCGAAGTCGCTCGGCGACCAGTGGCGACGCGAGGTCGACGCGATCGTCGCGCGCAACGCCGTGCCGAAGGGTGCGCTGCCTTACGAAGGCGACGTGATCGGCGCCGTGCAGCGCTCCGATCCGCAATCCGCCGCCAACGACGTCGTCGTCTGCGCGGCGGGCACGCTGCCGGCGGAGCTCCACAAGCTGTGGCGTGCGGCGCGGCCCGGCAATTACCACCTCGAATACGGCTATTCGTGCATGGGCTACGAGATCGCCGGCGGGCTCGGCGTCAAGATGGCGCTGCCCGCGCGCGAGGTCGTCGTGATGCTCGGCGACGGCAGCTACCTGATGATGAATTCCGAGATCGCGACATCGATCGCGATGGGAAAAAAGCTCGTGATCGTCGTGCTCGACAATCGCGGATTCGGCTGCATCAACCGCCTGCAGCAGGCCTGCGGCAGCCCGTCGTTCAACAACCTGCTCGAATCGAGCGCGCCGCGCATCGACTTCGCCGCCCACGCGCGCGCGCTCGGCGCCGACGCCGTGCACGTCGCGTCGATCGACGCGCTCGAGGACGCGATGCGGAAAGCGCGCGCGGCGACGCGCACGCAGGTGCTCGTCATCGACACCGACCCCGCGCGCACCACCGAAGCGGGCGGCGCGTGGTGGGAAGTCGCGGTGCCGGAAGTGTCGGCGCGCGCCGAGGTCGCCCTGGCGCGCGCGGCGTTCGACGCCGCCAAGTCGGCGCAGAAGGCCTGACGATGGCGCTCGACGTCCGCATCGGCATCAACCCGATCTCGTGGAGCAACGACGACCTGCCGTCGCTCGGCGGCGAGATTCCGCTCGACGTAGCACTCGCCGAGGGCAGGAAGATCGGCTTCCAGGGCTTCGAGCTCGGCAACAAGTTCCCGCGCGAGCCCGCGGCGCTGAAGGCCAAGCTCGGCGAATTCGGGCTCGCCTGCGTGTCGGGCTGGTATTCGGGGCGCCTCGCGCGCCGCAGCGTCGCCGAGGAGATCGAGGCGGTCGGCCCGCATCTCGAGCTCCTCGCGCAGAACGGCGCGACGGTGATGGTGTACGGCGAGGTCGCCGACGCGATCCAGGGATTGCCGATCCCGTTGTACAAGCGCCCGCGCTTCCGCGACGACGCCGACTGGCGCGCGTACGGCGAGCGCCTCGACGCGTTCGGCGCGCACCTCGCCAAGCGCGGCGTGCGGCTCGCCTATCACCACCACATGGGCGCGTACGTGCAATCGCCCGAGGACGTCGACAAGCTGATGAGCGTGACCGGCGGCAACGTCGGCCTGCTGTTCGACACCGGGCACATCACGTTCGGCGGCGGCGACGCCGTCAACGTGCTCGCGCGCCACGTGCG
>JAICUU010000347.1 GCA_025935675.1 Burkholderiales bacterium
AGATCGCCGGCATCAAGAGCGCGTCGATCAAGGTGAGCGGCGACTACGCGTTCGGCCACCTGCGCACCGAGACCGGCGTGCACCGGCTGGTGCGCAAGAGCCCCTACGATTCGAACGCGCGCCGCCACACGTCGTTCGCGAGCGTGTTCGTCTATCCCGAGATCGACGACTCGATCGAGGTCGACATCAACCCCGCGGACATCCGCATCGACACGTTTCGCGCGTCGGGCGCCGGCGGCCAGCACATCAACAAGACCGACTCGGCGGTGCGCATCACGCACCTGCCGACCAACATCGTCGTGCAATGCCAAAACGACCGCTCGCAGCACCGCAACCGCGCCGAGGCGATGGCGATGCTGAAGGCGAAGCTCTACGAGTTCGAGATGCGCAAGCGCGAAGCCGAGCAGCAGAAGCTCGAGGATGCCAAGACCGACATCGGCTGGGGCCACCAGATCAGGAGCTACGTGCTCGACCAGTCGCGGATCAAGGACCTGCGCACCAATTACGAGGTGGGCAACACGCAGGCGGTGCTCGACGGCGACCTCGACGACTTCATCGCCGCGAGCCTGAAGCAGGGGGTGCAATGACGAACGGGCACGACAAGGGGGAACCGGCTGCGACGCCGGCCGACGATGCGCCGGTCTTCGCCGAGCGCCGCGCCAAGCTCGCCGAGATGCGACGCCACGGCAACGCCTACCCGAACGATTTCCACCGCGACGCGCTCGCCGCCCACCTTCACCGCGACCACGACGCCGAGGACAACGCGACGCTCGAGCCGCGCGCGCTCGAGGTCGCCGTCGCGGGACGGATGATGCTGAAGCGCGTGATGGGCAAGGCCTGCTTCGCGACGCTGCAGGACATGTCCGGGCGCATCCAGCTCTACGTCACGCTCGACGGCGTCGGCGCCGAGGTGCTCGAGGCGTTCAAGCACTGGGACCTGGGCGACATCGTCGGCGCGACCGGCACGCTCTTCAAGACCAAGGCCGGCGAATTGAGCGTGCGATGCCGCTCGGTGCGCCTGCTGTCGAAGGCGCTGCGGCCGTTGCCCGAGAAATTCCACGGCCTCGCCGACCAGGAGCAGAAGTACCGGCAGCGCCACCTCGATCTCATCACCAATCCGGCGTCGCGCGAGACGTTCGTGCGGCGCTCGCAGATCGTGCAGGCGGTCCGCGAGTTCTTCGTCGCGCGCGGCTTCCTCGAGGTCGAGACGCCGATGATGCACCCGATCCCCGGCGGCGCCGCGGCGCGACCGTTCATCACGCATCACAACGCGCTCGACATGAAGCTCTACCTGCGGATCGCGCCGGAGCTTTATCTCAAGCGCCTCGTCGTCGGCGGCCTCGAGAAGGTGTTCGAGATCAACCGCAACTTCCGCAACGAGGGCATCTCGACGCGCCACAATCCCGAGTTCACGATGCTCGAGTTCTACGAGGCGTACCGGGACTACCACTACCTGATGGACCTGACCGAGACGCTGATACGCGAGGTGGCGCAGAAGGTGCTCGGCACGACGAGCATCACCTACCAGGGCGAGGCGATCGACCTTGGCAAGCCTTTCGACCGGCTGACGATGGCCGAGGCCATCCATCGCTACAACCCGGCATTCGCGGAGGCCGATCTGGCGCGGCCCGACTACCTGCGCGAGGCGCTGCGCGCGCGCGGCGTCGAGGTTCTCCCCACCGACGGCCTCGGCGTGCTGCAGTTGAAGCTCTTCGAGGCGACGACCGAGGAATTGCTCGTGCAGCCGACGTTCATCGTCGCGCACCCGACCGACGTGTCGCCGCTCGCGCGCGCCAACGACGCCAACCCCGCCGTCACCGACCGCTTCGAGCTCTTCATCACGCGCCGCGAGATCGCGAACGGCTTCTCCGAGCTCAACGATCCGGAGGACCAGGCAGCACGCTTCGCCGCGCAGGCGGCCGCCAAGGACGCGGGCGACGAGGAGGCGATGCACTACGACGCCGACTACGTACGCGCACTCGAATACGGCCTGCCCCCCACAGCCGGCGAGGGCATCGGCATCGACCGCCTCGTGATGCTGCTGACCGACGCCGCATCGATCCGCGACGTCGTCCTGTTCCCGCAACTCAAGCCCGAGTAGCCGCGGCCTTCGCCGACTCGTCGCGTCAATACGCGTCGTTCGACGCGCGGCGGAACGGGTGCGTCGGCCTCCGCTTCATGAAGCAGGCGCTCCGGCGTACGCACCCGTCCCGCCGCGCGCGGAGTGCCGGTCCGTCGCGTCAATTCGGTTACGCCATGCGTTGCGCGCCGTGACGGGTGCGTCCGCCTCCGCTTCATACAGCAGGCGCTCCGGCGTACGCACCCGTCCCGCCGCGCAGCGGAGTGCCGGCTTGTCGCGTCAATTCGGTTACGCCATGCGCTGCGCGCCGTGACGGGTGCGTCCGCCTCCGCTTCATGAAGCAGGCGCTCCGGCGTACGCACCCGTCCCGCCGCGCACGGAGTGCCGGCTCGCAACGCCAAGGCACGAGGTGCG
>JAICUU010000163.1 GCA_025935675.1 Burkholderiales bacterium
ACGCGCTTCGCATGACGTGGTACGTATTGACGCGACGCGCCGGCACCCCGTGCGCGGCGGGACGGGTGCGTACGCCGGAGCGCCTGCTGTATGAAGCGGAGGCGGACGCACCCGTTCCGACGCGCTTCGCATGGCGTAACCGAATTGACGCGACGCGCCGGCACTCCGCGCGCGGCGGGACGGGTGCGTACGCCGGAGCGCCTGCTTCATGAAGCGGAGGCGGACGCACCCGTCACGGCGCGCGTCGCACGACGCGAATTGACGCCTCGATCAGCCAGTGCGGCTGAACGTCGCGAGGAGTGCTGCGGCGCCGACGAATGCCGAGCCGAACGCTCGGTTGACGAGGCGGCGGCGGGCGTCGCCGCGCAACAATGCCAGCACGCGCGACGCGAACGCGGTGTAGCCGCTCATCACCACGGCATCGGTGAAGAGAAGCGTCGCGCTGCAGATCGCGTATTGCGGAAGCTGCGGCCGCGCGGGATCGATGAACTGCGGCAGCACGGCGAGCATGAAGAGGATGCCCTTCGGGTTCGTCGCGTTGACGAGGACGCCGCGCAGTACGAGTGCCCGGCGCGTGGTCGCCGCGGAATCGGCGGTCGCGGCGTCGAGCGCGGCGGGCGGCGCGCGCCATTGCTGGATGCCGAGCCATGCGAGGTAGAGCGCGCCCGTCCATTTCACAGCGGTGAACGCGGTCTCCGACGCGGCGATCAACGTGCCGAGTCCGGCCGCCACGATGACCAGCACCAGCTGCACGCCGATCTGCAGGCCGACGATGTTCCAGAGCGCGTGCCGGAAGCCGTGCCGCATGCCGGCGGCCATGCACGAGATGGCGCCGGCGCCGGGCGAGAGGCTGATGAGCCACGCCGCCACGAAGAATGCGAGCCACGTGTGTAGCGCCATGATTGCGCGATTTTACCGAAGCGGCGCCGCACGGAACTGACCGCCTGCGGTTGCCGCTGCGTCGGGCCTCGTGCTACTAATCGCGGGGCCGCGTTTCCGCGGCGCCTTCGCGCTCGCGAGGTCGATGTTATGACGCCGCTTCGTTTTTCCCGCGCTCGCGCGCTCGCGTTCGCCGCGCTCGCCTCGCTGGCGCTCGTCGGCTGCGGCGAGCGCGTCAGCGACGGCTACCAGGGCTACGTCGAAGGCGAGTTCGCGTACGTTGGCGCGGCCATCGGCGGGCGCCTCGTGTCGCTCGGCGTGCGCCGCGGCGACGAGGTCGCGGCCGGCGCCACGCTTTTCACGCTCGAATCCGACAACGAGGCGGCGCAGCGCGCACAGGCCGAGGCCGAGCTCAAGGCAGCGCAGGCGACGCTCGCCGACCTCCGCGCCGGCAAGCGCACCCCCGAGGTCAACGTCGCGCGCTCGCAACTCGGCGGCGCGCAGGCCGACGAGCGCAAGTCGGCGTTGCGGCTCGCGCGCGACGAGGCGCAGTTCGCGATCGGCGGCATCGCGCGCGCCACGCTCGACGACAGCCGCGCGGCGCACGACGCCGACGTCGCGCGCATGCGCCAGCTCGAGAGCGAGGTGGCCGTGGCGGTGCTGCCGAGCCGCGACGAGCAGATCAAGGCGCAGGTGTCGCAGGTCGCCGCGGCGCAGGCGGTCGTCGACCAGGCCGCATGGCGCGAGCGGCAGGCGACGGTCGCCGCGGCCGTGGCGAGCCGCGTCGAGGACACGCTTTACCGCCCCGGCGAGTACGTGAGTGCCGGCATGCCGATCGTCAAGCTCCTCGCCAAGGACAACGTCAAGCTGCGCTTCTTCGTGCCGCAGGCGAGGCTCGGCGCGCTCAAGCTGGGCGCGGCCGTCAACGCACAGTGCGACGGCTGCGCGGCGCCGATCGCGGCGACGGTGAGCTTCATCGCCGCGCAGGCGGAGTTCACGCCGCCCGTCATCTACAGCAACGACACGCGCTCGAAGCTCGTGTTCATGGTCGAGGCGCGTCCTTCGCCGCAGGCCGCGGCCGGGCTGCACCCCGGGCAGCCGGTCGTCGTGTCGCTGCAGGCGCCGTGAGCGCCGAGGGGCCGCCGGCGGTGGGCACTGAGAGCGCTCGCCCCGCTGAGCGGGGAGGCGCGCGCAGCGCGCTTCGGGGGGAGACGCAGTGAGCGGCGAAGGGCCGCCCCGAGCCGCTCGCCCCCCTGAGGGGGGAGGCGCGCGCAGCGCGCTTCGGGGGGAAACTGTCCCGCCGGCCATCGACGTACGCGATTTGCACAAGCGCTTCGGCGACCACGAGGTCGTCAAGGGCGTGTCGCTCAAGGTCGAGCGCGGCGAGATCTTCGGCTTCCTCGGGCCCAACGGCAGCGGCAAGACGACGTCGATCCGCCTGATGTGCGGCCTGCTGACGCCCGATGCCGGCAGCGGCACCTGCCTTGGCTACGACATCCTCACCGAAGCCGAGTCGATCAAGCGCCACGTCGGCTACATGACGCAACGCTTCTCGTACTGGGAGGACCTGACGATCCGCGAGAACCTCGACTTCATCGCGCGCGTGTTCGAGATGCGCGACCGGCGCGCGGCCGTCGACAAGGCGCTCGCGGGCCTCGGTCTTGCGGCGCGCGCCGACCAGCTCACCGGCCAGCTGTCGGGCGGCTGGAAGCAGCGCCTCGCGCTCGCCGCGTGCATGCTGCACGAGCCCGAGCTGCTCCTGCTCGACGAGCCGACCGCGGGTGTGGATCCCAACGCGCGCCGCGAATTCTGGGAGGAGCTCCACGCGCTCGCCGCGCGCGGCATCTCGGTGCTCGTCAGCACGCACTACATGGACGAGGCCGAGCGCTGCCACAAGCTCGCCTATATCCTCGACGGGCGGCTGATCGTGCAAGGAACCGCCGCCGACATCATCGCTGCGCAGCACCTCGAGACGTTCGAGGTGCGCGGCGAACGCCAGGACCGGCTCGCGCCCGAGATCGAGAAGCTGCCGGGGGTCGAGGAAGTGGCGGCGTTCGGCGACGCGCTGCACGTCACCGGCGCCGCGGGCCACGGGCTCGAGCGCACGCTGACGGACGCGGTCGCCGGCCGCGGCGCGCGCGTCGCGCGCATCGACACGAGCATCGAGGACGTGTTCATCCACATGATGCGCAGCGCGCGCAAGGCGGCGCAATGACTGCGGCCGTCGCGGGCGACGGAATCACGCGCTTCTCGCTGGGGCGCTGGTGGGGCATCGTGCTGAAGGAGTTCCTGCAGCTGCGCCGTGACCGCATCACGTTCGCGATGATCGTTGGCATACCCATCGTGCAGCTGACGCTTTTCGGCTACGCGATCAACACCGATCCACGCGACATGCCCACGGCTCTCATCGTCGCCGACGCGAGCGAGTGGAGCCGCTCGCTCGCCGCGGCGATGCAGACGTCGCGCTATTTCCGCGTTGTCGAGGGCATCGACGACGAGGACGCGGCGCGCCACGCGCTGGCGCAGGGCAAAGTGCAGTTCGTCGTGACGATCCCGGTGGATTTCGCGCGCGACATCGCGCGCGGCGAGCACCCATCGTTGCTGGTCGAGGCCGACGCCACCGATCCGCTGGCAAGCGCGATGGCGCTCGCTGCCGCGCAAGGGATCGTCGAGAGCGTCGTCGCCAAGGACCTGCGCGGGCCGCTGGCCGCGCTGAAAGCCACGCCACAACCGTTCGCGATCGACGTGCACCGCCTCTACAACCCGGAATCCAACACCCAGTACAACATCGTGCCGGGGCTGATGGGCGTGATCCTGACGATGACGATGGTGATGATGACGGGGCTCGCGATCACCCGCGAACGCGAGCGCGGCACGATGGAGAACCTCCTCGCCACGCCGGCGCGGCCGCTCGAGGTGATGAGCGGCAAGATCGTGCCGTACATCGCGATCGGGATCCTGCAGGCGACGATCATCCTTTTGGCCGCGCATTGGATCTTCGCGGTGCCGCTGTTCGGCAGCATGGTCGCGCTGTACGTGACGTCGCTGCTCTTCGTCGCGGCCAACCTGACGGTGGGCATCACGCTGTCGTCGCTCGCGCAGAACCAGCTGCAGGCGGTGCAGCTCACGTTCTTCTATTTCCTGCCCAACATCCTGCTGTCGGGGTTCATGTTTCCGTTCCAGGGGATGCCGCGCTGGGCACAATGGCTCGGCAGCGTGTTGCCGCTGACGCACTTCAACCGGCTCGTGCGCGGCATCCTGCTCAAGGGCAACGGCCTCGTCGACCTGTGGCCCGACATCTGGCCGCTCATCGTGTTCACGGCGGCGCTGATGACGATCGCCCTCGTGTTCTACCGGCGCACGCTCGACTGATGCGAGCCACGCACGCCGCCGCCGACTTCGCCGCCGCCTTCGCCGCCCTGGCACTCGCGGCCTGCACCGTCGGGCCCGACTTTCGCGCACCCGATCCGACGACTTCGACGCACTACCTCGCCGATGCACCACCCGCGACGATCGGCACGGGCGTTTCAGCGCAGCGCTTCGCGAGCGCCGACGACATCCGCGCCGACTGGTGGGCGCTGTTCGCCGCGCCGCGGCTCGATGCGCTCGTCGCCGACGCGCTCCGCGCGAGCCCGACGCTGGCCGAGGCGCGCGCGCGGCTCGTCGCCGCCGAGGAGACGCAAAGCGCGGGTGCGAGCGCCGCGGCCTGGCCGAGCGCCAACCTGCGCGCCGGCCTCGAGCGCCAGCGCATCGACCCTTCCGTGCTCGGCTTCCCGCAGGCGCCCAATCCGGGACCGTTCAATCTTGTCGACGTCGGCGTCGACGTCGGCTACTCGCTCGACGTTTTCGGTGGCACGCGCCGCTCGCTCGAGGGCCTTGCCGCCGACGTCGACTACGCGCGCTACGAGCTCGAGGCGGCGCAGCGCACGCTCGCGGCGAACCTCGTCACCGCGGCGTTGCGCGAAGCGTCGCTGGCCGCGCAGCGCGACGCGCTCGTCAAGATCGTCGCGGCGCGCCGCGACACGCTGGCGATCGCGCAGAAGCGCTTCGCGCTCGGTGCGATCGCGGAGGTCGACCTCGCGAGCCAGCGCGCCGCACTTGCCGATGCCGAAGCGCGCATTCCGCCGATCGACGCCGAGCTCGCGCGCACCGCGCACCGGCTTGCCATCTACGCGGGCCGCGAGCCGGCGCAATGGCACGAGGCGACCTTCACGCTCGCCGAGTTCGCGCTGCCGCCGGAAATTCCGCTGACGCTGCCTTCGACGCTCGCCGCCCGCCGCCCCGACATCCGCGCCAGCGAGGCGCTCTGGCACCGCGCCAGCGCCGACATCGGCGTCGCGACCGCCGCGCTCTATCCGCAGTTCAGCTTCAGCGGCAGCGCCTCGTCGACGCACAGCTCGCTCGCCGACATCGCGCGCGGCATCAACATCTGGAGCATCGCGCTCGACCTCGTGCAGCCGCTGCTGCGCGGCCCCGAGCTTAAGGCGAGGAAGCGCGCGGCGATCGCGGCGTTCGACGCCGCCCGGGAGGCCTACCGGGCGAGCGTGCTGCACGGGCTGCAGCAGGTCGCCGACGCGATGCGCGCGCTGGAGGCCGACGCGCGCGAGGAAAGCGCGCGGGCAAGCGCCGAGGCGGCGGCCGCGCATGCGCGCGACATCACGCAAAAGCGCTACGCGCTCGGCGGCGTCAGCGAGCTCGAGCGCCTCGACGCCGAGCGCACGTACCTCGATGCGGTGCTCGCGCACGCCGAGGCGACCGCGGCGCGCTACGCCGACACCGCGGCGCTCCTCGATGCGCTGGGCGGCGGATGGTGGCCGGGCGCCTCCGTCATTCCCGCGAACGCGGGAATTCAGCCTTGACATTTCGATGAAGCCGGCGCCCCCGGCAGCCATCGAGCCCAAGCCGCCGTCACCACTGGATCCCCGCGTTCGCGGGGATGACGTCATCCCCGAAGCGTCGCGAGCGCCTCGAACACCGTCTGCTGCGTCAGGATCTCGGGCAGCAGCAGCGGTGACTTGCCGGGCCGGTACAGCACGTAGGCCGGCACGCCGTTGCGCCCGAGTGCGGCAAGCGCCTCGGTGATCGCCGGATCGCGACGCGTCCAGTCGGCACGCACCAGCGCGACGTGCGCGTCGGCGAACGCCGCCTGCACGCGCGGCCGCGCCAGCGTCGTGCGCTTGTTCACTTGGCAGGTGACGCACCACGCCGCGGTGAAATCGACGAATACCGGGCGCCCGGCGGACGTGAGATCGCGCACGACCGCCGGCGCGAATGGCTGCCACCCGTCCTCGGCGGAAGCGGTCGAATTGACCGCCGCAGCGCGCGTCGTCGTCGACGCGAGCGGCAGCGCCAGCGCAACCGCCGCGACGACACCCAGCGCGGCGGCGACGCCGAACGCCCGCGTGCCGCCCATGCGCCGCGCGTGCAGCGCCCACAGCACGAACGCGATCGCGATGCACAGCGCGAGGAGCCGGAGCACCGCGTCGTTGTCGACCTGCGCGCCCAGCACCCACGCGAGCCAGGCGACGGTCGCGAACATCGGGAACGCGAGCAGCTGCTTCAGGCGCACCATCCACGCGCCCGGGCGCGGCATGCGCGCCTGCCACGCGGGGAACCATGCGAGCAGTACATACGGCAGCGCCATGCCGGCGCCCAGCATCACGAAGATCGCGAGCGTCGCCGCGATCGATTGCGACAACGCGAAGCCGAGCGCAGCGCCCATGAACGGAGCCGTGCACGGCGACGCGATGACGACCGCGAGTATGCCCGCGCCGAACGCATCGAGCGCGCGGTTCGCGCTCGCGAAGCTGCGCATGCCGGCCGGCGCGATCTGGCCGAACTCGAACACGCCGGCGAGGTTGATCCCCAGCACGAAGAACAGCACCGCCAGCGCGGCCACGACCGGCGGCGACTGGAGCTGGAAGCCCCAGCCGAGCTCGTGCCCCGCTGCACGCAACGCCACCAGCGCGATGGCCAGCGCGACGAACGTGGCGATCACGCCGCCGGCGTACGCGAACGCCTCGCGCCGCAGCGCGGCGCGGTCGTCGCGGCGCGCGGCGAACCCAAGCACCTTGAGCGAGAGCACCGGGAACACGCAGGGCATCAGGTTGAGGATCGCGCCGCCGGCGAGCGCGAACAGCGCCGCGAGCGCGAGCGTCATCGTGTCGCGCGACGCGGCGGGCGCGGAGCCAGGGACAGGCGCTGCCTCGGCCGTCGCCACGACCGTGGCGATCGGCTTGGGTCCCGGCACGACGCGGCCTTCGAGCGGCACGTCGATCGTCGCTGCGCGCGCGCTCGAAAAGCCCGCGCTCGCCGTCAGCAGGCCCGCGACGCGCGTGAAGCCATGCTCGGCGTCGTTGGCGAGCTGGCTCGACACCGGCACGGTGAGCACATACGCGCCATCGCGATGCTCGAGCACCTGCGCGCCCGCGGGCTCGACACGATCGGCATCGTCGGCGAAGTAGCGGAGATCGCCCGGATCGGCCGCGCCGGCGGGCGGCGTCAGCGTGATCGCCACATGGGGACCGTCGCCACGCGCGCTGGCGCGCCAGCCGGTGTCCGCCAGTGCGCCGGGCGCCGACGCGCGTGCCGCCGCGAGCGCCGCGCCGTCGCGAGGGTCGATCGCCGCATCGGCCGCCACCGGCAGCGTCAGCGTGAGGTCGGCGCCTTCCGGGATGCACGTCTCGCGGCACACGAGCCAGTCAGCGCGCGCGGCGAGCGTCAACTGCGAGCCCAGCGCCGCGCCCGGCGCGGAGCGTACCGTGAC
>JAICUU010000039.1 GCA_025935675.1 Burkholderiales bacterium
ACGTCCTCGACGAGCTTGGCCTGCGTCGTCGCGACGCGGTCGAGCATGCCCTGCACCTCCGCACGGCCGAGGAGCTGCGCGGCGTGGCGGTTGACGAGCGTCGACAGGTGCGTGGCGACGACGGTGCCGGCGTCGACGACCGTGTAGCCCATCGCGCGCGCCGGATCGCGCTGCGCGCCGTCGATCCATTGCGCCGGCAGGCCGAACGCGGGATCGGTGGTCGGCTGGCCGCCGATCGAGCCGCTGGCGCCGCCCGGGTCGATCGCGAGGACCGCGCCCGGCCGGCATTCGCCCTGCGCGAGCGTCACGCCTTTCAGCAGGATGCGGTACGCGTTCGGCGCGAGCTCGAGGTTGTCGCGGATGTGCACGGCGGGCGGCAGGAAGCCGATGTCCTGCGCGAACTTGCGGCGGATCGCGCGGATGCGACGCAGGAGCTCGCCATCGACACCCTTGTCGACGAGCGGGATCAGGCGGTACCCGACCTCGAGGCCGAGCACGTCGACCGGCGTGACGTCGTCCCAGCCCACTTCGGCGGGCTCGTGCGTGACCGGCGCGGCATCGATCGTCGCAGCGTTGCCCTGCGCGCGCCGGCGACGGTACAGCGAGCGCGCGCCGAGGCCGAGGCCGCCGGCGAGCAGCAGGAACGCGACGTGCGGCATCGACGGCACGAGGCCGAGCGTCGCGAGCACGATGCCGGCGATTGCCACGCTCTGCGGCTGGCGCAGCACCTGCGAGACGATCTGCGGGCCCGCCGCCTCGGTCTTGCCGACGCGCGAGACCATCAGGCCCGCAGCCGTCGAGATGACGAGCGCGGGGATCTGCGCGACGAGGCCGTCGCCGATCGCGAGCAGCACGTAATCGTGCGCGGCGGCGGCGACCGAGAGGTCATGCTGGAGCACGCCGATCGCGAGGCCGAACACGATGTTGATGAAGAGGATCAGGATCGCGGCGATCGCGTCGCCGCGGACGAATTTCGACGCGCCGTCCATCGCGCCGTAGAAATCGGCCTCCGTGGCGATCTCGGCGCGCCGGCGACGGGCTTCCTCCTCGCCGATCATGCCGGCGTTGAGATCGGCGTCGATCGCCATCTGCTTGCCTGGCATCGCGTCGAGGGCGAACCGCGCGCTCACCTCGGCGATGCGTCCCGCGCCCTTGGTGATCACCACGAAGTTGATGACGACGAGGATCGCGAACACGACGATGCCGACGGCGAAGTTGCCACCCACGAGGAACTCGGCGAACGACTCGATCACCTTGCCGGCGGCGTCCGGGCCCGTGTGGCCGCGCAACAGCACGACGCGCGTCGAGGCGACGTTGAGCGACAGGCGAAACAGCGTGGTGAGCAGGAGCACCGTCGGGAACGCCGCGAAGTCGAGCGGCTTCACCGCGTACATCGCCGTCAGGAGCACGATGATGCCGAGCGCGATGTTGAACGTGAACAGGAGATCCAGCACGAAGGGCGGCAGCGGTAGCACCATCATCGCGAGGATCATCACGATGACGAGCGGGCCGGCGACCCGTGTCATCGACTCCGAGGTGACGCCCATCCGTGCGGCGAGCGCGGTCATGCGGGCTTCCCTTCAGCCGGATCGAGGCCTCGCGGCACCGCGAGGTCGTCCGGCGCCGACGGCATCCGGCCGCCGCTGCGGCGCCATTCGCGCACGCGGTAGACGTAGGCCAGCACCTGCGCGACCACCGTGTAGAGCGCCGGCGGGATATCGTCGCCGACTTCGGCGTGGCGGTAGAGCGCACGCGCGAGCGGCGGCGCCTCGAGGCGCGGCACGCCATGCGCATCGGCGATCTCGCGGATCTTCTGCGCGAGCGTGCCGGCGCCCTTGGCGACCACGCGCGGCGCGCGCATCGCCTCGGTGTACTCGAGCGCCACCGCGTAGTGCGTCGGGTTGGTGACGACCACCGACGCCGTCGGCACGGCCGCCATCATTCGCTTGCGCGCCGTGCTGCGCTGGATGCTGCGCACGCGCGCCTTCTGCTGCGGATCGCCTTCCATCTCGCGCATCTCCTCGCGGAGCTCCTCGCGCGTCATCCGCAGCGCCGAGTAGTGGCGCCACAGCGCGAGCGGCACGTCGACCGCGGCAATCAGCGCGAGCGCGCCGGCGAGCGCGTACAGGCCGGTGCGCGCGATCGCGGCGAGCGCCGCGCTGCCGGCGGCCGCCTCCTGCGAAACGAGCCCGATGATCTCGGCGCGGTGATACCAGAGCACGGCGCCGCCGATCGTGCCGAGCAGCGCGCATTTGAGAAGCGCCTTGCCGAGCTCGGCGAGCGCCTTCTTCGACCACAGGTTGGAAAGGCCGTTGCGCGGGTTGAGGCGCGCGAAGTCGGGGGTGAGCGCCCTGGCGGAGAAGATCCAGCCGGACATCAGGAGCGGCGCGGCGAGCGTGGCGGCGAGCACGAGCACGAAGAGCGGCGCGAGCGCCAGCAGCATCGCCCCGCCCTGCTCGACCAGCGCAGCCGCCATCCGCGAGCTGTCGAATGCGTCGGCGCGCTCGAGGCGCAGTCCATGCGCGAAGGCATCGGCGGCACGCGACCACAGGTTGCCGCCGGCGAACGTCAGCGCGATGGCCGCGGCGAACGTCACCGCGGCGGCGGTCAGCTCGCGCGAGCGCGCGACCTGGCCGCGCTCGCGCGCCTGCTCGAGGCGCCGTGCGGTTGCCGGGTAGTTGCGTTCCTGGTCGTTGTGGTCGGCCATCGCCATGGGTCATCGAGCGATGGGCCATTGTCGGCGCGAGGCCGCCGCGGCATTAGGGCGAACAGCGGGAGGTTTTGCGCGCAATTCGCCGCGCACCTCGTGATTCCCGCGAATGCGGTCATCGAGCTCTGACGCCCCGAGCCGGCACCCCCTTTGCGCGTCTTGCGAGTGTCATCGGGCGAGGGGTATGCCCGCCTCCGCTTCATACAGCAGGCGCTCCGGCGGGCATACCCCTCGCCCGATGACGCTGAGCGTCATGCGGGGGTCACTTCGCAGCTCGCGCCTTGCGGTTACGAACTGCCACTCCGTGCGCGGCGGGACGGGTACGCCCGGTGGAGCGCCTGCTGTATGAAGCGGAAGCGGGCGTACCCGTCACGGCGCGCAGCGCATGGCGCGCGTTAGGGTTGATGGTCTGCGGTGGGCGATGTCACGCCGGAAGTCGCGGGGGACGCTGCTGCCGGCGCGACCGGTGCGGCGATGGGCGCCGCTGCCGGCGGCGGCGCGCCTTCCGCGCCAGCCGCGAGGTCGGTGCCCGAGCCCGCCGCCGCGGTCACCGCCTCGGCGCTGATCTCGGCGTCGTCGTTGCCGAGGATGCGGCGCTCGGCGCGCTGGTTCAACACGACGATGCTGATCCGCCGGTTGGCGGGGTTGAGCGGGTTGGACGCGTCGAACATCACGGCGGGCCCCAGTCCGACGACGCGAATGATCTTGTTCTCCTCGATGCCGCCGGCGATGAGCTCGCGGCGCGACGCGTTGGCGCGATCGGCGGAGAGCTCCCAGTTGCTGTAGGCGCGCTCGCCGGACGCGTACGGCGCGGCGTCGGTGTGCCCGGACAGCGAGATGCGGTTGGGAACGCCGTTCAGCACGGTGGCGATCTCGCGCAGGATCTCGCGCGTGTAGTCGCGCAGCGCGGCGCTGCCCGAGTCGAACATCGGCCGGTTCTGCTCGTCGATGAGCTGGATGCGCAGGCCGTCGGGCGTCAGGTCGACGCGCAGCTGCTTGCGGAACGCCTTCAGCGTCGGGCTCGCCTCGATCGCCGCCTCGATCTTCGCCTTCAGGTCCTTGAGGCGCTCGGCCTCGCGGCGCTCGAGCTCCGCCTTGGCTTCCTGAAGGTCGATCGTCTTCTTCGCGACGGGCATGTCGCTCTTCGCCTGCTGGCCGTTCGTGCGCGTCAGGTCGGTGCCGCCGCCCTTGATGATCGACGCGCTGTCGCCGCTGCCGCTGCCGCCCTCGAGCGCGACCTTGAGCGGCGTGCGGAAGTATTCGGCGATGCCCTGCAGATCACCCTTGGTCGTCGAGCCGAGCAGCCACATCAGGAGGAAGAACGCCATCATCGCCGTGACGAAGTCGGCATAGGCGATCTTCCAGGCCGCGGCGTGCGCGCCGTGGCCCTTCTTCTTCACCCGCTTGATGACGATCGGCCGCTCGCTGTCGCTCATCGCGCGGCCCTACTTCTTCTTGACGTGCGACTCGAGCTCGGCGAAGCCCGGCCGGTCGGACGAGAACAGTACCTTGCGGCCGAATTCGATCGCGATCGCCGGCGCGTAACCGGACAGCGTCGCGAGCAGCGTCACCTTGATGCACTCGAGGATCTTGCGCGACTCGGCGGCCTTCTGCTCGAGCAGGCTCGCGAGCGGGCCGACGACGCCGTACGCGAGCAGGATGCCGAGGAACGTGCCGACGAGCGCATGCGCGATCAGGATGCCGAGCTCGGCGGGCGGCAGCCCCACCGATTCCATCGTGTGCACGACGCCCATCACCGCGGCGACGATGCCGAACGCCGGCAGGCCATCGGCCACCTTCTGCACGCGCTGCGCCGGAACCTCGGCCTCGAGGTGGTGCGTCTCGATTTCCTGGTCCATCAGGCTCTCGATCTCGAGCGCGTTCATGTTGCCGCTGACCATCAGGCGCAGGTAATCGGTGAGGAATTCCATCAGGTGATGGTCCTTGGCGATCGCCGGGTATTGCGCGAACAGCGCGCTCGACGCCGGGTCCTCGATGTCGCGCTCGATCGACATCATCCCTTCCTTGCGGATCTTGCCGAGGAGCTCGTAGAGGAGCGCCATCAGGTCCATGTAGACGTGCTTCGGGTAGCGCGACGACTTGAGAAGCGACGGCAACGCGCCGAGCGTCGACTTCACCACCTTCATCGGGTTGCCGACGATGAACGCGCCGAACGCGGCACCGCCGATGATCAGGAGCTCCACCGGCTGCAGCATCGCCGCGAGGTGGCCGCCGGCCAGCGCGAAGCCGCCGAACACGGATGCGAAGACGATGACGTAGCCGACGACGGGCAGCATGCTGCGGCGATCCTGGAGCTGGGCGCGCACGGGACGTGCGCCACAGGGTTATCGGCGGTGCGCGCCAAAACTTGACGCCGGGTGCCGCGACGCCGCGTCCGGCGCCTGCGCGGGCGGCGGGCGCCTCAGGCGGCGGCGGCAAGCTCCTCGTCGGCCGCGCGGCGCCGCCCGGCGCGCGACGGCGGGCTGCAGAGGCCGCAGACGTAGTTGCGCGTCAGGTCGTAGTCGCGCACGACGAATTCGCCGCGGCAGCACGTGCACGGCGCGATCTTCAGCATCCGCGCGTCGAGGAATCGCAGGAGGCGCCAGGCGCGCGTGATCGACAGCTCGACGTCGAGGCCGAGCGCCCGGCACTGCTCGAGATAAAGCCGGTAGGCCTTGATCAGCGCGTCGATGTCGTCGAGCGCGCTGGTCTTGATCAGGTGATGGTGGATCGCCGCGAACAGCGAGGCGTGGACGTTGGGCATCCACGTGACGAACCAGTCGGTGGAGAACGGCAGCATGCCCTTGGGCGGCGACTTGCCCTTAAGCTCCTTGTAGAGCTTGGTCAGGCGCTCGCGCGACAGCGGCGTCTCCGACTCCAGCATCTGCAGGCGCATGCCGAGCTCGATCAGCTCGGTGGCGCGCGCCACGTCGCGCGCATCGGCAACCACGCTCTTGCCGCGCATGTCAGGCCGCCTCAGGCAGTGCGCGCGCCAGCAGGATCGCGGCGTGCGCGCCCTTCATCGCGAGCTCGTCGTGGCCGGTGATAAGGTCCCAGACCATGCGGTCGTCGAAGCGCAGCTTGCACATCAGGAAGCTCGTGCTCGCGATCTTGATCATCTGCGCGGTCGAGAGCGTCTCGACGATCGTCGCCACGTCCTCGCCGATGCCGAGGCGGAACATGCCCTGGGCGCGGTCGGCGCGCAGCATCCGCTGCGCGAGGATCAGGTAGGTGAGGTTGGCCTCGCGGATTTCCGCGAGCATCGATTCGTCGATCACGCTTTGCTCCTTCATCGGCCGGAAGCGGCCGCGATCGAACTATCGGCTGCCTGCGGGCGCGGCCACAGTGGACGCAGGGCGGCGCGTGGCGTCGGCGCGCGGCTTCACGGCGATGGCGGCACTCCCCTACGCATTATGACAATGGCATAACGGCCGCAGGAAAGATCACCCGCCGGTGCGCGGCGGTGGGCGCCCAGCCTGTCGCGTACAACGCGCGATCCGCGAGTCAAGCCGCGAATATCGGCGGCTATCCCCCGCATCTTGGCCGATCGCCAAAGCCGCGCCCCGCCTACGATTCGAGGCGGTTGGTGTGGCACGAACGCCACGGCTGCGGCGCGGCGGCGAACGCGGGGCTCAAGTTTGCCGGGATGCCCTCCGATATTGCAGGAGACGGCGGTCTTCTACGCTCGATTCGTAACGGAGCAACCGTAGTCGGCCGGCGCGAGCGCCGGAATCAACCAACCAGGAGAGATTCATGGCACAGATCATCAACACCAACATTGCCTCGCTCAACGCGCAGCGCAATCTGAACAAGTCGCAGGACAGCCTCAACACGTCGCTGCAACGCCTGTCGTCGGGCCTGCGCATCAACAGCGCCAGGGACGACGCCGCCGGCCTCGCGATCTCGAACCGCTTCACCGCGCAGATCAACGGCATGGACCAGGCCGCCCGCAACGCCAACGACGGCATCTCGCTCGCGCAGACCGCGGAAGGCGCGCTCGGCGAGATCACCAACAACCTGCAGCGCATCCGCCAGCTCGCCGTGCAGTCGCGCAACGCCACGAACAGCGCCTCGGACCGCGCCGCGCTCGACACCGAAGCGCAGCAGCTCAAGGCGGAAATCGACCGCGTCGCGTCGACCACGACGTTCAACGGCGTCAAGCTCCTCGACGGCTCGTTCTCCAACCAGTCGTTCCAGGTCGGCGCCAACGTCGGCGAGACGATCACCGTCGGCAACTTCGTCAATGCGCAGTCGGCGAACCTCGGTTCCTCGAGCGTCGCGCAAGTCACCGGTGCCGCTGCGTCGACCTTCGGCGCGATCGCCGCAGGCGACCTGACGATCAACGGCATCTCGGTCGGCGCGATCGGTGCGGATACCAACGCCGCCAACCGCGCGTCGTCGATCGCCGCCGCGGTCAACAGCTACTCGTCGCAGACCGGCGTGTACGCGACGGTGCTTTCCAGCGCGCCGACGCAGGTGGTACTCACGAACTCGGGCTCGGTCCCGGCGACGCCCAACGTCGTCGTCGGCCTCGCGGGCACGGCGACCACGGCGTCCACCGGCCTCACCGCCGCCACGACGACCGCGGCAGCGTCGACGGGCTTCGCGGCGCTGAGCCTTACGTCGGTTGCGGGCGCCGACACGGCGATGACGCAGATGGACGCGGCGCTGACGGCGGTCAACACGGCGCGTGCGAACTTGGGCGCGATCCAGAACCGCTTCAGCTCGACGGTCGCCAACCTGCAGACGGCGTCGGAGAACCTGTCGGCGTCGCGCAGCCGGATCCAGGACGCGGACTTCGCGGCGGAAACCGCGAACCTGACGCGTGCCGAGATCCTGCAGCAGGCCGGCACGGCGATGCTCGCGCAAGCGAACTCGCTGCCGCAGAACGTGCTGACGCTGTTGAAGGGCTGATCCACGTAGCACCCGCGGCGCCGGCCACGAGGCGGCGCCGCGGCCGCAACAACGCAAGGAGCATCGATGCAGATTCGCGACGTCGCTGCGCTTTCGGCGTACACCGGCTCCGCCTCCAGCACGCTGGATCGCGGGGCCGCTGGCGTTGCCGGCGGCGGCTCCGCCGATGCGGAGCCCGCGCCGTCCGTGCAGGCGATCAAGGCGGCGATCATGGAGGCCAATTCGGCGCTGCGTGCGATGAACCGCGGCCTCGAGTTCGAGCTCGACCCCGCGAGCGGCCGGCTCGTCACTCGGCTCGTCGACACCACCGACCATGAAGTGCTGCGGCAGATCCCCTCGGCGGAGATGCTGCGGATCGCCGAAGCGCTCGACCGCGTGCAGGGCCTCCTGCTCGAGCACCACGCCTGACCCGAAAGCGTTCGATGGCCACCACGATCAGCAGTACCACCTCGAGCACCGGCGTGCCGACGATCTCGTCGCCCGGCGTCGGCTCGGGGCTCGACGTCAACAGCATCGTCACGCAGCTGATGGCCATCGAGCAGCAGCCGCTCACCAACATGCAGAACAAGGAGACCGCGCTGCAGTCGCAGGTGTCCGCGTACGGCCAGATCAAGAGCTCGCTTTCCGCGCTGCAGACATCGATCAGCGGCATGACCACGCTCGCCGGCCTGCAGACGCTGTCGGCGAGCGTCGGCCAGGGCGGCGGGCTCACCGCCACCGTCGGCCCGGGCGCGACCGCCGGCAGCTATGCGCTTGGCGTCAGCGCGCTCGCGCAGTCGCAGAAGCTCGTGTCGACCGGCTACACGTCGACGTCGTCGGCGGTCGGCTCCGGCACGCTGACGTTCACGTTCGGCACGACCGACGCCGGCACGTTCACCGCCGACACCGCGCAGGCGGTGCAGCAGGTGACGATCGCGCCGGGCCAGGCCACGCTCGCCGGCGTCCGCGATGCCATCAACGCCGCGGCCATCGGCATCACGGCGACGATCGTCAACGACGGCTCGGCGAACGGCCAGCGCCTCGTGCTGACCTCGACCAAGACGGGCGCCGCGTCGAGCGTGAAGATCGACGTCGCCGACGACGACGGCAACGCGACCGACGCCGCGGGCCTGTCGGCGCTCGCGTACGACCCAGCGGCAGCGAGCGGCAGCGGCCGCAACCTCACCGAGACGCAGGCGGCGCAGGACGCGACGCTGACCATCGACGGCCTCACCGTGCACCGCGCCACCAACACGATCGCCGACCTCGTCGCCGGCGTGACGCTCAACCTGACCGGCGTGACGAGCGGCACGACGTCGCTTGCGATCGCCGCCAACACGTCGAGCGTGTCGACGGCGGTGCAGAGCTTCGTCGCCGCCTACAACGGCCTGCAGTCGACGCTGACCACGCTGACCAAGTACGACGCCACGACCAAGACGGCGTCGGTGCTGACCGGCGACTCGACGGTGCGGATGATCCAGAACCAGCTCCGCACACTGATCGGCGGCTCGCTCGGCGCGGGCACCCGCTACGACACGCTGTCCGACGCCGGCGTCACCTTCCAGGCCGACGGCACGCTGTCGCTCGACGCGACCCGGCTGCAGTCGGCGCTCGCCGCCGATCCCAACGCGGTCGCGCGCCTGTTTGCCGCGGCCGGCAATGCGACGGACGCGAGCGTCGGCGTCGTTGGCACCAGTGCCAACACCGTCGCCGGCAACTACGCCGTCAATATCACGCAGCTCGCGACGCAGGGCACGCTGACCGGCTCGGCGGCGCCCACGCTGACGATCACGACCGGCGTCAACGACACGCTGTCGGCGGTGATCGACGGCATCGCCACCACCGTCACGCTCGCGCCGGGCGCCTATGCCAACGCGTCCGCGCTCGGCGCCGCCGTGGCGGCGAAGCTCAACGCGACGAGCGAGTTCACCGCCAACAACGTGAGCGTCGGCGTCGATGCGACCGGCGGCACGCTCGTGTTCACGTCCAACCGCTACGGCTCGGCGTCCAACGTGAGCTTCGGCGGCAATGCCGCCGGCACGCTGGTCGGCGGCGCGCCGGTCGCGACGATCGGCGTCGACGTCGCCGGCACGATCGGCGGCTTCGCCGCCGCCGGGTCGGGCCAGAAGCTGACCGGCGCGAACGGCACGCCAGTCGAGGGCCTCGCGCTGTCGATCGCGAGCGGCGTGCTCGGCGATCGCGGCTCAGTCAACTACAGCAAGGGCTTCGCCGCGCGCTTGAGCGACGCGATCGGCTCGATCGTCGGCAACGACGGCCTGATCGACGCGTCGACCGACGGCGTGCAGGCGCAGATCAAGGATCTCGACAACCAGGAGGCGGCGCTGCAACGCCGCCTCGACCAGATCCAGCAGGCCTACTACGCGCAGTATTCGGCGCTCGACACGCTGATCTCCAGCCTCAAGAGCACCGGCGACTACCTGACGCAGCAGCTCGCCAACCTGCCGAAGTTCAACAACAGCAACAACAATGGCTGACGCGGCGCCGCCACGCGCGCGCGGCGGACGGCGCGGCGCCACGGGCACGAAACGGAAGCCCGGGCGACGCTCAAGTCCCGGCGGCGCAAGCCGATATCAAGGGTATCGCCCACGCATGCACGAAGAGGACACGATGCTTTCCGCGAACGCCGCCCGCGCCTATGCCGATGTCGGGCTCGAGACCGGCGTCAACGCCGCGACGCCGCAGCGCCTCGTGGTCATGCTCTACGACGGCGCCATCGAGGCGATCGGCGATGCACGCTCGCATCTCGCGAGCGGCGCGCACGCGGCGCGCAGCACGGCGATCTCGCGCGCGATCGGCATCATCGAGCAGGGCCTGCGCGCATCGCTCGACATCGCGCGCGGCGGTGCGATCGCGAGCCAGCTCGACGATCTCTACGACTACATGGCGCGGCGACTCCTGGTCGCCTCGCTGCGCAACGACGCCGCGGCGCTCGCCGAGGTGGCGGCACTGCTCACCGACCTGCGCACCGCGTGGCACGCGGTCGCGGCGATGAAGCCCGAGGAGGCCCGCCATGCGGCATGAGCCGCGCCGCGCGATCGCGATCGCGCCGCTGTACGACGCGATGATGCACGTCGCGCGCCTGATGGGCGACGCCGCGGAGGCGGCCGACTGGGACACGCTGGCCGCCGCGCGCGACTGCGCGAAGCTGTTGACCAGCCGAATCGACGAAGCGCACGACGGCGCGCCGATGCCCGCCGACCTGCGCGCCCGCCGCTACGCGGTGCTGCGCGACGTGCTGCGCCAGGACGCCCGCGTGCGCGAGGCGATCACGCCGACGCCGGCCGTGCTGCGCACGGCGCTTCGCACCGGGCGCGCGTAGCCCCGCCGCGGGCCGCGCGAGAGGCGCGGGCGATCATGATCAACTTCCAGGCGCTCAACGTGCTGCTCGACACGTTGCGCAAGCCCGACCCAAGACCCGCGCCCGTGGCGAGCGTCGTCGCGCTGCGCCCCGCGCTGCGCGTCGCCGGTGATGGCGCGCCTTCCGTGCGCGAAGAGTCGCCGCCGCCGGACCGCGGGTCGCCTGCGAATGCCGGCATGGCCCGCACGGCGACGCCGTTCCCGGTCGACGCCCCCTCGACAGCCGCAAGCCGTCTCGCCCGCGCGCTCGCCGGTGCGCGCGGCGCCGCCGAGGTGCTGCTGTCGAGTGGCGGCATCGAGCTCGAGCGCGCGCTGCGCGGCACCGGCTCGCGCTCTCCGGAAGCGCCCATCGTGCGCGGTGGGTCGCCGCTGGTCACGGCGTCGCCGCCACCGATGCGCGCCGATGTCGACGACCGCGTCGAGGTTGCGCGCGTCGCGCAGGCGCTCGGCGCGGCGCTCGAGGGCGCCGTGCAGAAAAGCGGGCTCTTTTACGAATCGCACCTCGCGCGCTGGATCGCCGGCACTTACCCGCAATCGGCGCTCGAAGCCGAGCCGCAGTCGCGCGACGTGACGGCGACGCCGCAACCGTCCGGCGCGACCGGCTCCAGCACCGACACGGCACGCGACCTCGCGCGCCTGCCCGCGCCGCTCGCCGACGCCGCCGCGTCCTCCGTCCCTGCCGCGGCGCATGCCGACGCCGGCGCGCCGCCGCTCCTGCGCCAGCAGCTCGACGTCCTCGACATGCGCCAGTTCGCGTGGATCGGCGAAGCGTGGCCAGGGCAGCGCGTGGCGATCCGCTTCGAGGAAGCCGCCCAGGACGACCCCCACGCGCCTTCCCCGAAGCCGGCGGGCGCTGCGCCGGTCGCGGCCCACATCGTCCTCGAGCTGCCGTCGCTCGGCGCCGTCGGCGCGAGCGTGTCGCTCGTCGGCGGCGCCGTACGCCTGCAGGTCACGACCGACGGCCCGTCGGCGACATCGCGGCTGCACGCGGCGCGCGCGGCATTGGCCGAGGCCCTGGCGGCGCGCGCCGTGCCGGTCTCCGAGATCGCGGTGTTCGATGAGCTCGGCTGAGACACGCGCCGACGCGGGAGCGAGGCGCCGCGAGGCGGTGGCGCTCGCCTATCACGAAGGCGATCGTGCGCCGCGCGTCGTCGCGCAAGGCCGAGGCGACATCGCCGACGAGATCATCCGTCGTGCGCGCGAGGCCGGCGTACACACCTACGAGTCGCGCGAGCTCGTGAGCCTGCTGATGCAGGTCGACCTGGACGCGCACATCCCGCCGGCGCTGTACGTCGCGGTGGCGGAGCTTCTCGTGTGGATCTGGCGCGTCGACAGGCAAGGTCCAGCCTGATCGCGTCGCACCGACTTCGACTGCGCCGTCATCTCCCGCACCCGCGCTCCCGCCATGGACGAAACCGCACGCGCCGACGATGCCGACCTCGAGGCGGCCAACGAGCGCTTCCGCGTCGATTCGCGCCTCGAGATCGTGTCGCTGCTCGCCACGCTGGTCGAGCGCGGCGTGCTCGTCAGCGTCACGTTCGGGCGCGACGTCGTCAATACCGTGCTGCTCGCCGTCGACACCGCGGCCGGCGAGATCGTCTTCGACGCGGGCCAGAGCGAGGAGGTGAACGCGCGGCTCGCCACCGCCACGAAGCTCGCGTTCGACACGTCGCTCGAGCGCATCCGCATCCGCTTTCGCGGCGGCACGGCCGTTGCGCGCACGTGGCAGGGCGCGCCGGCCTTCGCCTGCGCGATGCCCACGACCTTGATACGCCTGCAGCGGCGCGACTTCTTCCGCGCGCACGTGCCGCTCGCGAGCGGCCTGCGCTGCGCGCTGCGGCTGCCGGGCGCCGACGGCGCGTCGCGCGCGCCGGTGATGCTGCGCGTGCTCGACGTCAGCGTCACCGGCATCGCGCTCACCGAATTGCCGGCCGGCTTCATGCCGACGCCCGGGACGCGGCTCGTGGGTGCGCGCCTCGTGCTCGCCACCGGCCCGCTCGACGTCGAGCTCGAGGTGATGCACTGCCGCGCGGCCGCGCCAGGGGCCGCGAGCGGCGCACCTATGCGCATCGGCTGCCGGTTCGTCGATCTCGCGCCGCGCGGGCAGGCGCTGATCCAGCGGTGCATCAATGCGCTCGAGCGCGAGCGCCGCAGCCGCACCTAGTTTCGGGGCCATTTCCGCGAATGCGGGAATCCAGCTTTGACACGCGATTGCGCACGCGACCGACTCGGTCGTCGCCACTGCTGGATTCCCGCATGCGCGGGAATGACGAATGAGCGTGCGAACGGCCCGCGCACCAGCGCGTCGAATCAGATCTGCAGGTTCATGATGTCCCGGTACGCGCTGACCATGCGGTTGCGCACCTGGACCAGCTCCTGGAACGACAGGCTCGCCTTCGACAGCGCAACCATCGTGTCCTCGAGCGACACCTTGGTGTCGCCCATCTGGAAGCGATTGGCGAGCGTGGCGGCATCGGATTGCGCCGCATCGACCTTGCCGATCGTCGAGCGCAGCATTGCGCCGAAGTCGGGTGCGCCGGCCGCGCCCGGCGCCAGCGCCGCAGCCGGCTTGGCCGACGACGTGAGCCCCTGCGCGACCGTCTCGCGCGCGACGCGGAGCTGCGCGAGCAGGTTCTGCATACCGGCCGATTCGATCATCGCCACCTCGTCGTTCGGGCGGCTTGGCGCCGTCCCACGCCATGCACAGTACGGGCGGCGGCGGCGCCGCGATCGGATGAAATGCGCCGGAAAAGGCAGGCTCCTCGCCCGATCCGGGCGCCTCGGGCGTCCCGATACTACGGCCGTTCCTTCGCCATTCCTTCGCTTTTGCCCATGGCCACGACCGCCGATGCAATGGTTCCGACGCAAGCCGCCGCGCCCGCTCCGAGGCTCGGTCGCCAACTGCTCGACGTCGGGCGCCTGCCGCCCTCGCAATTCCTGACCGTCGTCGTCACGATGGCCGCGGCGATCGCCATCGGCATCGGCGTGTGGATGTGGTCGAGCGCGCCCGACTACCGGGTCCTGTTCAGCAACGTCAACGACCGCGACGGTGGCGCGATCCTTGCTGCCCTGGGGCAGATGAATGTTCCCTACAAGCTGGCCGAGGGCGGCGGCGCGATCATGGTCCCTGCCCCCCTTGTCCACGAGACGCGCCTCAAGCTCGCGTCGCAGGGACTGCCGAAGGGCGGCAACGTCGGCTTCGAGCTCGTCGACAACCAGCGCTTCGGCACGACGCAGTTCCAGGAGCAGGTCAACTACCAGCGCGGGCTCGAGGGCGAGCTCGCGCGCTCGATCGAGGCGTTGTCGGCAGTCGAGTCGGCGCGCGTGCACCTCGCGATCCCCAAACCCAGCGTGTTCGTCCGCGACTCGCAGCAGCCGACGGCGTCGGTGGTGCTGGCGATGCGCAGCGGCCGCGCGCTCGACCCATCGCAGGTCGCGGGGATCGTTCATCTCGTGGCGTCGAGCGTGCCCGAGCTCTCGCCGGCGAACGTCAGCGTCATCGGCCCCGACGGCAACCTGCTGTCCCGCCGCCGCGACGCGGGCGACGGCCTCGACCCGGCGCAGCTCGGCTACGTCAAGGAGATCGAGCGCGCGACGAACCAGCGGATCGTCGACATCATCGAGCCCATCGTCGGGCGCGGCAACGTGCGCGTGCAGGTGACCGCCGACGTCGACTTCAACCGCGTCGAGGCGGTCGCCGAGACCTACAAGCCGAATGAGGATGCCAAGAACGCGGTGCTGCGCAACACCCGCACCAGCGAATCGATGACGACCGGCGCCGCGGGCCCGCAGGGCGTGCCCGGCGCGCTCAGCAACCAGCCGCCGCCCGCTGGCGTCGCGCCCATCGACGGCCGCGCCTCCGCGGCGGCCGGTGCGCCCCCGGCCGCGCCGACGAGCACGCACAAGGACGCGACGACCAGCTACGAGGTCGACAAGACGATCCAGCACACGACCACCACCGTCGGCACGGTGAAGCGGATGACCGCCGCCGTCGTCGTCAACCAGCGTCGCGACGTCGACGCCGCCGGCAAGATCACGTACACGGCGTTGCCACAGGCCGAGATCGACCAGATCACGGCGCTCGCCCGCGAGGCGATGGGATTCTCCAAGGACCGCGGCGACTCGCTCAACGTCGCCAACGCCGCCTTCAACGAGGGTGAGAAGCCCGCCAAGGTCGTCGAGCTGCCGCTGTGGAAGCAGCCCGACACGCTGGCGCTCGCCCGCGACATCGGACGCTACGCGCTGTTCGGCGCGGTGGCGCTCTACCTCTTTTTCGGTGTGCTGCGGCCGATGCTGAAGCAGGCGTCGGCGCGCGTGCAGGCCGCGCCGGCGCTCGCTTCCCCCTCCTCGGCGGCGCCGGCGCAGCTTGCCGCGCCGAACACGGACAGCGCGGACGCGCTCGAGCGCGCCCGCGGGCTCGCGCGCCAGGACCCCAAGGTCGTCGCGAGCGTCGTGAAGACATGGATGAAGCCCAATGGATGACGTCGGCACGCAGAACACCGCGATCCTCCTGATGTCGCTCGGCGAAGCCGAGGCGGCCGAAGTGCTCCGGCATCTCGCGCCGCGCGAGGTCGAGAAGATCGGCCAGGCGATCAGCAAGCTCACCTCGGTGACGCGCGACCGCATCGACGAAGTGCTCGACGCATTCCACGAGCAGGCGCAGCAGCAGTCGACGATCGGCCTCGACGCCGACGGCTACCTGCGCTCGGTGCTGACGCGAGCGCTCGGCGACGACCGCGCCGCGTACCTCCTCGACCGCATCCTCGACGGCGGCAACGCCGCCGGCATGGAGAAGCTGCGCTGGATGGATCCGGCGGCGATCGCCGAGCTGATCGGCGGCGAGCATCCGCAGATCGTCGCGTCGATCCTCGTCCATCTCGACCGCGACCAGGCGTCGGGCGTGCTCGCCGCGTTCGCCGAGCCGCTGCGCAACGACGTGTTGCTGCGCGTCGCCACGCTCGACCGCATCCAGCCGGCGGCGCTGCGCGAGCTCAACGACGTGCTCGCCAAGCTTTTGTCCGGCAACGGCGGCAGCCGCAAGTCGGCGCCAGGCGGCGTGCGCGTCGCCGCCGAGATGCTGAACCATCTCGCCAGCGCGCAGGAAACTTCCGCGATCGAGGCGGTGCGCGTGCACGACACCGACCTCGCCGACAAGCTGCTCGACGAGATGTTCATCTTCGAGAACCTGCTCGACCTCGACGACCGCGGCGTGCAGGCGCTGCTCCGCGAGGTGCAGTCGGAGTCGCTGATCGTCGCGTTGAAGGGCGCGTCCGAGACGCTGCGCGAGAAGATCTTCAAGAACATGTCGCAGCGCGCCGCCGAGATGCTGCGCGACGACCTCGACGCCAAGGGCCCGGTGCGCATCTCGGAAGTCGAGAGCGAGCAGAAGGAAATCCTCAAGATCGTGAGGCGCATGGCCGACGAAGGCCAGCTCGTGCTGGGCTCGAAGGGCGGCGATGCCTTCGTCTGATGCCGTCGCGCGCGAGAGCCAGTCGGCGTGGCAGCGCTGGGAGCTTGCGGCGCTGGAACCCGCGCCCGCGCACGACGCCGCGACCGGCACGCCGCTGCGCGAGGCGCTGGAAGCCGAGGCGCGTGCCGCCGGCTACGCGGCCGGCATGGCCGCGGCTGCGAGCGATCGCGCGCGCCTCACCGCCCTCGTCGCATCGCTCGGCGAGCACGCCGGCCGCCACCAGCAGGCCTTGTGCGACGAGGTGCTCGACCTGGCCCTCGTGCTCGCGCGCCAGCTCGTCGGCCAGGCGCTCGAGGTGCGGCGCGAGCTGGTGCGGCCCATCGTCGCGGCGGCGCTCGCGCAATTGCCGCAGGCGACGCAGCGGATCGAATTGCGCCTCAATCCCTCCGACGTCGTGCTCGTCGAGCCGCTCGTCGCCGAGCCGCATGGCGGCGCGCGCCTCGCCGTCGTCGGCGACGTGCTGATCGCGCCGGGCGGTTGCGAGATCGAGACCGAGCAGTGCTCGGTCGACGCGACGATGCCCACGCGCTGGCGCCAGCTCCTCGCCAACCTCGGCCGCACCGATGACTGGCTCGAGCCCCTCTGACTTCGTCGCGGACTGCACGGCGATGCTGCGCGACGGCCAGCGTCGCGTCGAGGCCGGCCGCGGCTTCGAGGTCGCCGGCCGTCTGACGCGCGTCGCGGGACTCGTGATGGAATGCGTCGGCCTGAAGTTGCCGCTCGGCAGCGTCTGCGTCGTCGAGCAACGCAACGGCGGCGTCGAGGCCGAGGTCGTGGGCTTCGCGGGCGAGCGGCTCTTCCTGATGCCCGTCGCCGAGCTCGCCGGCGTATCGCCCGGCGCGCGCGTGCGGCCGATCGCGCAGCGCGAGCCGCGACCGCGCATCGGCCGCGAATGGCATCCGCGCCGCCGCAACGCCGACAACGCGAAGCACCTGCCGGTCGGCGATGCGCTGCTCGGGCGCGTGCTCGACGGCACCGGACGGCCGCTCGACGGCCTCGGCCCGGTCCCGCAGGACGAGGTTCGCTCGCTGATGGCGCGCCCGATCAATCCGATCGAGCGCGCGGGCATCTCGGTGCCGCAGGACGTCGGCGTGCGCGCGATCAACACGCTGATGACGGTCGGCCGCGGCCAGCGCGTCGGGCTCTTCGCAGGCAGCGGCGTCGGCAAGAGCGTGCTGCTCGGCATGATGGCGCGCCACACCACCGCCGACGTGATCGTCGTCGGGCTGATCGGCGAGCGCGGCCGCGAAGTCAAGGAATTCATCGAGTCGATCCTCGGCCCCGAAGGCCGTCACCGCGCGGTGGTCGTCGCCGCGCCCGCCGACGCGCCCGCGCTGTTGCGGCTGCAGGGTGCCGCGTACGCGACCACGCTCGCCGAGCACTTCCGCGATCGTGGCCTCCACGTGCTGCTCATCATGGATTCGCTGACACGCTATGCGATGGCGCAGCGCGAGATCGCGCTCGCGATCGGCGAGCCGCCGGCGACCAAGGGCTATCCGCCGTCGGTGTTCGCGAAGCTGCCGCAGCTCGTCGAACGCGCCGGCAACGGCCCCGACGGCGGCGGCTCGATCACCGCTTTCTACACGGTACTGACCGAAGGCGACGATCCGCAGGATCCGATCGGCGACGCCGCGCGCGCGATCCTCGACGGCCACTTCGTGCTGTCGCGCGCGCTCGCCGACGAAGGCCACTATCCGGCGCTCGACGTCGAGGCGTCGATCAGCCGCGCGATGCAGTCGCTGGTGCCGGCCGCGCGGATGGCGGGCATCCGCCGATTCAAGCAGCTCTATTCGCGCTACCAGCGCAACCGCGACCTGATGAGCATCGGCGCGTACGCCCCCGGCGCCGACCCGGTGCTCGACCAGGCGATCGCGGCGTGGCCCGCGATCACGCAGTTCCTGCAGCAAACCCCCGACGAGGCGGTGTCGCTCGCCGCCGGCCAGCGCCAGTTCGACGCGCTGGTCGCATCGTTCGGCGACGCGCAGCGGAGCGCGCGATGACGCCGCCGCGCGTGTGGCAGCACCTGACCGACATGGCGCGCAGCAAGCGCGACCAGAGCGCGCACAAGCTGCGCACCGCCGTGTCGAAGCGCGGCGAGGCCGAGCGCAAGCTCGCGACGCTGGTCGGCTATCGCCGCGACTACCTCGCCAAGCTCGAGGCGGCGACGCGCGCCGGCATCAAGGCCGACGGGCTCGCCAACTACCGCGCGTTCATCGCGAACCTCGACCGCGCGATCGAGCAGCAGGAAGCCGTGCTCGCATCGATGCACACCGACGTCGGCTTCGCGCAGACCGACTGGCAGCACACGCAGACGCGGGTCGATTCGCTCGACGTGCTCGACAAGCGCCGCGCGCAGACGGCGGCGAAGCACGAGGCGCGCCGCGAGCAGAAGCTCACCGACGAATACGCGGCGCGCCGCTCGCGCGGCGGCGGCGACGACTGAAAGGACCGCACATGCCCGTGGCCTTCCATCCCCCGCTTGCGCATGCTCCCGACGCCGCCGTGGCGGTGCGCGGCAAGGACGACGCCGTCGACGCCGATCTCTTCGCCGCGCTGCTGTCGAGCGCCGGCGCCGCGGGCGACGTGGCCGGCGCCACGCGTGCCGCTTTCGCGGCGTTCGCTGGCAAGCCCACGAAACAAGCGCCCGACGATTTGCGTGGCGACGACGCGCACGACAGGATCCCCGCGTCGACGCTCGATATCGCCGCACTGGCGGCGTTCGCCGCCGCTGCGGGTGTCGACCTCGCGCAACTCGCGCAGCATGCCGCCGCATCGCCCCGCGCGAGCGCATCGCCGGACGCCTCCGCCGCGGCGCACGACGCGACGAAGCCGGTCGTAACGAAGCTTGCCCCGGCGGCGACACCGGACGCGCGCATGGCGCCTTCGCCTGAAATCGGCGCGCCGGCCAAGGACGGCACCACGTTCACCCTGCAGCAAGCGGGCACGACGTTGCCGATGCCCGGTACGTCCTCGGCGCACGGCGACACGACGCCGTCACGCAACGACACGCGCGCCGC
>JAICUU010000006.1 GCA_025935675.1 Burkholderiales bacterium
ATGGGCTACTGGAGCCAGATGTTCGACCTGATCGTCGAGATCCAGAAGCGCCTGTTCGCGCTGATCGAGGCGCAGGTCGGCGACGTGCCTGGCGTCAAGGAGGCGCGCGCGGCGATGGCGATGATGCCCGACATGTCGCAGGCGCAGAACGTGATCCGCGCGCTGCAGGGCGTGGTCAGCTCGTCGAGCGGCGCGGTCGAGTCGATGCAGAAGGTGATCGCCGATCTGGCGCGGATGGGCGGGTTGCGGAGGGTCTAGCGCGCGACGGCGGCGACGCCGGCGTCGACGTTCGAGGGTGCCCGGGGCCGGGATCGAACCGGCACGGCCTCGCGGCCGAGGGGTTTTAAGCCCCTTGTGTCTACCAGTTTCACCACCCGGGCGGTGCGCCCGATTCTAGCAATGCGGGCCCGGTCTCGCGGGGTTACGCGGGCGGCAGGGCGCGGCCCGGGCGGAACGGTGGCGAAGCGTCATACGCGCGCGGTACGATACCGTCCGATCTGCCCACCGGCGCCGTCATGGACACGCCCGCCCGCCGAAGCTACGGCTTCTACCGCCTGCTCGCGAGCTTCCCGCTGTTGTCGTCGTACCGCGCGAAATGCACCGCGGTCGTCGTCGCGGCGTTCGCCGTGCCGCTCGTCGTCGCGTGGCTCGTCATCGTCTATGGCGCCGGGCGGCTGTCGGTGATGGCGCTCGCGCTGGCGTTCACGCTGGCGATCGTCGCGGGCTGCGTGCTTGCGCTCTACGGCATGGCGCGCCTCGTCGCACCGCTCGACGGCGCGCTCGACGTGATCGAGGCGTACGTCGACGGCGCGCCGCTGCCGCGCGTCGACCTGCGCGGCGAGGACGCGGTGGCGCAGATCGTGCGCGGCGTCACTTCGCTCGCCAAGCGCGCGCGCACGCACGACGAGGCGAAGCGCAAGGAAGGCGAGCGCGATGCGCTCACCGGCCTGTGGAACCGGATGGCCGGCCGCAAGGAGGCAAAGGCGTACATGGACGACGCGTTCAAGCGCGGGCGCGCGGTGCGCATCCTCGTCGCCGACATCGACCGCTTCGCCGAGCTCAACGCCGAGCAGGGCCTGATCGCCTGCGACCTCGTGCTGAAGACGTACGGCACGCGCCTCGCCAAAGGCGCGGGCGAGGACAGCGTCGCGATCCGCTGGGACGGCGATCGCTTCGCCGTCGTGCAGTCGGCGATCGACGCGGCGTTCGTCGACGTCGACGAGGTCGTCGCGCGCGCGATCGTCGTCAAGGGCCAGGCGACGCCGGTGATGCTGTCGATCGGCACCGCGCAGTCGACCGACGAGATATCCTTCGACGCGCTGCTCGGCCAGGCCGAAGCCGCGTTGCGCGCGGAACGCGGCGCCGCGTACCAGGGCGCGTAGCACCGCGGGCGAGAGCGACCGAACGGCGCCCTCCGGGGTGCCGGCGCGAACGAGCTTGCGACCGATGCTGCACGTGACCCTGCGCGGGGCACGGCACAATGGGGCCATGAGCGATCCGTCCGCCTCGAGCCCCGTCCGCGTCGCGGTGCTGTGCGCCGCCTGGTGCCGCAGCTGCGGCGAGTTCCGGCCCACGTTCGACGCGCTGGCCGCCGCACGCCCGGCGCTGCGCTTTTTGTGGATCGATATCGAGGACGACGCGGCGCTCTGCGACGACCTCGACATCGACGACTTCCCGACGCTCGCGATCGTGCGCGGCGAGGTCCCGTTGTTCTTCGGCCCGGCGCTGCCGCTCGCCAACGTGGTCGCACGGCTGGTCGACGAATTTGCCGCGCGCGAGGGCGGCGATCCCGCGGCATGGGACCCTCCGGTCCGCGCGCTGGCGAAGGCGCTCGCGGCGCGGCCGTAACGCAGCCCGCCCGGCCAGGGGGGCCGTTCCACGCCCACCAGCCACGCCGTCGCGAACCTTGGCCCCACCGCCAGCGTGGGGAATCCGGGCCCGGGAACGTCCGCAAACGCCGGCGCATCGAATGCGTTGGAGAGGGACGACATGACGAACACCGCCCGCAACACCGCAATCCGCGGCCACGACGAGATCGCCGCATTCGAGGCACTGATGCGCCAGCACAACCGGCGCCTCTATCGTACGGCGCGCAGCATCCTGCGCCACGACGCCGACGCCGAGGATTGCGTGCAGGAGGCGTTCCTGCATGCGTGGCGCCGCCGCGATCAGTTTCGCGGCGAGGCGGCGCCGTCGACCTGGCTCACGCGCATCGTGATCAACGAGGCACTCATGAAGCTCCGACGCAACAAGGCGACGGCCGGCACCGTGGCGATCGACAACGTCGTCGATCTCGACGCGCATGTCGAGGCATCGGTCGCCGGCGCGCAACGGCTTCCCGGGCCGGACGCCGAGACACTGCGGCACGAGCTCTGCGCGCTGCTCGAGCGCAAGATCGACGAGCTGCCGCAGTCGTTCCGCACGGTCTTCATGCTGCGCGCGATCGAGGAGATGAGCGCCGAGGAGACTGCGCAGTGCCTCGGCATTCCCGAAGCGACGGTGCGCACGCGGCTGTTCCGTGCGCGGAGCCTGCTGCGCGAATCGATCGCGAGCGACGTCGACGTCGCGCTCGCGAGCGCCTTCGAGTTCATGGGCGAGCGCTGCGACCGAATCGTCGCCGGCGTGCTCGCCGTCATCCGCCGGGAGGGCCCGGCAAGTTCGTCGATTTCCAAGGAAACGAAATGAGCAATTATTTGCTACAGAAGGACCCGCTCTTCAACGCCGGCCGTCGCACCTTCGTGCGCGTCTCAGGATTGACGCTTTCCGGCGCGGCAGTTGCGCTGCTGGCCGGGCGCCCGGCGCTCGCGGCCAAGGTCGCCGGCGGCTCGCATGCCGGCGACGTCGCGATCCTCAACGCCGCGCTCGGCGCCGAGCAGCAGGCGATCGCCGCGTACCAGGTGGGCGCGGAGAGCAACCTGCTGCAGAAGCCGGTGCTCGATCTCGCCGTCAAGTTCCAGTCGCAGCACAAGGCGCATGCCGACCTGCTCGCGGCGACGGTCAAGCAATTGGGCGGCACGGCGGTGTCGGCGAAGCAGCACTACGACTTCCCGGTGGCGTCGCTCAAGTCGCAGGCCGACGTGCTGCGCTTCGCCGCCGGCCTCGAGGAGGGCGCGGTGTCGGCCTACCTCGCGGCGGTGCCGAAGTTCGCGAACCGCGACCTGTCGAAGGCCGCGGCGAGCATCCTCGGCGACGAGGCGATGCACTGGGCGATCCTGCGCAACGCGCTGGGCGACGATCCCGTGCCGGCGGCATTCGTCGGCTGACGCACTGCCAAGCGCCGCGCGCGCCCGTCCCCGGGGCGCGCGGCGCATCCATCGCAGCAAGCGCCACGCACCGGCCGCGTCACCCGCCGGAATCATCGCAGCGGCAACCATCACGCACCGGCAGCATCACGAGAGCTTCTCCACCAGCGTCGCGAACCGGTCCATGTAAGCCGCGAGGAACGCGCGGCGGCTCTCGTCGAGGAAATGCCCGTCGGCGTCGACGGGCTCCGGCGTGAACGAGATGTAGGCCTCGCCGCCCATCACCGTCATGCCCAGGATGCCGAGGATCTGGCGCAGGTGCTGCTGGCCGACGGCCGTGCCGATCGCGCCCATCGACGTGCCGGTGATGGCGGCCGGCTTGTCGCGCCAGACGTTGCGGTCGGTCGGCTTCGAGCCCCAGTCGATCGCGTTCTTGAGGAGCGCCGTCAGCGAGCGGTTGTGCTCCGGCGACACGAACAGCAGCGCGTCGACACCGCGCACCGCGTCGGTGAAGCGGTCGACCGCGGCCGGACGATGGCCCTCGAGATCGCCGTTGTAGATCGGCAGGTCGTCGATCGCGATGAAGCGCACGTCGAAGCGATCCTCGAGGAGCCGCGCGAGCGCAAGGGCGAGACGGCGATTGATCGATGCGCGCCGGTTGCTGCCGACGATGATGCCGATCGTGTGCCTCGCCATGGTCGACTCCGGTCGAAAGGTGATGAGCCGCGTCAGCCGGCGGTCGCGGCGCCGAGATACGCGCGCCGCAGCGCCGGGTCGGCGAACACCGCCGACGGCGTGCCTTCGGCGACGATGCGGCCTTCCTCGAGCAGCCACGCATCGTCGGCGATGGCGAGCGCGGTCGCGACATTCTGCTCCACCAGCAGGATGGCAGTGCCGGCGGCGTGGACGTCGCGGATCGCGCGGAACATCGCGTCGACCATCGACGGCGCGAGCCCGAGCGACGGCTCGTCGAGCAGCAAAAGGCGCGGCGCCGCCATCAATGCGCGGCCGATCGCGACCATCTGCTGCTGGCCGCCCGACAGCGTGCCCGCGGGCGCGTCGAGCTTGCCGCGCAGTGCGGGGAAGAGCGCGAGCACGCGCTCGAGGCTCGCGGCGCGCGACGCGCGCACCGCGCGGCGGTAGCCGCCGATCTCCAGGTTCTCGCGCACGCTCATCCGCGTGAAGAGGCGCCGGCGCTCGGGCACGATGGCCACGCCGGCCGCGCAGAAGCGATGGGCGGGGAGCGCGGTCATCGCGCGGCCGTCGAGCACGATCGAGCCCGCGCGTGCGCGCAGCAAGCCCGCGAGGGCGTTGATCAGCGTCGACTTGCCGGCGCCGTTCGGCCCGACCACACAGGCGAGCGCGCGGTCGCGCACCGCGAGCGACACGCCGCAGAGCGCCGGCGCCGCGCCGTAGGCGACCTCGAGGCCGCGCACCTCAAGCACCGGCGGCTCCGAAATAGGCGCGCGCGACGTCGTCGCGCGCCATCACCGCGGCGGCGGGGCCTTGCGCGAGCACGCGTCCCTGGTCGAGCACGATCACGCGATCGGACAGCGCGGTGACCACGCGCATCACGTGCTCGACCAGCACGATCGTCGTGCCCTGCGCGCGAATGCGCTCGATCAGCGCGACGGCGCCGTCGATCTCGGGGGGCGCGAGGCCCGACAGCACCTCGTCGAGCATCAGCAGGCGCGGCGCCGAGGCGAGCGCGCGCGCAAGCTCGAGGAACTTGGTCTCGTGGAGGTTGAGCGCGCCGGGCCGCAGCCGCGCGCGCGCGGCGAGGCCGGTGAACGCGAGCCACTCCTGCGCCGCGGCAGTGGCGTCGGCACGGTCGAGCCCCGCCGCGCCGAACATCGCCGGCAGCGTCACGTTGTCGGCGACGCTCAACCCGGCGAACGGCCGCGGCACCTGGTAGGTGCGCGCGATGCCGGCCCGCGCGATGCGGTGCGGCGTCCGGTGCGCGATGTCGTCGCCTCGAAACTGGATGCGACCGCCATCGGCGGCGAAATGGCCGCTGACGACGTTGATCAGCGTCGACTTGCCCGAGCCGTTCGGGCCGATGACGCCGACGATCTCGCCTTCGCGGACGTCGAGGTCGACGCCGTCGAGCGCGCGCACGCCCTTGAACGACTTGGTGACGCCGCGCAGCGCCAGCAGCGGCGCGCCGCTCGCGCGCGGCGATGGCGCGGCGAAGGACGGCTCGGCGAGCGGCGAGGGCGCGGCGACGTTCGACGCACCCGCAACCCGCATCGCCGGTGTGTCGCGTCGCCGACCGAGGATCCCGTGCGGCATGAACAGCACGGCCGCCACGAGGATAGCGCCAGTCAACGCCTTGCCGACGATCGCGTGATCGGCGGCAGTCGTCGCGTAGAGCAAGAGCGTGATCACCGCCGCACCGATCATCGGGCCCGCCCAGTGCCGCGTGCCGCCGAGCACGCACATCAGGATCACGGTGAGCGGGAGCGTGACGTTGAACGTGCCGGCAGTGGTCACGTACGACACGAAGAGCGCGTGCACGCCGCCGGCCGCGCCGGCGAGCGCGCAGCCGATGCCGAACGCCGCGAGCTTGTATCGATAGGTCGGCACGCCCATCACCTCCGCCGCATCCTCGTCGTCGTGGATCGCGAAAAGGCCGAGGCCGAGCTTCGCGTCGGCGATGGCGCGCGCGGCGAGCACGCTCGCCGTCGCCAGCGCGAGCGCGAGCAGGTAGAACGTGCCGGGCACCGTGGGCGCGAGCGACGGCACCGGCACCGACGACAGGTAGACGCCGGGTCCGCCGTCGATCGGCGTGTTGGCGACGATCGTGGCGACGACGAACGTGACGGCGAGCGTGACGAGCGCAAACGCCTCGCCGCGCACGCTGCGGACGCGAAACACGACCGCGCCGAGTGCCAGGCCGAGGATCGCCGCGGCGAGCGCCGCGACCGGCAGCGTCCACAGGAACGGCACGTCGAACGTGCCGGCGAGCACGGCGGTTGCGTAGACGCCGGTGCCATAGAACGCGCCGTGGCCGAACGAGATGTAGCCGGAGTAGCCGGACAGGATGTTCCACGACGTCGCGAGCACCGCCCAGTGCAGCACGAGATAGAGGAGCGACGCGTAGAACGCCGGCAAGCGCAGCCACGGCAGCGCCGCCAGCGCGAGCGCGGCAACGACGATCGCGACGTACACGCGGGCGCCCATCGAACGCGGCCCGGGCGCGCGAGATGTCACGCGCGACCCGGGCGCGCGAGAAGGAGCGCGATGAGCAGCGTGAACGACACGATCGGCGCCCACGACGGCGACACGAACGCGCTCGTCAGCGCCTCGCTGACGCCGATCACGATGCCGGCGGCGAGCGGGCCCAGCGGCGAGCCGAGGCCGCCCAGCATCACCGTCGCGAAGACGACGCCGATCCACGCGTACATCTGCGACGGCGTCAGCGTGAACGACAGCGCAAGGCACACGCCGGCAATGCCGGCGAGCGCACCGCACACGCCCGACAGCACGAGCGCGTGCCGCCGCGCGTCGATGCCGAACGCCGACGCGATGGGGGCGTCCTCGGCGAGCGCGCGCAGCGCGCGCCCCAGGTCGGTGAAGCGCATCGCCGCGTACACGGCGAACGACAGCCCGACGGCCGCCGCGAGCGTCACGAGCTCGGCGGCGGGCACGTAGAGCGTGCCGACCTGCCAGTGCAGCGCGGCGTAGGGCGTCTCGAGCTTGCGGAAGTCCGCCGTCCACACGCCCTGGATGCCGGCCTCGACGATCGCCGTGAGGCCGAACGTCGCGAGCAGCGAGTTGAGCGGCGACAGGTCGAAGCGCGACAGGAGCCACTGCAACGCGACGCCGAACGCGAAGCACAGCGGCACGATCAGCGCGAGCGTGGCGAACGGGTCCATGCCGCCCACGCTCGCGAGCTGGTAGCACAGGTACGCGGCGAGGAACGCGAGCGCGAAGTGCGCGAGGTTGATGACGTGGAGAAGGCCCCACGACAAGCCGAGGCCGAGCCCCATCAGGCCGTACAGGCCGCCGATGAAAAGCCCCGACAGCGCCGACTGCGCGACGAGCGTCGCGCTCGGCAGCGTCACGGCGCGCGCCGCGGGTGCGGCCGGCGCCGCGGGCGCGACGTCATTGCACGCGCAGCGTCGCGCCGGGCGCGGCGTACGCCGCGGGATAGACCGTCACCCAGTGCCCGTCCTGCACCTGCTTGACGCGCATCAGGTCATCGCCGTAGTTGTGCGGGCCGTCGAAGCGCAGCTTGCCCTGGATCGTATCGACGGGGTGCGTGTGCAGCCACGCGCCGATCGCCTTGTCGTCGAGGCTGCCTGCGCCGCGCACGCCGGCCTCGAGGATCTGCCACGCGGTGTACGACGCCGCGGCCTGCACCTCGACCGCCGTGTCGGGAATGCCCGCCTTCGCGGCGCGCGCGTGGTAGAGCTCGATGAACTCCTTCGCACCGGGTGCGCTGGTGAACGGTGGGTGCTCCTCGAACACCGTCATCGACAGCGCATTGCGGGCGAGCGCCGACTTCGACATGGGCCCGGGCGCCGGGTACATGTAGAAGTGCTCCTTCGGCGTGTAGCCGATCTTGCTCATCGCCTCGAGCAGCTGGTTGCCCTCGAGGCCGATCGCGCCGACCCACAGGAAATCGGGGTTGGCGTCCTTGATGCGCGCGGCGATCGGCCCGTAATCGAGGTTGCCGAAGTCCCATTCGAGGAACAGCACCTCGTTGAGCCCGCGCTTTTTCGCGACGTCGCGCGCGCCGAGCGACATGAAGTGCACCGACGGGAACTTGCTGGTGACGACGGCGATCGTCTTCGGCGGCGCGGGCGAGGCCGCCAACGCATCGAACACGGTGTTGGGCACGCTCACCTCGGGCGTCGGCCCGAGCGACCATGCCGGGAACTGCATGTCGTACTTGGCCTGCGCCGGAATGCCGAACGTGTGGTGGACGAGCACCTTGTTGTAGCGTTGCGCGACGCCCATCGCCGACAGGATCGCGCCGGTCGCGTACGGCCCCATCAGGAGGTCGACCTTGTCGACGGTGATGAGCTGCTCGTAGAGCGTGCGGGCAAGGTCGGGCTTCGACTGGTCGTCGCGGACGATCCACTCGACCGGCCGGCCGAGGAGGCCGCCGCGCCTGTTCAACTGCTCGACGTAGATCTCGCCGACGACCTTGTGCACGAGGCTCGTCGCCGCGAGCGGACCGGTGAGCGCGAGCGTGCTGCCGATGCGGATCGGCGGCTGTCCCTGTGCGAAGGCACCGGCGGCGACGAAGATCACGAGCGCGGCGACGCCGCGCGCGACACGATGGACGAGGCTCATCCTGCGTTCCTCCCGGCGCGTGGCGCGCATCGCCGCGGTTGCGGCGCGCGACACTCAGGCGCGTTGTTCGCGGTTGACGACGAAGTCGTCCGGCGGCGGCGGCCCCCAGACGTAGAACGAGTCCTCGACCTGGTGGTCGCCGGCCGGCCATTCGACGTCGGCCGGCACGAAGTCGATGCCGAACGAGTATTCGGCCCAGCTTCCCCACGGGTCCTGCACGTAATAGAAATAGTTCGAGCCGATCACGTGGCGGCCGACGCCCCAGCCCTTCGCGTAGCCGGCGCCGCGCATGCGCTCGGCGCCGAGGCCGACGTCGTCGATGCTGCCGACGTCCCAGCTCGAGTGGTGGTAGCCCGGATGATCTGACTTGGCGAACGCCAGCATGTGGTGGTCGCTCGCGTGCGGGCCGTGCATGAAGGCGATGATGTCGGCCGAGCGATCGGACAGCCGGAGCCCGAGCACGTCGCGATAGAACGCGACCTGCGCATCGACGTCGGGGGTGAAGAGCAGCACGTGCGACAGGTGGCGCGGATGCACCGCCGCCGCCGCGCTCCGGCTAGGCGCCGCGCCCTTGCCGGGCGCGACGCTCGCGGCCGACATCGCCGGCGACTTCACCGACGGGGAAACCTTGGGCGCGACGACGATCTCGACCGGCGTGCCGTCGGCGTCGCGGGTCCAGACGCCGCCTTTGCCGCCGAGCGGGTGCGGCTTGGCGTCGCCGTGCTTGTGCACGCGCGCGGCGAGGGCGTCGAAGTCCTCGGCGTACGCACCGAACGACAGGTACTGCAGCGCCTTGGGCCGGCCATTCGCATGCACGCGGCCCCAGGGATGCGGATGGCCGTGCGTGCGCAATTCGAGGTCGGCGCCGTCGCGCCGGACGTCGAGGCCGAAGGTCCTGTAGAACCGCTCCGCCTCGTCGGCGTCCGGCACGCTGATCGCGAAGCGATCGAGCGAATGCACGCCGAGTGCGTTCGGGCGTCGCGGTGGTGCTGCGGTGGGCTGCATCGGTGCTCCGGGCGACCGCGGTCGGGCGCGAGGCTGCACGATAGCAAAAAAGCCGGCGGTAGAGGAACGCGCGCGGCGCCGCGTCAGGCCACCGCGGCGGCCGCCGGGGCGGCGGCGCGCATCGAATCGAGCTGCGCGAGGAACTGATGGATCTCGGCGACCGCGGCGGCGCCTTCGCCGATCGCGCTGCCGACGCGCTTCACCGATCCCGAGCGCACGTCGCCGACCGCGAACACGCCGGGAATGCTCGACTCGAGCAGTGCGGGCGTGTAGGTCTTCAGCGTGCAGGTCGTCGCGCGGCCGGTGACGACGAAGCCCTTGGCGTCGTAGGCGACGCCGCAGTCGCCGAGCCAGCCGGTCTCGGGGTCGGCGCCGATGAACAGGAACACGTGGCGAATGTCGTGCCGCTCGCGCGCGCCGCTCTTCACATCGCGCCACGATACCGCGGCGAGCCCCTGCGACGGATCGCCCTCGAGCTCGACGAGCTCGGAGTTCGGGTGGATGGTGATGTTCGCGGTCGCCTGCAGGCGTTCGATCAGGTAGCGGGACATCGTCGCCGCAAGGCCATCGCGGCGCACCAGCACGTGCACGCGGGCGGCGTGCTGGGCGAGCAATACCGCGGCCTGCCCGGCGGAGTTGCCGCCGCCGACCAGCACGACTTCCTCGCCCGCGCACACCTTCGCCTCGACGGCGGATGCCCAGTACGACACGCCGCGGCCCTCGAAGTCGGCGAGGCGGGCGACGTCGGGCTTGCGATAGCGCGCGCCGCTGGCGATGACGACGGTGCGCGCCTTGATGCCGCGGCCGTCGGTGAGTGTGACGTGCATCGCGCCGTCGCGGCCGTCGCGGCGGCACTCCAGCCTGGCCGCCTGCGCGGGAATGACGATCTCGGCGCCGAACTTCTGCGCCTGCACGTAGGCGCGGCCGGCCAGCGCCTGGCCCGAGATGCCGGTCGGGAAGCCGAGGTAGTTCTCGATGCGCGAGCTCGCACCGGCCTGGCCGCCGAACGCGCGGCAATCGAGCACGACGACGCGCAGGCCTTCGGACGCCGCGTAGACGGCGGTGGCGAGGCCCGCGGGACCCGCGCCGACGATGGCGACGTCGAACACCTGCGCGTACTCGGTCATCGTCAGCATGCCGAGGCAGCGCGCCAGCGTCATCTCGTCGGGATCGTGCAGCACCGAGCCGTCGGGGCACAGCACCAGCACCTCGCCGCGTGCCGCGCCGAACTGCTCGAGGAGCACGACGGCATCGGCGTTGGCGGCCGTGTCGAGCACCTGGTGCGGATGGCCGTTGCGCTGCAGGAAATTGCGCAGCCGGCCGAGGTGCGGCGATTGCGCGGCGCCGACCAGCACCGGCCCGCCGACACCGGCCTCGATCAGCGCGACCCGGCGCAGGATGAGCGCGCGCGTGATGCGCTCGCCGAGATCCGCCTCCGCGATGATCAGCGCGCGCAGGCGGCCGGGCGCAATGTCGAGCACCTCGGTGTCCTCGGCCGCGTCGGCGTCGACGAGTGCTGCGCGCCCGGACAGCGATGCGATCTCGGCGAGGAACTCGCCCGGACCCTCGCTCACGAGCGCGACGCCGACGCCGAGCGCGTCGCGGCGGCGCACGTCGATGCGGCCGGACAGCACGACCAGCATGCCGTGGCCGGCCTCGCCGACGCGCAGGATCGATTCGCCGCGCGCGAAGCGGCGCTTCTCGCCGAAGCGCGCGATGCGCGCGATCTCGGCCGTCGTCAACACCGGGTACATCTGCCCACTGCGGGTCTTGCGGGTGTCTTCAGCCATCGTGCCGCCCGTCGTCGAAAGAGGTCATGTCCATCCGGGCACGCTCGGCACCGCGAGCCGCTCGATGTCCGGAAGATCGAAGCCGAAATGCGCGGCGACCAGCGCGCGCAGCTCGTGGCGATCGCGCAGCTCGCGGCGCTCGATCGTGCCGTCGCGGCGAATCGTCACGTCGCGGTTCATCAGCGCGACGCGGCCATCGTCCGTCACCGCGCGCATCATCAGGCGGTTGACGAACGATGACGCGGGATGCGTCGACGTGTAGTGGTTGGCGACGATGAAGTCGACAGTCGGCACCGTGTCGAGCGCCGTGACCCAGCAGTCGATCGGCTTGCCGTCGCTCAGCGTGCAAAGCTTCCAGCCATCGCCGTCGCGCGCCATCCAGTGCACGTCGTGCCCCGATGCGACGCGCCGGCCCTCGACGAGCGGTACCGGCACGCGCGCGGCGAGCGCGCCGAAGCCCGGATCCGCGACGTGGCGCGCGCCGTCGAGCGACACGACGACGAACATGTGCGTGCGCGGCGACGCGTCGCGCGGCGACGTCAGCACGACGCGCGCGATGTGGCGCTCGATCGTGAAGCCGAGCGCCTCCAGCACCGCGGCGAACAGCGTCGCCTGCTCGAAGCAGTAGCCGCCGCGCCGCGCGTGCACGAGCTTGGCCTCGAGCGCCGGCAGGTCGAGCGCGATCCCGCGGCCGAGCAGCACGTCGAGGTTCTCGAAGGGAATGGCGCGCGTGTGCGCGGCCAGCACGGCCTCGAGCGTGGCGAGATCGGCGCGCGCGGGACCGTGCCAGCCGATGCGGTCGCGGTAGGCGGCGAGGTCGACGCTCATCGGGGCGACGGCCCGGCATCGCCCGGGAGCGCAAATGTTTCGGCGCGAAACGTTGCGATACATCCCCGCGTCGGCGCCGCACGCCGCGCAGCCGTTCTCGCGGGGCCGGCACGCCGCCGGCTCACCGGGAGACTCGCATGATACGAACGACGACACTCTGGGCGTGGGTGTGCGCCGCGGCGCTGGCCACGCCGGCGCTGGCGCAGACCGCCACCACGGAGGCGGCGCGCGACGCCGCGCAGCAGCAGCGAATCGAGGGCGGCCTCCAGTCGGGGGCGTTGTCGACGCGCGAGGCCGGGCGCCTCGAGCGCGAGCAGGCGGGCGTTGCGCACCTGCAGGCGCACGCCAATGCCGACGGCACGCTCACGTCGGCCGAGAGCGCGAGGATCAAGGCCGCGCAGGATCGCGCCAGCCGCTCGATCGCCACGCAGAAGCACGACGCGCAAACCGGCAATCCCGCCTCGGCGTCGTCGCGGCGGATGCAGGCGGACGTCGCGCGCAACCGCAATCAGCAGGCGCGCATCGCGCAGGGAACGAAGAGCGGATCGCTCGACAGCACCGAGATGGCGACACTCGAGCGCGCCCAGTCGCGCACCGACCGCGCCGAGGCGCGTGCCGCGAGCGACGGTCACGTGGGCGCGGTCGGCCAGGCGCGGATCCAGGGCCGCGACGACGTGCAGAGCGCGCGCATCCACAAGCACAAGCACGACTAGATGCGCTGGGACGTTGCGCGCGGAGGCGCCGCCGGTGGCCGCATCGGCCGTGCGCAACGCCCTCGCGCGTCGTTTCAAGGCAGCGTGTAGGCGGTCTTGACCGTCGTGTAGAACTCGACGGCGTACCGACCCTGCTCGCGCGCGCCGTAGCTCGAGCCCTTGCGGCCACCGAACGGCACGTGATAGTCGACGCCCGCGGTCGGCAGGTTGACCATCACGAGGCCGGCCTCGGCGTTGCGCTTGAAATGCGACGCGAGCTTGAGGCTCGTCGTGCAGATGCCCGAGGCGAGCCCGAACGGCGTGTCGTTGGCCGCGGCGAGCGCGGCCTCGTAGTCGCGCACGCGCAGCACCGCGGCGACGGGGCCGAAGATCTCCTCGCGCGCGATGCGCATCGCCGGCTCGACGTCGGTGAAGAGCGCCGGCGCGAGGTAATGCCCGGGCGTGCCGCGCACGAGTCGCTCGCCGCCGAATGCGAGCGTCGCGCCCTCGTCGCGACCGATCCTGATATAGGACTCGTCCTGCGCGAGCTGGCTTTCGTCGACGACGGGGCCGATCTGCGTGGCGGCGTCGAGCGCGTCGCCGATGTTGAGCTTCTTCATCCGCTCGATCACGGCGGCCACGAAGCGATCGTGGATCCCTTCGGTGACGATGAGCCGCGACGACGCCGTGCAGCGCTGGCCGGTCGAGTAGAACGCGCCGTTGACCGCGCACTCGACGGCCACGCCGAGGTCCGCGTCGTCGACGACGACCAGCGGGTTCTTGCCGCCCATCTCGAGCTGGAATTTCTTCATCTTCGCGACACAGGCAGCGGCGACCATCTGCCCGGTCGGCACCGAGCCCGTGAAGCTCACGGCGTCGACGCCGGGATGGTCGAGGATCGCCTGGCCGACCACCGAGCCGCGGCCCATCACGAGGTTGAAAACGCCGGCCGGAAAGCCGGCGCGCGCGATGATGTCGGCGAGCGCGTGCGCCATTGCCGGCACCGCGTCGGCGGGCTTGAATACGACGGTGTTGCCATACGCGAGCGCGGGCGCGACCTTCCACGCGGGAATCGCAATCGGGAAATTCCACGGCGCGATGATGCCGACCACGCCGACCGGCTCGCGAGTGACCTCGACGTCGAGGCCGGGTCGCACCGAGGCGATCTTCTCGCCCGCGATGCGCAGGCACTCGCCGGCGAAGAACAGGAAGATCTGGCCGGCGCGCGCGGTTTCGCCGATGCCTTCGGCGAGCGTCTTGCCTTCCTCGCGCGCGAGCAGGCGCCCGAGCTCGTCCTTGCGCGCGAGGACCTCGTCGCCGACCTTCTTCAACGCATCGTGGCGCTGCTGGATGCCGCTGCGCGACCACGTCGGCAGCGCGGCGCGCGCCGCGGCGATGGCGCGCGCGGCGTCGTCCGCGCTCGCGCGCGTGAACGCGCCAACGATGTCGCCGGTGTTCGACGGATTGACGCTCTCGGTGGCGTCGGCGCCGCCGACCCAGTCGCCGGCGATGTAGTTGGGATGCGGTTTCATGACGAAGGGGTCCTTGTGTCGATCGGGGCGTAGCGGGTAACCGTTGAGCATACCGGGCGCGCATCGCGTGCCGACGCGTGCGCTTTGCGAAGCGTCAGCCGCGGTAGTTCTCGACGGTGCCGGCGGGACGCAGCGCTGCCGCGTCGGGGTCGTGGCCCGTCTCGCGCGCGGCGCGGCGCTGGCGCAGCAGGTCCCAGTAGCGATCGAGCTCGACGCCGACCGCGGCGAGGCGTGCCGAATCGGCTTCGTCGAGCGCGCCCTTGGCAAAAAGCCGATGCTCCTCGGCCACCAGCGTCTCGATATGCGCCATTACCTGGGTTTCGCGTTCGGGCTGTTTCATCGGGGTCTTTCGAGGGAGGAGGACGCCTGTCATCTTGCGCCGAGGCGGGGCGATACAACAGCCTTGACAATGATTGCCTAGGCCATATACTGTCGCTTCATGGGTGCCTTCCTCACCGACGCCGATTTCGCGATCGACAGCCCGCGCAACATCCCGCGGCTTTTGACGCGCGTGCGGTTCGCCGTCCTGGAAGCGCTCGACCGTGAGCTCGCACCCTTCGACATCTCGGCGGCGCAGCTGATCGTCCTCGCGCTGGTCGCCAATGGCGAGGCGACGTCGGCCTCGAGCCTCTGCAAGGGCATTTCGTACGATCCCGGGGCCATGACGCGGATGCTCGACCGGCTGGAGCAGAAGGGCCTGATCCGGCGACGCCCCGATCCGGACGACCGCCGCACGATCAAGCTCGAGCTGACCGACGAGGGGCGCGAGCTGTACCCCAAGCTCGCCGCCACGAAATTCAAGATCCAGCGGCAGTTCCTGAACGGATTCAGCGAGGCGGAGGTCGATACACTTTCGCGGCTCCTCAATCGAATGTACGACAACCGCTAGGCATATTCCGGGGCATTTTTTGGGCCAGATTGTTGCCTAGGCATCAACAGCTACAGCAATTATATGAATGATAACGAAATTTCACGATCACGCCGCTGCCGTCATACCGGGGCGGTCGCGCTGGGTGCGCTGCTGCTTGCGGGCTGCGCCAGCATGCATGGTCTCGCCCCGACCGGGGTCGCGCACGACGCCAGCAAACTCGCCGCGACGAAATCGCTGTCGGCGGTGCCCGTGAATACCGTGTGGCCGGCGAGCGACTGGTGGAAGCGCTACGGCGACCCGCAGCTCGACGCGCTGATGGACGAGGCGCTGCGCACCAGCCCGACGCTCGAGATCGCGGCGGCGCGCACGCGCCAGGCGCTCGCCGCCGCGCAGGTCACCGACGCCGGCCGCTTTCCTCGCGTCGACGCCAGCGCGTCGCTGACGCACGAGCGCTTTTCCGAGCGCGGCCTCGTGCCGCCGCCCTATGCGGGCTCGTGGCAGACCGACGGCGAGCTCGCCGTCACGCTGTCGTGGGAGCTCGACATCTGGGGCGTGCATCGCGAGGCCTATGCGAGCGCGATCGGCGCCGAGCGCGCCGCGGAAGTCGATGCCGAGGCCGCCAAGCTCGCGCTGGCGACGTCGATCGCGGAAGCCTATGCCGAGATGCAGCACGCGTTCGCCAAGCGCGATGTCGCCAACAAGACCCTCGCCGACCGCGAGGCGATCCTCAAGCTCACGCGCGACCGGCAGGCCGCCGGCCTCGACTCGCGCGTCGAGCTGAAGCAGGCCGAATCGGCGCTGCCGGCGACGCGCGAGGAAATCATCGCGTACGACGAGCGCATCGCGCACTTGCGCAATGCCATCGCCGCGCTGCTGGGCGAAGGCCCCGACCGCGGGCTCGCGATCGCGCGGCCGAAGGCGGCACTCGTGCCGTTCGCGCTGCCGTCGTCGCTGCCGGCCGATCTCGTCGGTCGCCGTCCCGACGTCGTCGCGCAGCGTTGGCGCATCGAGTCGGCGTCGCACGCGATCGACTCCGCGAAGGGGGAGTTCTATCCGAACGTGAACCTCGCGGCGTTCGTCGGGCTGTCGGGCATCGGCGCCGGCAACATCCTCACGCTGGCGAGCCGTACCGCCGGCGTCACCCCCGCGCTGTCGCTGCCGATCTTCGACGCGGGCAGGCTGCGCGGCAACCTCGCCGGCCGCGACGCCGACTTCGACGTCGCGGTCGCCCAATACAACCGCATCGTTGTCGACGCCGTGCGCGATGTCGTCGACGAGGTTGCGGCATGGCGCGGCGTCGAGGCCGAGCGCGCGGAGCAGCGTGCCGCGCTCGCGACCGCGCGCGAAGCGTACGAGCTCGCGCTCTTGCGCTACCGGGAGGGCCTCGGCAACTACCTGCAGGTGCTGTCGGTCGAGCAGCCGATGCTCGTCCAGCAAGGCCTCGAGGCCGACCTCGACGCGCGCGAGCTCGCGCTGTCGGTCCGGCTCGTGCGCGCGCTCGGCGGAGGCTTTGCGCCGCCGCCCGCGCTCGCGCTCAATTGCGCGGCCGGCACCACCGGCGGCGACCATCACGACGGCGCGGCGGGTTGCCGCGGCGCCGGTGCCACGAAGGAAGGAACGCGATGAACGAAGCCACGAGCACTGTCACCAACATGCGCGCCCGCAAGCGCTGGATCGCGATCATCGGCGGCGTCGTCCTGCTGTCTCTCGCCGCGTACGGCGTCTGGTGGTCGACGGTGCTGCGCTACCGGGAGACCACCGACGACGCCTACGTCGCCGGCAACGTCGTGCAGGTGACACCGCAGATCGCCGGCACGGTCGTCTCGATCGGCGCCGACGACACCCAGTTCGTCAAGGCCGGCCAGACGCTCGTGCAGCTCGATCCCGCCGATGCGCGGATCGGCCTCGAGCAGGCCGACGCGAAGCTCGGGCGCACGGTGCGCGAGGTGCGCGGCCTGTTCGCGACGACCGCGCAGCTCAACGCCAACGTGCAGTTGCGCGAGGCCGACGTCGCGCGCGCGTCCGACGACCTCGCGCGCCGCGAGCGCCTGGCCGGTTCGGGAGCGGTGTCGGGCGAGGAGCTCGCGCATGCTCGCGACGCGCTGTCCGCTGCCAAGGCGTCGCTCGGCGCGGCACGCCAGGAGCTCGCCGCGAATCGCGCACGCACCGACCATACCAACGTCGCCGACCATCCAGACGTGCTCGCGGCCTCTGCCGCGGTGCACGACGCGTACCTCGACCTTGCGCGCACCACGTTGCCGGCGCCGGTGTCGGGTTTCGTCGCGCGACGCAGCGTGCAGCTCGGCCAGCGCGTCGCGCCCGGCGCGCCGCTGATGGCGATCGTGCCGCTCGACGACGTATGGGTCGACGCCAATTTCAAGGAGTCGCAGCTCGCGTCGATGCGCGTCGGCCAGCCGGTGGATCTCACCGCCGACCTGTACGGGCGCAAGATCGACTATCACGGCACGATCGCGGGCTTCGGCGCGGGCACCGGGTCGGCGTTCGCGCTGCTGCCGGCGCAGAACGCCACCGGCAACTGGATCAAGGTCGTGCAGCGCGTGCCGGTGCGCATCGCGCTCGACCCGGGCGAGCTCGCCGCGCATCCGCTGCAGGTGGGATTGTCGATGCAGGTCGACGTTGACACGCATCGCCGTGACGGCGCGCGCTTGCCGAAGGTCGCGCACGGTCCGGCGACGTACGACACGACGGTGTTCGACTCGGTCGAGCCGTCGGCGGATGCGCGCGTCAAGGCGATCATCGCCGCCAACGCGAGCGGCGCGCAGCGCCCGGCCGTGCCGGCCGCGGCCATGCGCCCGGTCGCGCATGAAACGGGCGACGCGCCGCTGCGCGCGCTTCGTGCGGCGAACGACAGGACGCCGTGACCACACCCGCGGCTGACGGTCCCGCGCCGCTGACCGGCGGCACGCTCGTCGTCGCGACGCTTGCGCTGTCGCTGGCGACGTTCATGAACGTGCTCGACACGTCGATCGCCAACGTGTCGATACCGGCCATCGCCGGCGACCTCGGCGTGTCGCCGAGCCAGGGCACATGGGTCATCACGTCGTTCGCCGTCGCCAACGCGATCTCGCTGCCGCTCACGGGCTGGCTGTCGCAACGCTACGGCCAGGTGCGCCTCTTCGTCGCGTCGGTGCTGCTGTTCGTGCTGGCGTCGTTCCTGTGCGGCCTCGCGCCGTCGCTCGAGCTCCTGATCGCGTTCCGCGTGCTGCAGGGCGCGGTCGCCGGGCCGATGATCCCGCTGTCGCAGTCGATCCTGCTGTCGAGCTATCCCAAGGCGAAGGCGGGCAGCGCGCTCGCGATCTGGGCGATCACCACGCTCGTCGCGCCGGTGGTCGGTCCGCTCCTCGGCGGCTGGATCACCGACAACGTCGCGTGGCCGTGGATCTTCTACATCAACGTGCCTGTCGGTCTCGCCGCCGCGGCGATCACGTGGAGCGTCTACCGCAAGCGCGACACGCCGACGGCGCGCAAGCCGATCGACGCCGTGGGCCTCGGCCTCCTCGTGCTGTGGGTGGGCGCGCTGCAGGTGATGCTCGACAAGGGGAAAGAGCTCGACTGGTTCGCGTCGGGCGCGATCGTCGGGCTCGCGATCGCCGCGGCAATCGGCTTCGCGCTGTTCATCGTCTGGGAGCTTACCGACGCGCATCCGGTCGTCGACCTGCGGCTTTTCGCCCGGCGCAACTTCTGGACGAGCACGCTGGCGATGTCGCTGGCCTACGGCGTGTTCTTCGGCAACGTCGTGCTGCTGCCGCTGTGGCTGCAGCAGTACATGGGCTACACGGCGACCGCCGCGGGCATGGTGCTCGCACCTGTGGGCGTGCTGGCGATCCTGCTGACGCCCATGGTGGGACGCACGGTGAACAAGGTCGACCCGCGCATCTTCGCGACCGCGGCGTTCGCGATCTTCGGGCTCGTGATGTTGATGCGCTCGCACTTCACCACCGGCGCCGACTTCGACACGCTGATGGTGCCGACGATCATCCAGGGCGCGGCGATGGCGGTGTTCTTCATCCCGCTCGTCACGCTGTCGCTGTCGGGGCTCGAGCCGTCGCGGATTCCGTCGGCGTCGGGGCTCTTCAACTTCGCGCGGATCACCGCGGGCGCGTTCGGCACGTCGATCGCGACGACGACGTGGGACCAGCGCGCGAGCCTCCACCACGCGCAGCTCGTCGAGCGCTTGAGCCAAAGCGACCCGGCGACGTCGCATGCGCTGTCGACACTCTCGGCGGCGGGCGCCGACCCGTCGACGGCGATGGCGCTTTTGAACCGGCTCGTCGACCAGCAGGCGTTCATGCTCGGGGTCAACGACATCTTCTACGTGTCGGCGCTGCTGTTCGTCGCGCTGATCGGCGTGGTCTGGCTGGCGAGACCCGCGCGCGGCGGGGCGGGCGCGCCGGTCGTCATGGGCGACTGACGCTACGGCGCGCGGACGCCGGCTGCGAGGGCCGACCCGGGGCGCGGGGCGGGCGATTCCGGGCGGCGGGTGCGAGGCGGGGCGGGCGAGTCCAGGCGGACGGGTGCGCGGGGCCGGCGCGGACCGGCGCAGGGAGGGCGGTTTTCGGTGAACGGGCGCGGGGCGGCCCGCCCGCTGTCATCGCCTGCAGCGCTCGCGCGTTGAAAGTGGCAAGGACCCGACGTCGCCGCTATGATGGCGCCCGCGATGCCCGAGCCAATGCCGACCCGCCGCTCCCTTCGCCACGCCGTCGCCACCATCGCGATCACGTCGCTTTGCGCACCGCTCGGGCTCGCGGCGCCGCTGCCGGCCGCCGCCGATGCACCGCGCGACGTGGCGCCACCCACGTTGTCCGGGACCGTGGACGCGCTCGGCGCGCCCGGCCCGGTCGCGACGCCGACGCTGGCGTCGATCGCCCCTGCATCGCGGTGGGACGACGCCTTCGCCCGTTTTGACGCGGCCGACCGTGCCGCGCCGCCGCCGGAGGGCGCGATCCTGTTCGTCGGCAGCTCGTCGATCCGGCTGTGGGACGGCCTCGAGGGTGATTTCGGCGTCCGCAGGGTGGTGCTGAAGCGCGGCTTCGGCGGCTCGAAGCTCTCCGATTGCGTGCAGAACCTCGGGCGGCTCGTCGTCCGCTACAAGCCGTCGCTGGTGCTGGTCTACGCCGGCGACAACGACATCGCCGCCGGCAGCCGCCCCGACGAGGTGCTGCGCCGCTTCGCGGCGTTCGTCGAAGGCGTGCATCGCGCGCTGCCGGCGACGCGCATCGACTACATCTCGATCAAGCCGAGCCCGTTGCGCGCCGCGCTGCTGCCCGAGATCCGCGCGACCAACGCGCTGATCCGCGACTACATCGCCACGGTGCCGGGCGTTTCGTACATCGACGTGTTCTCGTCGATGGTCGATGCCGGCGGCCACCCGCGCGGCGAGCTCTTCGCCGCCGACCGGCTGCACCTCAATCGCGACGGCTACGCGCTGTGGACGTCGCTCATCGGCCCGTATCTGCACGAGGTGGCGCGCTGAGCGCGGGCCACGCACGCCGGCCTTCGGTCGCGATCCACGCCACCCCGTAGAGCGCCGCCAGCGTCGCCAGCAGCAGCGCGGTGTCGCGCCAGCTCAAGTGCGCCGGCGCGGGATCGGCGACGAACGCCAGCACGACGAGGCAGATCGCCGCGTGCGCGGCGAACACCGTCAGCGACACCCGGCCCATCCGCGCGACCATCGACGACTCGGCGATGCGCGCAATGGCGGGCCGCACGGCGAGCACCAGCGTCACCAGCGCGGCGAAGTCCACAATGCGCAGCGCGCCGAGGTGCCACTTGTCGAGCAGCAGGTCGACGATCGGCGGCGACGACGGCACCTGCCCCGCGAGATGGCGCCACGCGAAGAACGCGAGCGCGACCACTGCGGCAATGCCGATCGCGCGCCGCGACGCGAGCCTGGGCAGCGGATTGCCGTCGAGGCTGCGCGAGCCGGCCCAGATGCCCGCGGTCCACACCGCCTGCCATGCGAAGTACGAGAACGCGCCGGTCTCGCGGTAGGGCACGACCTCCGGCCAATGCGTCGTCACCATCGCGTAGACGTCGCGGCCGAGGCCAACCTGCGCGCCGAGCCACAGCAGCGCGCTCGCCACGCCGATCGCGCGCCAGCCATGCCGCTCGCCGGACTCGATCATGAAAGGCGCGGCGAGCATGAACACGACATACATCGGCAGGATGTCGAGCAGCGGCGGGTTGTAGACCAGCGCGAGGCCGGCGAGCAGCGCGAACACGGGATGCGCGAGGTCGAACGAGGCGAGGTCGGTGATCGGGTGCGCGCCGCGCGCGACGGCGATGGGCAGCACGACGAACAACAGGAACAGCAGCACTGCGGCATGCGCCGCGTAGATGACGCCGGCGCGCCGCCAGACACGGCGGCGCATCGTCGCGAACCCTTCCTCGCGTGCGACGCGCGTGTACACGGCGCCGACGAGGAAGCCCGACAGGAAGACGAAGCCTTCGGCGGCGGAGACGTAGCCGAACGGCTGTCCCATTGCCGCGCTGTACCACGTGGGCAGATGGGTCATGGTCATCAGGACCAGCATCAGGCCTCGCAACCAGTCGAGCTCGGCTTGTCGGTGCGCGATCGGCACGATGGATCCTTCGTGACAGCGGCGAGCCGGGCGCGCTGCGCTCGCCATGGCCGCGTGTGACACGCGGAGGTCCCGAATCGTTCCATCGTAGACCACAAATCCGCCCGCCGCTAAGGTAGGTCGGCGAAGGTCTTGTATCCTTGGGGTTTTCGGATGCGCGGCCGGCGTCGCCGAGGCATCCTCGCCATGCGTTCCAGGACCTTCGCAATCCCGATGACAACCCTCGCGTCCCGCGCGCGGTGGTCGCGCGCGGCACCGCAGCGATGAGCCGCAACGATCTGTGCGCCTGCGGCAGCGGCAAGCGCTTCAAGCATTGCCATGGACGGGTCGACGCCGGCGGCAACGGCGGTGGTGTGTCGCCGCCGCGGCTCGAGGCGCTCAACGCGCATCGCGCCGGCTCGCTCGGCCGCGCCGAGGCCCTTTATCGCGAGGCGCTGGCCGCCAATCCCGCCGACACCGACACGCTGCACATGCTCGGCGTCGTGCAGTTCGAGCGGATGCGCTATCGCGAGGCGCTCGAGCTTCTGTGGGACGCGGCCGAGCGCACCGGCTGGTCGATCGACGACGTCCGCCACAACGTCGGCCTCGCCGTCGCCAAGCTGATGTCGACGCGCGCCAACGCGCGGCAGGAAGCGCTGCTCGCGGCGTTCGTCGCGTGGCAGCGCGCGCGCGAGTCGACACCGCCGACGACGCCGCGCGTCAGCGTGGTGCTGCCCTTGTTCAACCATGCGCGCGTCGTCGCCGAGGCGATCGCCTCGGTCGGGGAGCAGACATATCGCGATCTCGAGCTCGTCGTCGTCGACGACGGGTCCACCGACGACAGTGCCGGCGTGGCGGCCGCGGCGCTGGCGACCCTCGCGATCCCGACGCAGCTCCTGCGGCGTGGCCACGAAGGCGCGGCCGCCGCCGCAAATGCCGGCTCCGCCGCGGCGAGCGGAGAGTACCTCGCCTTCCTCGGCGCCGACGACCGGTTTGTCGCGGCGCGCATCGAGCGACTTGTCGCGGAGATCGCGCGCGGCGACCCGCGATGGGGCTTCTCACGCGTTGTGGAGTTCGGCGACGACGGCCGCGACATCGACGCGGGCGCCGCGGCGATGCGGCCGCCCAATTTCCTCGGCATCGAGCCCGCGAGCTTCTCGCTGCTCGGCGCGGACGTCACGCGCTCGTCGGGCAATCTGTTCGTCCAGCGCGCGCTGTTCCTGCGACTCGGCGGCTTTCGCGAGGACGCGGGCCATCGCGGCTGGGATTTCGCCTGGCGTGCCGCCGAGGCAGTCGAGCCCGTGGTCGTCGAGGCGCCGCTGTACCGGCACCGGCTGCACGCGGGCAATCGCTCGCGCATCGGCGCGACGCCGGCGACAGGCGCGCTCGATCGCACCGCCAAGGCGCGTCTCGAGGACGCCTTCACGCACGAGCGCACGGTGGCGAACGAGCTCTCACCGCAATTCCCCGGCAATCGCGAGCTGCTGCTGCGCGCGGAGCTGCGTGCCGGGCATGGCGACCGGGTCCCGGTGCCGGTGCTGCGCGCGGCCGCGGCGCGCTGGCGTGCCGAAGGGGCGCGGGCGCCGGCCGGCGCCGCTGCCGGCAAGCAGGGCGGCGCGGGTCGCAAGACCGCGCTTGTCGTGCTCGGCGTGCATCGCAGCGGCACGTCGGCGCTCGCGCGCGTGCTCAACCTCTGCGGCGCGTACCTGCCCGAGCGCGTGATGCCGGCAAAGCTCGACATCAACCCGAAAGGCTTCTGGGAGACCGAATCCGTCAACGACCTCGATGCGCGCCTCCTGCATCATCTCGGCGGCGAGTGGAATCGCGTCGATTTCGAGTTGCCGCGCGAAGGCCCGCTCGTCGACGAGTTCCTCGACGACGCCGAGGCGCTCCTGCGCAGCGAATACGGCGACGAGCCGTTCATCCTGATCAAGGACCCCCGTGTGTGCGTGCTGGCGCCGCTGTGGCAGCGCGCGCTGGTGCGCGCCGGCTACCGGCCCGCGTACGTCGTGCCGCTGCGCAATCCGCTCGAGGTCGCGCAATCGCTCGAATCGCGCGGCGACATGCCGGTCGCGCAGGGATTGCTGCTGTGGCTCGCGTACATGGTGCGCGTCGAGGCGTTCGTCGTTGCCGGTGGCGCCGACTTCGTCCACGTGCGCTACACCGACCTCCTGCGCGACTGGCGCGGCGTAGTCGGCACCGTGGCACGCGCGCTCGACGTGCCGCTCGACGTCGCGCGCGATCCGGCGGGGGTCGACGCGTTTCTCGAGGACAGCCTGCGCAACCACGCGGCCGACGACGCCGCGCTCGACGCGCACCTCGCCGGCGAGAGCGGCGCAGCGATTCGCGGGGTCTACACGCGCTTCCTCGCGCGTGCCGACGGCGATGCCGCGGCGGTGGCGGCGATGCCGGACATCCGCATCGTCGACGACACGCCCGCGCGCGCGGCGACGGCAAGCTTCGTGCTTTGCATCGAGCAGAATCCCATCCGCGAGCAGGCGCTGCTCCTGTGCGAGAGCATTCGCCGCTTCGGCGGGCGTCATCGCGACGCCGAGATCATCGCGTACGCGCCGCGCCCGGGTCTCGGCGTCGACGTGGAAACGCAGCGTGCGCTCGCCGGCATGGGGGTGGCCTACGTCGACGCGCCGCTCAACGTCGAGTGCCGCGCGTACGGCTCCGCCAACCGGGTCGCCGCGGCCGCGCACGCCGAGCGTCATGCGCGCGGCGAGTTCATCGTCGTGCTCGACAGCGATACGGTGATCCTCGAAGAGCCGGCGATGCCGGTCGATGCCGACGTCGCGGCGCGTCCCGTCGACGACAAGGGCAGCGCCACGCGCGGCGAGGGCGATCCATTCGATGCGTACTGGCGCGCGCTCGCCGAGCTCTGCGGCGTGCCGCTCGAGCGCCTGCCGTGGATCCGCACGACGCTCGGCCACGAGCGCGTGCGGGCGTCGTACAACGGCGGTCTCGTCGTCGCGCGCCGCGCATCAGGCGTGCTCGGGCGCTGGTCCGACTTCTTCTTCCGCTCGGCGCGGGCCGGTTTGAAGCCGTACCAGGGCAGCGGCGTCGAGATCGTCGCGTCGGTGGGCGCGGTGGGTCGCGAAGCGAGCGAGTTCTGGGGCTCGAACCAGGCGGCGCTCGCGCTGGCGATGTGGCGGGGCGATGCGCGCGTCGCGCACTATCCGGACCGCTACAACGTGCCGCTGCACCTCATCGCGCGCGACGGCGAGATCGATCCTCGCTGGTCGGCGGCGGCGCCGGTGCACGTGCACTACCACGGTCTCTTCGCCGGCCGTCATCACGAGATCGCGCTCGATCTCCTCGCGCGCCTCGGCGTTCCCGTCGACCGCCTCGATTGGCTGCGGTCGCGCCTGCCGCTCGTGCCGCGTGCGCTCGCCGGCGCCGGCGCGCGCGCGATCGCCTGACGGTGCGCTGAAATCATGGTCGTCTCCGAGCGTTTGCGATGCATCTTCGTCCATGTGCAGAAGACCGGCGGCTCGTCGATCGAGGTGGCGTTGCGCCAGCACGATCCGTCGATTCCCGAGAAGCCGCACAACGCCCGCCGGCACCTGGGCGCGCGCGACGTGCGCGAGCTCGTCGGCCACGCGGCGTGGGACGCGAGCTTCAAGTTCGGCTTCGTGCGCAACCCGTGGGACCGGCTCGTGTCGTGGCACAGCATGTGCGTGCAGGCGCCCACGCCCAACGCGTTCGGACGCCACGTCAAGGACCATTTCGCGTCGTTCGAGGATTTCGTGATGAAGCCCGACGCGATGCTCGCGCGCACTACGGTGCCACAGGTCGACTATCTCGCCGGACCGGACGGCGTGCCGATCGTCGACTTCATCGGACGCTACGAGGCGCTGCATCAGGATTACGCGGAGGTCGGCCGGCGGCTCGGCATCGACGGCGCGTTGCCGCACGCCAATCGCTCCGCGCATCGCGGCTACCGCGACTATTTCAGCGACGCGATGCGCGACACCGTCGCCGCGCGCTTCGCGCGCGACATCGAGCGCTTCGGCTACACGTTCTGACGCGCTTAGGTCGTCAGGAACCCCCGCCGCCGCAGCTCGTCGACGATGCGCTCGGCGGCCGCTTCCGGGCTCTCCGTCGTGCTGTCGATCCGGAGCTCGGGCGAGAGCGGCGGCTCGTACGGCGAATCGATGCCGGTGAAGTTGGCGAGCTCGCCGCGACGCGCCTTGCGATAGAGGCCCTTGACGTCGCGCGCTTCGGCGAGCGCGAGCGGCGTGTCGACGAACACCTCGACGAACTCGCCTTCGGCAAGCCGGGCGCGCGCCATCGCGCGCTCGTCTCGGAACGGCGAGATGAACGCGGTCAGCACGATGAGGCCGGCGTCGGCCATCAGGGCCGCGACCTCGGCGATGCGCCGGATGTTCTCGACGCGATCGGCAGCCGTGAAGCCCAGGTCCTTGTTGAGTCCCTTGCGCACGTTGTCGCCGTCGAGCACGTAGGTGTGGCGGCCCTCGGCGTTGAGCTTGCGGTCGACGAGGTTGGCGATCGTCGACTTGCCGGCGCCGGACAGGCCGGTGAACCACAACACGCAGGGCCGCTGCGCCTTCTGTGACGCACGCAAGCGCCGGTCGACGTCGAACGCCTGCCAGTGGAGGTTGGAGGCACGGCGCAGCACGAAGCGGATGAGGCCGATGCCCACGGTCTCGCTCGTCATCCGGTCGATCAGCGCGAAGCGGCCGAGGTCGTGGTTCTCCGCGTACGGCGCGAAGGGCACCGGCCGATCGAGCTCGATGTCGCAGACGCCGATGTCGTCGCGGTCGAGCTTGCCTGCGGCGACGTGCTCGAGCGTGTTGACGTTGACCCGGTACTTGATCGGCGCGACCGTCGCGTTCGCGGTGTGCGCGCCGATCTTCATCCGGTAGCTGCGACCGCGCAGCAGCGGCGCCGCGTCCACCCAGACGATCGTCGCTTCGAACTGATCCGCGCTGGCCGACGGTGCCGCGGTTTTGGCAGCCTCCGCGCCCGCACGATCGGCGTTCGCCGACTCGAGGCATTCGATCAGCGAGGGACCGGTGTACCACGCCATGCGCCCGCTTCGCGTGGCGATGTTGTCGCCGCGCGTGGAGGAAACCGGGATCTCGACGATGTCGGCGATGCCGAGGTCGATCGCGAACGCGCGAAAATCGTCGACGATTGCATCGAACGGCGCTTCGGCACCGTCGACGAGATCCATGCCGTCGACGGCGAGGACGACGTGCCGGATGCCGAGCAGCGACAGGAGATGCGCATCGCGGCGGGTGGACTCGATGACGCCCTTGCGCGCGTCGACGCGCAGGATCGCGAGGTCGGCGCCCGCGGCGCCGTCGATCATGGGGGCGGTCACGTGCGCGGCCGACGCATCGACGACGGTGATACGCCGCGCCGTGGAAATCGAGCGGCCGCCGCCATCGTCCGTGCCACCGCCGTGGCCGGCGGCGACAGCCTCCGGCATGAGCGGGCCCAGCAGCGGGCCCGCGTCATCGCCGCCTCCGCAGACGACGACTCGCAACGGCGGTCGAGCCTGGTCTGCGATGTCGGACGACGGCATGGCGACGATGCGGCAGCGAAGCGCGCTACTCGATCGACACGGCGATCGTGTTGTCGCGCGGTGTGCGGTCGATCAGCTCGTTCATCGGGTCGATGCCGGCGCGCGCGGGCCTCGCGGCGACGTCGAAGGTGAACGTCGCGTCCGTGGCGTCGAAGGACCTCTTCTCGAGGTAGAGCGGCTTGCCGTCGGCATCGAGCACGCCGACGTCGATCCAGTCGTGCAGCGGCGCGTCCTTCTCGTTGCCGAGGCCGTCCGCCTTGCGCTTGTGCGCGGCGACCTTCAGCGTGACGGCGTAGTGACCGTTCGCCAGCGCCCTGGCAGTCGCCGAGACCGCGCGGTTGTCGTAGAGCGTGATCGTCTCGAACATGTCCTCGATCAGGTACTGGTACTTGCCCGGCGTCACCTCGCGCAGGTCGCGCAGGAACTCGGTCGTGTTGGGGTAGGGCGGGCCCTTGAACGCGTGGTCGTCGCGGAATTTGCGCAGTGCGCGGTCGACGTTGTCCTCGCCGATGTAGTCGGCCAGCGCGTACATGACGAGGCTGCCCTTCCGGTAGTGAATGTAGTCCTGGTTCTCGACGCGCGCGAGCGGCTGCTCCTTCTTCTGCTCGGTGGCGCGACCCAGCAGGTAGCGGTCGAGCTCGTACGCGAGGAAGCGCTGCATCTTCGCGGCACCATACTTTTTCTTCATCACCATCAGCGCCGAGTACTGCGAGAAGGTCTCCGACAGCATCGCCACGCCCTGCACGTCGCCGCCGATCACCTGGTGCGCCCACCATTGGTGCGCGACCTCGTGCGCGGTGACGTAGTACGGGTAATCGATGTCGTCCTTCGCGTCCTCGCGCACGCGGGCGATGAAGCCGATGCCCTCCGAGTAGGGCACGGTGTTGGGGAACGACTGCGCGAACGTCGCGTAGCGCGGGAACTCGATGATCCGGAACTGGCGATACTGGTACGGCCCGAAGTTCGTCGAGTAGTAGTCCAGCGACGCCTTGGTCGCGTCGAGCATCCGCGCTATGTTGTACTCGTGGCCGGGCTGGTACCAGACCTCGAGCGGGACGTCGTGCCAGCGGTCCTTGCGCACCGCGTAGCGTCCCGACTGCACGGCGAAGAAGTCGAGGATCGGCACGTCCATCCTGTACAGGAAGTGGCGGCGGCCACCGTCCTCCCATTCGCGGTCCAGGTAGCCCGGCGCGATCGCAAGCTGGTCGGGATCGGTGCTGACCTCGGCCTCGAAGCTCACCCAGTCGGCGTAGGGCGTGAGGCCGTTCGCCGCGAGCCCGGCCGGATCGTCGCGATCGCGCATCCGCTCCTTGGGCGCGAGCCCGAACTTCTTGCGATCGCGGTCGCTCAGCAGCTCGACGCGCTCGTCGTAGCCGATCACGGGCAGCGCGAAGAGGCCGTTGACGAAGCTGCCGTTGTAGACGACCGCGGTGTTGCTGCCTCGATTCTTGAACCCGTGCGTCGCCACTTCGATGTCGAACGTCATCGTCAGCGCCGCGCCCGGCGCGAGCGGCGTCGCCAGCCGGTAGCTGCGCACGCCGGTCAGCTTGTCGTCGTCGGCGAGCGTCGCCGGCACGCCGAAGTCGATCGTGCGGATGTCGACGTCGTCGCCTTGCAGCCAGCCGAGGTGGATCGTGTCGACCGCGGCGGCGTTGCGATTGACGAGACCGAGCGTGCCGTGCATCCGCACGCGCTGCTCGCGCGGAAAGAGGTCGATCGCGACCTTGACCGCGGAGACCTTGGGCTGCGGGTCGGCGGCCGTGCGACGGTACTTCTTCTCGTAGTCGGCCTGCCGCGCCTGCATGTCGTGGCCGGTGACGTAACGGTTGAGGATGTTGGTGTTGTAGAAGATGAAACCGCCGAGCGCGGCGGTGGCGAGCGCGCCGATGCCGGCAAATGCTGCAACACGCGGCGTCAGGCGCGCGCGCGCCTGCACGAGACGGCCGCGCCAGCCGGTCGGCGTGCCACGCGCCCATGCGAGGTAGGCGGTGATGGCGAGCAGCAGCGCCCAGCCCGCGTAATAGGCGTTGAACGCGCGAAGGCGCGGCAGGAAGTGACCGTAGCCGTTCATGTCCGAGTACGTGTACTCGGCCTCGTTGCCATAGAGGTAGAGGTTGTGCTCGAAGCCCAGCGGCACGGCGAAGGTCACCAGCAGGAAGTACACGATCATCAGGAAATGACCGAGGTACTTGTGGCCGACGAGCGATTGCAGCGTGATCGCGAGCACGCAGACGAGCCAGTACTGGACGAGGCCGATGCCGAAGAGCTCGTGCAGGTAGAGGAGCGGCTCGTAGTGGTGGTAGCCCTTGACGGTCTGGATCGCCATGCCGCACAGCATCAGCACCGCCTGCAGCACGACGGGCACGAGCATCAGCGCGAAGAGCTTGGCGAGGAACGGCAGCCACGTCGGGATCGGCAGCGCGTCGTGGATCTGGTCGAGGCGGTTGTCGCGCTCGCGCCATACGAGCTCGCCCGCGTAGAACGTGATGATGACGAGCATGAACACGCCGAACGAGCCCGCGACCAGCCCGGTCATCTGGTAGGTCACCGGCCACGTCGACGTGCCGAAGATGCTGCCGAGCGTGGTGCTGGCGAACACGATGAAGGCGATGCCGGCGAGCGCGAACACGGCGAAGTAGATGTTCTTCACGGTCTCGCGGAAATAGAGCCACGTCATCCGCGGCAGCAAACCGAGCGCGCCGAAGCGCCCCGGCGCGGGCGCGGTCGCGCGGAACGGCACCACCGGCGGCTCGGCGACGGCGCCGGCGACGCGCGGCGCGCGCGTGCCGCTGGCCGGCCACGCGAAGCGAAAGCGCCAGTAGCAGAACGCCATGATCGCGGCGCCGATGCCGATCCACAGAGCGCGGTTGGCGGCGAGCACGCCGTCGAGCGGCACCAGCGCCGCGTTGCGGTCGGCGATCGTCCAGTAGCGCGTCAGCACGGCGGCGGCGGTGACGCCGAAGGGATCGATCAGCGCCGCGATCGTCTTGTTATCGACGTCGCGCAACAGCGAGCGCGCGATCAGGTAGCCGATCAGCGCGAGCACGCTGCCGAGGTAGACCGGCAACATCCGCCGCGACAGCGCGGCGACGCAGAAGAACACGCCGCCCAGCCAGATCAGGTTGGGCAGCAGCATCGTCGCGTACGGCAGCACGTAGGGCAGCAGTCGCCGCGGGCCGAGCCGGTCGGGATCGATGCCGGGGAGGAACGTGCCGAGGAACGCGCCGATCGAGAGGCTCGACAACACGACCAGCATCACGACGAGCGCCCCGGCGAAACGGCCGCCGAGGTAATGCCATTTGGCGATCGGCGCGGTGAAGAAGAAATTCTCGGTGCGGTTCTCGAAATCCTGCTGGACCGCGCGGCCGGCGATCGCCGCGATCACGGTCAGCGCGGCGAGGCCGAGGAATGCGATCGTCTGCTGGATCGCGTAGGGCGAGTTGATCCAGACCTTGCTGCTGTCGAACACCACCGCCGCATCGGCGAACACGCCGCCGGCCGCCGCGGTCCACAGCAACGCCAGCGCGCCGAACACGATGAAGTACACCCACGTCGACAGCCGCCGCAGCCTCGTGGAGACCTCGAAGCCCGCGATCGCGAGAAGATTGCCCATGCGGGGGTCCTAGGCGGCTTGCGCGACCGGCTCGAGCCGCCCGCCGATCGCTGCGAAGTAGACGTCCTCGAGTGTCGCCTCGACCGGCACGAAGCCGACGCCCGGCGAGGCGTCGGCGACGACGTTGACGAGCGTCCGCCCGGCGACGAGGCGCGTCGAGATCACCGGCAGCGCGGCGCGCGTCGCCTCGAGGTCGGTGCGGGCGATCGCGCGCTGCCACACGCGGCCGACGAGACCGCGGGTCAGCGTCTCGGGTTGCCCGGTGAGCCGCACGCGTCCCCGGTCGATGATCGCCATGTTCGCGCAGAGGTCCGAGACGTCGGAGACGATGTGCGTCGACAGGATGACGATGACGTTCTCGCCGATTTCGGCAAGCAGGTTGTGGAAGCGCACGCGCTCCTCGGGATCGAGCCCCGCGGTCGGCTCGTCGACGATGACGAGCCGCGGGTTGCCAAGCAGCGCCTGCGCGATGCCGAAGCGCTGGCGCATGCCGCCCGAGTAGCCGCCGAGCGCCTTCTTGCGCACGTCCCACAGGTTCACCTGGCGCAGCAGCGAATCGACGACGTCGCGCCGCGTGCCGCGCACGGCGATGCCCTTGAGCCGCGCGAGATGGTCGAGCATGTCTTCGGCGGATACCTTCGGGTAGACGCCGAAATCCTGCGGCAGGTAGCCGAGGATGCGGCGCACCGCGTCCTTGTCGCGCAGCACGTCGATGTCGCCGAGTCGCGCCGATCCCGCGTCGGCGTCCTGCAGCGTCGCGAGCGTGCGCATCAGCGTCGACTTGCCGGCGCCGTTCGGCCCGAGCAGGCCGAACATGCCATTCGGCACGTCGAGCGAGACGTCGTCGAGCGCGCGCACGCCGTTGGGATAGGTCTTGCAGAGTCCGGAGATGGACAGGATCGAGGAGGTCACGGCGGCCCTTGGGCGTCGACGATGCCGCGGATTATGAGGGTGCGCGGGGACGCCGGACAACGACGCGGTACGGGCGGCGTCGGCGGGCGACGAACAGGCGCCGGCGGCGACGAAGCCCCGGCGCCGACGCGCTATGCCCGCCATTGCCGATGCACGGCACGGGAACCGTTTCCCCCGGCGGTGTTCAGAGGTGCAATGGCCCCGCGGCCGGCAATCGCGCCACCGGACGTGGGCGCTGGACGACCTGCGCGGGACATGCGAACGTTGCAAGGTTCTGCGCCGATCCGCGACCCATTGTCACGCGCGCCCTTCGGCGCGACGCATCGAGGAGCTCACCATGTTCGATCGATTTCACCAGCGCGCCGTCGCCCTGGCGGGCGCGGGCCTCGTCTTCGTGTTGCAGGGCTGCGGGGCGACGCAGGCCGCCGTGACGCTGCCGCCCCCCGCGCAGGATGTCGCCGCCTCCAGCAAGGCGCCGCAGACCGCCGTGTTCGCCGGCGGCTGCTTCTGGGGCGTCGAGGCGGTCTTTCGCCACGTCAAGGGCGTGAAGAGCGCGGTCTCCGGCTACGCCGGCGGCACGGTCAAGGCGCCGAGCTACGAGCTCGTCAGCACCGGCCGGACCGGCCACGCCGAATCGGTGGAGGTCGTCTTCGATCCGGCGCAGGTGTCCTACGGCCAGCTGCTGCGCGTGTTCTTCTCGGTGGCGCACGATCCGACCGAGCTCAACCGGCAGGGGCCGGACCACGGCACGCAGTACCGCTCGGCGATCTTCACGACGAACGACGAGCAGGCCAAGGTGGCGCGCGCGTACATCGCGCAGCTCGACGCGGCGAAGGCGTTCCCGGGCCCGATCGTGACGCAGGTGACGCCGCTGCCGGCGTTCTACGAAGCGGAGGCGTACCACCAGAATTACGCGGCGCTGCACCCGACGCAGCCGTACATCGCGTTCAACGACCTGCCGAAGGTCGACCACCTGCGCGAGCAGTTTCCCTCGCTCTACCGCAACCCCTAGCAGGCGGTACACGGCCATCGCGCGCCCGGCGGGGCGAACCGCGCCGCGGGCGGCGCCGGCCGAACCTCAGCCTGCGCTCGCGCGCTCGGGCGCGATGAGCGCCGGCGCGAGCGCCGTGCGGATCGCGTCGTCGACCGCCTCGAGGAACACGAACGAAAGCTGTGCGCGCGCATCGGCCGGGATGTCGTCGAGATCGCGGCGGTTGCGCTCCGGCAGCATCACGGTGCGGATGCCGGCGCGCTGCGCGGCGAGCACCTTTTCCTTGACGCCGCCGATCGGCAACACGAGCCCGCGCAGGCTGATCTCGCCGGTCATCGCCACGTCCTTCTTCACCGGCCTGTCGGTCAGGAGCGATGTCAGCGCGACGAACATCGCCACGCCGGCGCTGGGTCCGTCCTTGGGCGTCGCGCCGGCCGGCACGTGCACGTGGATGTCCGACTTCTCGAATGCATCGGCGGCGATGCCGAGCGTACCCGCGCGCGCCTTGACGAGCGACAGCGCGGCCTGCGCGCTTTCCTTCATCACGTCGCCGAGCTGCCCGGTGAGGATGAGCTTGCCGTTGCCGGGCATCCGCGCCGCCTCGATGAACAGGATGTCGCCGCCCACTGGCGTCCACGCGAGGCCGGTCGCCACGCCGGGCACTTCGCTCGCCATCATCGTCTCGGCCTCGAACTTCACCGCGCCGAGGATCGCGGCAAGCTCGCCCGCGTCAACCGCGATCGGCGTCGCAGCGCCCTCGGCGATGCGCACCGCGGCATTGCGCAGCACGCTGCCGATCTCGCGCTCGAGGTTGCGCACGCCGGACTCGCGCGTGTAGCCATCGACGATCGCCGCGAGCGCGGCGTCGCTGACGCTCACCTGCCCGGCGGTGAGGCCGGTGGCCTCGAGCTGGCGCGGCAGCAGGTAGCGGCGCGCGATCTCCTGCTTCTCCCGCGCCGTGTAGCCGGGCAGCGCGATCACCTCCATCCGGTCGCGCAGCGGCCCGGGGATCGTGTCGAGCACGTTCGCCGTGCAGACGAAGATCACCTGCGACAGGTCGAACGGCACCGCGAGGTACGTGTCGCGGAACGTCGAGTTCTGCGCGGGATCGAGGACCTCGAGCAGCGCCGACGCGGGATCGCCATGGAAGCCGCCGGCGCCGAGCTTGTCGACCTCGTCGAGCATCATCACGCAATTGCGCGTGCCGACCTTGCGGATGCTCTGGATGATGTTGCCCGGCAGCGCGCCGATGTAGGTGCGGCGGTGGCCGCGGATCTCCGCCTCGTCGTGCACGCCTCCCAGGCTCACGCGCACGAACTTGCGCCCGGTGGCGCGCGCGATGCTCTGGCCGAGCGAGGTCTTGCCCACGCCGGGCGGGCCGACGAAGCACAGGATCGGGCTGTGGCCCGCCGGGTTGAGCTTGTGCACGGCGAGATATTCGAGGATGCGCTTCTTGATCTTGGCGAGGCCGAAGTGGTCCTCGTCGAGGATGCGGCGCGCCTCGGCGATGTCGATCGGCGGCTCCGGCTCGACGGTCCACGGCAGCTCGGTCAGCCACTCGAGGTAGGTACGCACCATCGAGTACTCGCCGGCGGCCTCGGGCATTCGCTCGAGGCGCTTCAATTCCTTGCGCGCGACCTTGTCGACCTCCTCGGGCATCTTCGCGTCGGTGATCGCCTTCTCCAGCTCGGCGATCTCGGCAGTGCCTTCCTCGTCGTCGCCAAGCTCCTTCTGGATCATCCGCATCTGCTCGCGCAGGAGGTGCTTGCGATTGACGTCGGTGATCGACTCGCGGGTGCGCTCGTCGATCTCGCGCGACACCTTGAGCACCTCGATGCGCCGGTCGAGCACACCGACGAGCTTGTCGAGCCGCGTCTTCAAGTCGAACGTCTCGAGCAGGCCCTGCTTTTCGTCGGCCGGGATGTCGACGACGCCGGCGATGAAGTCGGCGAGCCGCCCCGGCTCCTCGACGCCCTGCAACGCGACCATCATTTCCTCGGGCACCTGCGGCAAAAGCTGCAGCACCTCGAGCGCGCGCTGCTTGAGCGCGCGTGCGCGGCCCTCGATCTCGGTGTCGACCGTGTCCGACTCGTCGATGTACTGGACGCGGGCGACCGGGAACGGCCAGCCGTCGAGGAACTGCAGCACGCGAAAGCGCTTCAAGCCTCGCGCGATCGCGTGATGGATGCCCTCGGGCGTGGTGATGTAGCGCAGGATCGCCGCGCTGGTGCCGACCCAGTGCAGGTCGTCCGGCTGCGGGTCCTCGATGTCGGGCTTCGACTGCAGCAGCACGCCGATCGCGCGCTCGGCGCGCACGGCGTCCTGAACCGCGGCGCGCGAGCGCTCGCGGCCGATCGTCAGCGGGAACACCGCGCCGGGGAACAGCACGACATTGCGCACCGGCAGGATCGCCAGCGCGTCGTCCGGAATCGGCCGCAGCGCCGACGGGCCGCTGCCCGCGGCCGCGGTGGCGGCGACGTTGCCGGCGGCGCCGGCCGATTCAGCCGACACCGGCAGGGTCGGGAACAATGAAGGGGTGTCGCTCATCGCGGCGTTCCGTTCTTGGCGAGGCGCAGCACGAGGCAGCCCTGCACGAGCTCGGGTTTGCCGACCTCGAACCGACCGGGGGGCAGGGCGATGCGACGTTCGAACGCGCCGTAGGGAATCTCGAGCTGGCGCACCGCGTGGCGTGAGCCGGCCAGGGGCAACGGCCGCGTGCCGCGCACGATCAGTGCTGCGGGCTCCTGCACGACCTCGACGGCGTCGGCCGGCACGCCGGGCATCGCGACGACGATCACCACCTCGCGTTCATCCTCGAACACGTCGAGCGGCGGCTGCCACGTCATTCGCGCGCGCGACGATGTCGTCAGCCGGAAGAACTGGCGATGCATGCGCTCGGCCTCGTCCATGAGGTCGAGGGCCTGCGACCACATCCAGGCGGTGGGATGGTGGCGGCTGGTCATGGCTTACCGGGAGAGGCGCGGAAAGGTCGGCACCGAATCATTGTGAGGGCGCGCGACCGCACTTCAATCGCACCGGTTGCAGGTGTCGAATTTATTGACGGTTGCGCAGGTGAAGCCGCAGCTGGATCGCGCAACCCGTTGTTATTGAACAATTGTGTGAAATGGAATGCTTCGTGCATGTGTGCTACACGTGGAAGTTCACACGATCTTTTCCGAGCCCTCGACGCTGGTCCTCGCGGTCACCGCGCTCGTCGTCTGCGTGGTGATGCGCGTCGTCGCCCGTCGTCGACGCAAGTAGCCGCGGCGTCTCGCCGTGTGATGCGACCTGCCGGCGCCGTTACGCGACGCGCCGGTAGCCGGTGACGACGAACGACGCGCGAGGCTCGAAGCCCAGCGATCCGTAGAACGCGATTACCGGCGCCTTGGTCGCTTCGACGTGCAGGAACGGCACCTGGCCGGCATCGAGCATCCGGTCGATGACCTCGGCCATCAGCGCGCGCGCAATCCCCCGACCCTGCGCATCCGGGTGCGTGCAGACACCGCTGACCTCGCGGTGGTCGTCGATCCACATCCGCTCGCCGGCCATCGCCACGATGCGGCCGGCCTCGCGCACCCCGACGAAGCGGCCGAGGTCGATCGTGCGGCGGCAGAACGGCCCGGGCCGCGTGAGCTCGACGAGCGCGAGCATTGCATCGACATCGTCATCCCCGAGCTCGTCGAATGCGATCGCCGGCGGCGGCAGCGGCGCGCGATCGCGACGGATCATCTGCAGGATGCCCATCTGGCGGAAAATCTCGAAGCCCGCGGGCGTGGCCGGCATCTGCGGCCCGAACACGGCGATCTCGTCGCCGACGCCGGTCATCGCCACCATCGCGTCGGCGCAGGCCTGCGTCGGCGCGGCGAGCGCGCACAGCGGCGAGACGTCGCGCGGATAACGGCGGGCGAGGTCGCCGCCTTCGGCGATCGGCGCGTGGCGCGAATTGAGCGACGCCCAGACCGGATTGTCGAGCGCGCGCTCGGCGATCATCCGCCCGACGTCGCCGTGGCCGGCGTGGCGCCCGCCTGCGCGCGCGCGACGAACGCCTTCGCGCGCTCGCCGACCCGCGCGAGCGCGGCGCGGTGCGGCGCGATCGCGGCTTCGCGGCGACGCCATTTCTCCGGAGCGGGTGGCGTCAGCGTATGGCGCGACAGCGGCAGCGTCGCCGGCAGCGCCCGGTCCCAGTCGAGCGCGGCGAAGCGACAGATCGCGCGCACGCAATCCGTCGGGCTCGCCAGGAACTCGCGATAGGTGAGCGCGTGGACGCGCTCGCGCGGCAGCTTGTCGAGGTCGTCGAGCAGCACCGATTGCGTGCGCAGCCATTGCGTCGCCGCGATCGTCGCCACGTCGGCGCCGATCAGGTCCTGCCATCCGGGCACCAGCAGGAACGACCAGGGCAGCCCTTTCCAGCCCGGCAGGTTCGCGTACATCACGAAGCGTCCGGATTCCCAGCCGTCCATCATGCTGGCGACGTTTTCGTCGAAGTCGCGATACAGGTAGACGAAGCGCGCATCCGGGAACGCGGCGTCGAGGAACGGCACGCGCAGCGCGTTCTTCGGCGTCTTCTCGAGGAGCCGCGGCGCGCCGTCACCGGGCGCGCGACCGTCGCGATCCCGCAGCGCCTTGCGGAAGCGCTCGTGAAGCTCGGCGACGACCGCCGGTGTCGCAGCCGTCGCATCGGCGCGGTTGGATTGCGGGCCGTTGATCGACGGCCGCAGCGCGGCGATCGATTCGAGCTGGTCGTGGCTCTCGCCGCCGACCGTGTAGAGGCCCGGCGCGTCGGCCAGCGTCTCGAACAGCAGCGTGCTGCCGGAGCGCGGCGCCGCGACGATGATCAGCGGTCGCGTGAGGCGCGCTTGCGGTGGCGATGCTTCCTTGCGGACGAAATTCGGCAGGCCCCATTGCACGGTGAGCTTCGGCATGATGGAGAGGGGCGAGGTCGCTGCAGCGGCGGCAGCGTCATCGGCACCCGCGGCAGTGACCGCTGAAGGCGGCGCCGGCGGCGTCACGGTGCGAAGGCCCGGCCTCGCCGCGACCGGCTGCGCAGCCTGGCCGAGCTCGGGCACCTGCGTCGCGGTGGCCGGCATCGCGACAGGTGCCGCACGCGCGGTCGATGCGGCGGCGGCAAGCTCGGGGCTCATCAGCGCCGGCGCGAGCGACACCTTGAGCAACGCGGCGAGGTCCATCCTGTTGGGCAGCACGATGCGGCCGGCATGCGCGTCACCGAGCGCGGCGATGCGGTCGCGCAACGCCGCGAAATGCGCGAAGCCTTCGGCGCGATCGCCGAACTCGGCCCACGCCGCTCGCCAATCGCCGAACACCGCTTCGACGGCCGCCTCGAGGGGCGCGAGCGACGCTGCCGCCGTGCCGCCGGCACGCGCGTCGGCGACCCAGCGGCTCCACAGGCTCGCCATTTCGGCGGGCGCCATCACGATCGGATAGTTGTTCGACTCGAAGCGCAGCGACGGCGCTGCACCCGGCTGATACGGCACGTCGACGGCCGCGCCGCCCGCTTCGACGCGCTGCCAGAAGCTCGCGCTGCCGACGGTGTCGATGACGAGGTGAATCCGCTGCGCGTTCGCCGGGTTGAGCACGTTGTGCACGCGCCAGGTGTCGAAGATCCAGCAGTCGCCGGCGGCCATGTGCGTCGACGCGTCGCCGCACAGGAACGTGACGTCGGGAAAGGTAATCACCGGGATGTGCACCCGCACGCGCTGCTGCCAGTAGTAGCTCAGGTCGACGTGCGGCGTCGCCTCGGCGCGCGCGTCGAGGCGCATCAGACGGCTGCGGCCGAGCGTGACGTCGAGCGCGCCCATTGCCTGCATCAGGTACGGACACCGGGCGAGATGCGGCGTGGGGCGCATCGGGCCGGCGACACCATCGTCGAGCGGGTTGCCGTGGCGGGCGATGTACGGCAGCGCCGAATTGCCGGGATGGCCCTGCGGATGCGGGCGCCATTCGGCCTCGGTGAATTGCGCGACCTCCGCCGCGAGGCGTGTCGCATCGAAGCGCAGCGGAAGCTTGAAAAAGGGCGCGGAAAGTTGCATGCGAAGCGAAAAAAAGGAGGCCGGTCAGCGCCGTCAGCGCCATTCTAGCGCCGGGCGTCGCGCCGGCGGCCATATCGGGGCGATCAGCCGAGG
>JAICUU010000141.1 GCA_025935675.1 Burkholderiales bacterium
GACGATGTCGCTGCCGGTGGCGGCGATGGCGATCAGCGCGAGCGAGGGCAATTGCGCGAGCGCAGCCTCGCGGATCGGGACCTTGTTCGTGACCGCGATCGTCGCGCCGGCCAGCCGCGCGACGACGTCGTCGGCGACGCTGCGCTCATGATCGCGCCAGGTGTGCGGGAACGCGGGTGCGCGGACGTTCGCGCTCAACGACGCGCGATCGAGGAAGACGATCCGATGGCTCATGGGCGGCGTATGAGTCGAGGCTGCGCGACGTTATCACGCCGCCGTATACCGTCGTTGCGACCCGCCCCCGCTCGCTGGCGAAATGGCGCGCCGGTAGAATGGAGCACGCCGCGCCGACCCGACCGCCATGTCCATCACCACCAAGGCACCGCCGGCCGCCGGCGTGCTGTTCGTCGTCGCGGCGCCCTCGGGCGGCGGGAAAAGCAGCATGGTCAACGCGCTGCTCGAGCGCGAGCCGGGCATCCGGCTGTCCATCTCGTGGACGACCCGGGCGCCACGACCGGGCGAATCCGAGGGCCGCCATTATCACTTCGTCACGGTCGAGCGCTTCGCCGAGCTGCGCGACGCGGGCGAGTTCCTCGAGTCCGCGAAGGTCTACGGCAACTGGTACGCGACGTCGTCGACCTGGCTCAAGCAGCAGGTGGCCGCGGGCCAGGACGTGCTGCTCGAAATCGACTGGCAGGGCGCGGCGCAGGTGCGCAAGCTCATCCCCGAGTCGGTGCACATCTTCATCCTGCCGCCGTCGCTCGCAGCGCTCAACGACCGGATGGTGCGGCGCGGCCAGGACTCGAAGGAGGTCATCGCGCGCCGGCTGACCGGCGCGCTCGACGAAATGGCGCACTGGGCCGAATTCGACTATGTTATTATCAATCAAGACTTTGCGACGGCCGTCGACGACCTCGCCGCCATTGTCCGCGCGGCCCGCTTGACGAGCGCGCGCCAGGGCGCGCGACATTCGTCGCTGATCGCCGGTCTCACCGAAACACGCACCCGGGAATAAGCCATGGCCCGCATCACGATCGAAGACTGTCTCGCACGCATCCCCAACCGCTTCGAGCTCACGCTCGCCGCGACCAATCGCGCCCGCCAGATCACGTCGGGCTCGACGCCCCTCGTCGAGCCCGACCGCGACAAGCCCACGGTCATCGCGCTGCGCGAAGTGGCGCTCGGCAAGGTCGGCGTGGAGATGCTTCACAAGACGGCCAGTTGACCGTCGGGAGCTCCGCTCGCGAGTGACCCTCGATGTCGGAAATCGCCGAATTCACCCGACACCTCGGTCACTACCTTGCTCCCGGTGACGTCGCGCTCGTCGAGCGCGCGTTCGACTATTCCGAAGCCGCGCACCGCGGCCAGTTCCGCAAGTCCGGCGAGCCGTACATAACCCACCCGCTCGCGGTCGCGAGCATCCTGTCGCAATGGCGCCTCGATGCGCACGGGCTCGCCGCCGCCCTCCTCCACGACGTGATGGAGGACACCAAGGTCTCCAAGAGCGAGATCGAGACGACGTTCGGCAAGCCGGTCGCCGACATGGTCGACGGCGTGTCGAAGCTCGACCAGATCGCGTTCGACACACGCGAGGAAGCCGAGGCCGAGTCGTTCCGCAAGATGCTGCTGGCGATGGCGCGCGACGTCCGCGTCATCCTGATCAAGCTTGCCGACCGGCTGCACAACATGCGCACGCTCGACGCGATGGCGCCGACGCACCGCAAGCGCATCGCCCGCGAGACGCTCGACATCTACGCGCCGATCGCCAACCGGCTCGGCCTCAACGCGCTGTTCCTCGAGCTGCAGGACCTGTCGTTCAAGCACCTCTACCCGATGCGCTACCGCATCCTCGCGCACGCGATCAAGACCGCGCGCGGCAACCGGCGCGAGGTGATGAACAGGCTGCTCGAGTCGCTGCGCGGCGCGCTCGCGCAGGCGGACCTCATGGCGACGGTGACTGGCCGCGAGAAGACCGTCTACTCGGTCTATCGCAAGATGAAGGAGAAGCGCTACTCGTTCTCGCAGGTGTTCGACATCTACGGCGTGCGCATCCTGGTCGAGCACAAGAAGACATGCTATGCGGCGCTCGGCGTGCTGCACGACAAGTTCAAGCCCATCCCCGGCAAGTTCAAGGACTACATCGCGATCCCCAAGGCCAACGGCTACCAGTCGCTGCACACGACGCTGTTCGGTCCGTTCGGCACGCCGCTCGAGGCGCAGGTACGCACGCACGACATGCATCGCGTCGCCGAGACCGGCGTCGCCGCGCACTGGCTCTACAAGACCGGCGGCGCGCTCGACCTCGAGGAGGCCCAGCGCGAGACGCATCGCTGGCTGCAGAGCCTGCTCGAGATCCAGTCCGAATCGCGCGATTCGCGCGAGTTCCTCGAGAACGTCAAGGTCGACCTCTTCCCCGAGGAGATCTACGTGTTCACGCCGAAGGGCAAGATCATGGCGCTGCCGCGCGGCGCCACCGCGGTCGACTTTGCCTACGGCGTGCACACCGACATCGGCCACCACAGCGTCGCCGCGCGAATCAACTACGAGATCGTGCCGCTGCGCACCGAATTGAAGAACGGCGACCACGTCGAGATCCTGACGGCGCCCACCGCGCGGCCCAACCCGTCATGGCTGACCTTCGTCGCCACCGGCAAGGCGCGCTCGCGCATCCGCCACTTCTTGAAGTCGCTGCAGCAGAAGGAATCGGCGGCACTGGGCGAGCGGCTTTTGTCGCAGGCGCTGGCGACGTTCAAGGTCGAGCCCGACGCGATCGCATGGGAGCGCTGGGAGGCGCTCGCCAAGGAATACGGCGCGAAGAGCCAGCTCGAGATCCTCGCCGACATCGGCGTCGGCAAGCGGCTCGCGTTCGCCGTCGCACAGGCGCTGGTGCGCGGCACGCGCCCCGATGAGAGCCCGGTCGGCACCAACCTGCTGCCGGCGCCCGCCAAGGGTTCGCTGACGCTGCGTGGCGTCGAGGGCGTGGCGATCCAGTACGCCAAATGCTGCCGGCCCGTGCCGGGCGATGCGATCATCGCGCAGTTCCGCAAGGGCCAGGGGCTCGTCGTCCACCAGCGCGATTGCGCGACGCTCAGGAAGCAGCGCGTCGACGCGAGCGAGCTCGTCGACGTCGAATGGGCGGCGGACATCGCCGGCGTGTTCGAGGCCGGCGTGCGATTGCTGGTGTCGGACCGCCGGGGCCTTCTCGCCGTCATCGCGACGACGATCAACGACGCCGGCGCCAACATCGACACGGTATCGGTCGAGCGGCCGGACGGCAGCGACGTGCTGGTGATGTACTTCGGCGTGCAGGTGCGCGATCGCCGTCACCTCGCGCAGGTGATCCGCGCGCTGAAGCGCCTTTCGGAAGTGCGCCGGGTGATGCGGGCGCGGACTTAAGTCACGTCATCCCCGCGAAGGCGGGGTCCAGTCGTGGCGACTCGGTCGACCGCCGGCGCGCTTCGTGGTCATGCCAGAGCTGGATTCCCGCATGCGCGGGAATGACGGCTCGTCCGGATGAAGCCGTCGCGAGCGACGGTGGGCTTCGCCGGAAGTCGGCGCTCAGGCGCCTTGGTGGGCGCTGAGGAGCTGCTGCAGCTCGCCGCTCGTGTACATCTCGCGCATGATGTCGCAGCCGCCGACGAACTCGCCGTCCACATAGAGCTGCGGGATCGTCGGCCAGTTCGCGAATTCCTTGATGCCGTTGCGGATATCGGGATTCGACAGCACGTCGACCGAGAAATAGTCGTCGACGCCGCAGCGGCGCAGGATCTCGGCCGCGGTGGCCGAGAAGCCGCATTGCGGTACTTGCGGGCTGCCCTTCATGTAAAGCACGACGCGATGGCCGGTGACCTGCTCGCGGATGGTGTCCTGGGTGCTCACGGTGCGCTCCGTTGGCGTGGCTGCGGATGCGGCCATTTTACCGCCGACTCCAATCTGGAGGTTCCGACGCCCCTTCGCAAGCCCTACTCCTTGACCGCGCCGGTGAGCCCCGAGACGTAGTACTCGACGAAGAACGAGTACAGGATCGCCACCGGCAGCGAGCCCAGCAGCGCCCCCGCCATCAGCGATCCCCAGTGGTAGACGTCGCCCTCGACGAGCTCGGTGACCACGCCGATCGGCACCGTCTTCACCTCGGACGACGAGATGAAGGTCAGCGCGTAGATGAACTCGTTCCACGACAGCGTGAACGCGAAGATGCCCGCCGAGATGAGCCCCGGCACCGCCAGCGGCAGCACGATCCTGCGCAGGATCTGCAGCCGCGTCGCGCCGTCGATCAGCGCGCATTCCTCGAGCTCGAACGGAATGCTCTTGAAGTAGCCCATCAAAAGCCACGTGCAGAACGGGATCAGGAACGTCGGGTAGGTGAGGATCAGCGCGAGGCGCGTGTCGAAGAGGCCGAACTTGAACACCATCGTCGACAGCGGGATGAACAGGATCGACGGCGGCACGAGGTAGGCGAGGAAGATCAGCGCGCCGACCAGCCGCGAGCCGCGAAAGCGCAGCCGCTCGATCGCGTACGCGGCGAGCACGCTGCAGAAAAGCGAGATGAACGTCGCCGAGATCGACACCAGCATCGTGTTCCACACCCATTCCGGGTACTGGGTGTCGAACAGGAGCTTCTTGATGTGCGCGAGCGTGGGATTGGTGACCCAGAACGGATTGCCGTCGCGCTGCAAGAGCTCGGCGTCGGGCTTGATCGACGTCGTCACCATCCAGTAGAACGGGAACAGCAGCACGAACAGGAACGCGCAGAGCGGAATCCACAGCACGACGAGCCGCTGCATCGGCGACGTCAGGTAGCGCATGCCGACGGTGCTGGTGTCGTCCGTTTTCGCCATGGCCGGCCTTCGTCAACGGTCGGTGCCGCCCTGCTGCCACGCGCGGCGCTGCAGGCCGAAGTACGAGATGAGGATGGCCGCGAGCAGGAACGGCACCATCGCCGTCGCGATGGCGGCGCCCTCGCCGAGGTTGCCGCCGGGAATCGCGCGCTGGAACGACAGCGTCGCCATCAGGTGCGTGGCGTTGAGCGGCCCGCCGCGCGTCAGCACGTAGATGAGCTGGAAATCGGTGAAGGTGAACAGCACCGAGAACGTCATCACCACCGCGATGATCGGCGTCAAGAGCGGCAGCGTGATCCGCCGGAACTGCTGCCAGCCGTTGGCGCCGTCGAGCGCCGCGGCCTCGTACAGCGACGGCGAGATCGTCTGCAGGCCGGCCAAAAGGCAGATCGCGACGAACGGGATGCCGCGCCAGATGTTGGCCGCGATCACCGAGAAGCGCGCCATCCAGGGGTTGCCGAGGAAGTCGATGTACTGGTGGATCAGGCCCATCCGCTGCAGCGCCCAGGAGATGATCGAGAACTGCGGGTCGTAGATCCACCAGAATGCGATCGCGGACAGCGCGGTCGGCACGATGAACGGCAGCAGGATGATCGCGCGAAAGAACGCCTTGAACGGCAGGTGCTCGTTGAGCAGGATCGCGAGCCACAGCCCCAGCGCGAACTTGATGACGCTCGCGACGATCGTGTAGAAGAGCGTGTTGAAGAGCGCGAGCCTCGTCAGGCTGTCGTTCCAGATGAACTCGAAGTTGTCGAGGCCGATCCAGTGGCCGGCGCGGCCGATCTTGGCGTCGGTGAACCCGAGCCACGTTCCGAGCGCCAGCGGATAGGTCAGGAAGACGAGAAGGATCAGCGCCCCGGGCAGCAGGAACGCCAGCCCGAGGACGTTGCGATCGTCGAGCCAGCGGCTCAGCGCGCGGCGGGCAGGCGCCGCCTGCCGCGCACGCGCGCCCGGTACCACAGCGGCCGGGCGCGCCTGCAACTCAGGCCTTCTTCGCGGTGCGGCGGCGCGCGCCGGACTTGCGCGTCGATTTCCTTGCGGTCTTCCTGGCCGTCTTCTTCGCCGTCTTGCGCGTGGACTTCCTTGCGACCTTGCGCGTCGTCTTGCGGGTCGACTTCTTCGCGGCCTTGCGCGTCGTCTTGCGAGCCGACTTCTTTGCAGACTTCCGCGTCGCCTTCTTCGCCGTCTTGCGAGCGATCTTGCGCGTGGATTTCTTCGTGGTCTTCTTCGCCGTCTTCCTGGCGCTCTTGCGGGCGGGCTTCTTGCGCGCGCCCTCGGCGGCCTCGTCCTTGCTCGTGCGCCGCATGTCCATCGCGTGCGCCCGCGAGTATTGCTGGATGTCCTTGAAGCGGCCGCCCTTGTCGCGGACGGCGTAGAGCTTCTTGCCCTTCGAGCTGTACAACGTCGTGCGTCTCGATTTTTTAGCCATGCGGATCTCCTGTCTGGGTGCGGTCGTGCCCGTTGCTGGCGGCGCTGCCGCGCGGGAATGGTCGCCTTATTGCCCGCCCGTGTCCATACGACGGGATGCGAAGTCCCATTCGAGCCCGCCGACATCGCCGCGTCACGACTGGATCCCCGCTTTCGCGGGGATGACGACATGGCGCGCCTCGATTCAGCAAAGAGCCGAGCGAAGCGATGGCGGCCCCCGAACTCGCGGAAGCCGAGCGAAGCGATGGCGCGCGCGGCGTCATCGGCAGATGACGCCTGCACCCCGCCCCGATCCTCCGCGACGCCGTCCGGATTGAGCGTCATCGCCAGATGACGCTCGAATCCGGACAGATAAGACGTCGCGGCACCCGTCCCGCCATCCCGCCGCCGCCCAACGCGACGGCTTATCAGATCTTGTAGTAGCGTTCTGCGCGCTGCTGCGCCCTCTCCATCGCCTCCTTCGGCGACTTCGCGCCCGACGCCGCCTCGGCCACCATGTTCGGGATGATGAAATCCGCCGAGCACTGCGCCGACGCGTACCCCATCGTGCCCGCGTAGCCGTTGTTGCGCATGTCCTTCATGCAGTCGCGGTACGGCGTGACCTTGGGATCGGCGGTCCAGAACGCGCTCGACTCGTAGGCGGCGAGCGGATGGCAGACGTAGCCGATCGACGCCTCCTGCCACGGCACGTACTGCTCCTTCTCCATCATGAAGCGCAGGTATTCCTTGGCCGCGTTCGGGTACTTCGAGTACTTGAAGATCATCATCGGGAACACGAGGTTCTGCACGGCCGCCTTGCCGTCGACGCCGTTCGGGAACTTGGCGTGGATGATGTCGTCGGCGATCTCCTTCATCTTCGGGTCCTGCGAGTTCTTGGCCGCGAAGTAGACCGATATGCCGTTGGCGGTGAGGCCGAGCTGGCCGTCGAGGAACGCCTTGTTGTTGTTGGGGTCGAGCCACGACAGCGTGCCGGGGATGAAGTTCGGGTACAGCTCCTTCGCGTACTCGAGGGCCTGCAGCGTCTGCGGGCTGTTGATGACGACCTTGTTGTGCTCGTCGACGAGCTTGCCGCCGAATGCCCAGACGAGCCACGACGTCCAGCTCGAGTCGCCGGTGGCGTTGCCGAGCGCGAAGCCGGCCGGCGTGTTCTTGGCCTTGAGCGCCTGGCACAGCTTCATGAAGCCGGGCATGTCGGTCGGAAACTGCTCGAAGCCGGCGGCGTTCATCATCGACTTGCGCACGACCATCGCGTTGCCGGCGGCGCCCATCATGATCGCCACCCAGCGCTTGCCGTCCATCCCGTAGTCCTTCGCCGACTGGTACCAGCCGCCGTACTTGCCGCCGAGGTAGTTGGCGAGATCCGAGACGTCGACGAGCTTCTCGGGATAGAGGTGCGCGTCCTCCATCGTGCTGATGATGATGTCGGGACCGCTGCCGACGTTGGCGGCCACCGCCGCCTTCGGCCGCACGTCTTCCCAGCCCTCGGAATCGACCCGCACCTCGACGCCGGTCATCTGCGTGAACTTCTTGGTGTTGGCGAGCCAGACGTCCTCGTCGCCTTGCACGAAGCGCTTCCAGCGCAGCACGCGCAGCTTGGCGCCCTTCTCGGGCTTGGCGTTGTAGTGCTGCGCGGCGGCCTCGCCCGCGAATAGCGCGCCGCCTGCGCCGACGGCGGTCGCCGCGGCGACGCCGGCGCTGGTCTTCAGGAAATCACGTCGCTTGAAATCGTTCATGCTTCCTCCAATGCCTGTCGTTGGAACTCCAAGGTTCCGCGCGCGGGTCGGGCGCGCGGCCGATCACTCCCCTGTCACGCGGCGAGCCTTGCCCCGCTCGTTGCGTCGAACACATGAACCCGGGCGGCGTCGGGCACGAGCCCGACGTGCTCGCCCGGCCGGCAGGCGACGCGGTCGCGCACCATCGCCACGACGTCGGTGTCGCCGATCCGGCAGACGACCTGCGTGTCGGCGCCGGTCGGCTCGATCACCACGACCTTGCCGCTCACCGGCGCATCGACGGAAGCGAGCCCGAAATGCTCGGGCCGCACGCCGCACAGCACGCGCTGGCCGTCGGCGCCCGCGTTGACGATGACGTGGCCGCCGTGGTCGAGGCGCACGCGCGCGCCGCCGCCGCCGTCGCGCGCGACGACGCCCGGCAGCATGTTCATCGCCGGCGAGCCGATGAACCCCGCGACGAACGTGTTGCGCGGCGTGTCGTAGAGCTCGAGCGGCCCGCCGATCTGCTCGACGACGCCGTCTCGCATGACGACGATCTTGTCGGCCATCGTCATCGCCTCGATCTGGTCGTGCGTGACGTAGATCGATGTCGTGCCGAGGCGCTGGTGCAGCTCGCGGATCTCGGTGCGCATCTGCACGCGCAGCTTGGCGTCGAGGTTCGACAGCGGCTCGTCGAACAGGAACACCTGCGGGTCGCGGACGATCGCGCGCCCCATCGCCACGCGCTGCCGCTGGCCGCCGGAGAGCTGGCGCGGATA
>JAICUU010000180.1 GCA_025935675.1 Burkholderiales bacterium
CGATTCGTCGCGGCAGATCTGGCTCGCGGGACTGGGCGCGTTCTCGCGCGCGCAGGCCGAAGGCCGCAAGGTGTTCGACACGCTGGTGAAGCAGGGCGAGTCCCTCGAAAAGGATACGCGCAGCGCCGCGTCGTCGACCGCGGCGGCCGCGCGCGACGCGGCCATGGGAGGCGCAGCGCGCGTGCAGACGATCGCCGGCGACACCTGGGACAGGCTCGAGAAGGTGTTCGAGGATCGCGTCGCCAAGGCGCTCGCGCGGCTCGGCGTGCACACGCAAAGCGATGTCCAGCAGTTGACGGCGCGCGTCGATGCTTTGGCCGACGCCGTCAATACGCTCGTGCGCGCACAGGGCGGCAAGCCCCGGGCCGCAAGCGCACGGCGAAAGAGCTCGCCTGCGGCGCGCAATGCCAAAGGTACCGCACCCGTCGCGAAACGCCCCGCGAAGGGTGCCGCGAAGTCGGTATCAAGCGCCGGCGGGAGCGGAACGCGCAGGGCGGCCAAGGGCGTGCGCGTTGCGCGCAAGGGCGGGTAGGCCCCGTCGATCCCGTCATTCCCGCGCATGCGGGAATCCAGCCTTGGCATATCGAGCTGTGCGCGCAGTGCGGCGGTTGCCGTGGCACGACTGGATCCCCGCTTTCGCGGGGATGACGGCATGAAGCGAGGTTGGCTCAGTCGCGGTTGAGCTTGTCGACCTGCTTGATGTAGGCCGTCATCGCATCGTCGGTGCTGGTGCCCTTGAGCTTCTGCCATGCGTCGTACTTGGCGCCGCCGACGAAGTCGAACCCGCCCGGGCGCTCGCCCTTGACGTCGCCTTCCGTCGCCTGCTTGTAGTACGCGTAGAGCTTGAGCAGCGTCGCGTTGTCGGGCCGCTTCCTGGTCTTTTTCGCCGCGGCGGCGGCGGCCTCGAAGCGCGTCTTCAGATCCGCGGCCCTGGGTGCGGTCGGCATGGCGCCTCCTCCTGGCGAGAGTTCATGCTAATTTAGCGCGAACGTCGAACGGCGTGCAAACCACGCGCCGGCATGCCCGCCAGGACGAAATTGCACCGGTCGAAAGCATCTGCCCGCGAGAAGATGTCGGCGGTCGACACCGCGTGGCTGCGGATGGATCGCCCGTACAACCGGATGGTGATCTGCGGCGTGCTGATCTTCGATCGCCCCGTTGCGCGCAAGCGCCTTGCGGCCGTCGTCACCGAGCGCTTCCTCAGGTTCGAGCGGTTCCGCTGCATCCCGACCGAGGATGCGGCGGGCGCGAGCTGGCGCGTCGATCCGGATTTCGCGTTGTCGCGGCAGCTCGAGCACCACGCGCTGCCGCGCGGATCCGGGCGCGATGCACTCGCGCGCTTCGTGTCGTCGCTCGTCGACCAGCCACTTCCCACCGACCGGCCCGCCTGGCAATTACACCTCGTCGACCACGTCGGCGGCGGCAGCGCGCTGGTGGTGCGCATCCACCACAGCTACGCCGACGGCATCGCGCTCGTGCGCGTGATGCTGGCGATGACCGATGCCGCGCGCGACGGTCCGCCGGCGATGCCGTTCGACGCACCTTCCGGCAAGCGTACGGTGCGCAAACGACGCGCGAGCGACGACCCGCTCGCGGCGGTGCTCGATACCGCAATGCGCATCGGCGGCACGATCGTCGACAAGGGCGCGGAGCTCTGGTCCGATCCGTCGAAGGCGGCGGCGCTCGCGAGCAAGGGCGGCGAAATCGCCGCGGAGATCGCCCATCTCGCGCTGATGGGCGAGGATGCGGCGACGCGCTTCAAGGGCAAGCCTGGCATCCGCAAAGGCGTCGCATGGGCGCGACCACTGCCGCTCGACGAGTTGAAGGCGATCGGGCGTGCCCACGGCGCGTCGATCAACGACGTCGTGATGACCACGGTGGCCGCCGCGCTTTCGCGCTACCTGCGCGACATGGGCGACGACGTTGCCGGCCAGACGATCCGCGCGCTGGTGCCGGTGAACCTGCGGCCGCTGGAGCGCGCCTGCGACCTCGGCAACGAGTTCGGCCTCGTGTTCGTCGAATTGCCGCTCGGCATCGACGATCCGGTCGCGCGGCTCGCCGCGGTGCACGCCGGCATGCGCGCGCTCAAGAAGAGCGTGCAGCCGGCGCTCGCGCTGGGGCTCATCGCCGCGATGGGCTCGGGACCGCGGTTGCTGCAGGAGGCGCTGCTCGCGATCCTCGCGCGCAATGCCAGCGCGGTGCTGACCAACGTGCCGGGCCCGCCGAAGCCGCTCTACCTCGCCGGCGCGCGGATCGACGACCTCATGTTCTGGGTGCCGCAGTCGGGCGACATCGGCCTCGGGCTGTCGGTGATCTCGTACAACGGCGGCGTGCAGTTCGGCGTGATCGCCGACCGCGGCTTCTGTCCCGATCCTGCGCGCATCGCTGCGCACTTCGCCGATGCGTTCGAGGACCTCGTGCTCGCGACGCTGATGACGCGGTGGCCGCGGGAGCGCCCGCTTGCGCCGGGCGAGACGGCTGCAACCGTCGCGCGCATTGCCGTGGGCTGACGGAGGCAGCCCTATTCGAGCTCCGACTTCGCGAGCTCGACGTCGAGCCGCTCCATCGCATCCGCCGGCACGACCTTCGCCGCCGCCTCGTAGAACTTCTGCGCATCGGCGATGCGCGCCTTGCCGAACAGCAGCAAGAGGCCATTCGCGTATTCGATCCGCTCGATCGCGCTCTCCGGGAAGAGCTTGCGTGCGGTCTCGAAGTGCTCGATCGCCGAATCCTTCTTCGCCCCGTAGGTGAGGCCGCCGACCAGCGCCCCGACCTTGTCGATCACCTCGGCTTGGTAGGCGCCGAACGCGGCGTGCGCGTCGGCATGCTTGGGCGCGAGCGCGAGCGCGGTCGCGAGCGCCTCCTTGATCTTGCCGCCGTAGCCCTGCGCGAGCGCCTTCGCGACCGACGACTTCTGGCTGTAGCGGCCAAGCGCGTAGGCGTAGAGGTAATGGGCATTGGCGTCGCGCGGCGCGTCGGCGCGCCGCGCGTCCGCCCATTGCGCCGCCTCCTCGAAGAGTGCCAGGCGCGCGGCGTCCTTTTTCTCGAGATACGTCGCGTAGATCGCCTGCGCCTTGATCGCCGCGTTGAGCCCCGCGCCGCCGGCCGCGCGGCCCGCCTCGACCGCGACGGCGAAATCGCCCGCGTGAAACGCGCTCCACGCGGCCTGCGCATCCGCGGTCTTCGGCAGCGGCTCGCAGTCGCCGCGATGCAGTCGCGGCCACGACTTGGCGAGCGCCGCGCCCTCGTAGACGAAGCGCTCGTCGGCGTGCGGGAACTTCGTCCATTTCCGGGTCATCGACGCTCCTTGCCGAGGTAGCGGTCGCCGAGGCGCTCGATCAGCGCGCGCGCCGCGCCCGAAGTGTACGGCGCGATCAGCGCGAGCACCTGCCAGGCGGCGCGCGAGGGGTCGGCGGCATCGGCGTCGCCGGGGGCGCGAGCATTGGCGGCGAGCCGCTGGTAAGACAGCCAGTACGTGGACACGATGGCGACGTTGGCGGCGATCGCGGCGATGTCGCGCTCGCCCGCGTGCATCGTGCCCGCGCCGACCAAGCCCCGGCAGAGCGCGACGATGGTTTCCTCGCAGCGTCGCACCAGCATCGCGTGCGCGAGCGCGACCTTCCGGTTGCGCGACGCGATCTCGTCGAGGTCGCGGAACAGGAAGCGGTACGCGCACATCCGCTCGAACACGAGGTGCAGCATCAGCCAAAGGTCCTCGATGTCGGGCGCCCGCGCTGGCGGGATGGCGAGCAGCGGGGACACGTCCGACGCGTAGGCGGCGAACAGCTCGCCGATGATGTCGTCCTTGTTGCGGAAGTGGTAGTAAAGGTTGCCCGGGCTGATGTTCATCTCGTCGGCGATGTCGGCCGTCGTGACGCTGGGCTCACCGGCGCGGTTGAACAACGCGAGGCTCGTCTCGAGGATGCGCTCGCGGGTGCGGCGCGGGCGTTTCTTGTCCGACATGGTTTGCCGCGGACGATTGCGCGGGCGACCAGTGTAGTGCGCGGCGTCGGAGCTCCGCAATCGACGCGAAATCGCGCTAAGTGGCCGCTGCGCGCGCGAGGTGGCGCTCGAGGATGTCGAGCACGTGCGCGAGCTCGCGGGTCGCGCGCGCGACGTTGCGCCGGCGCGGCCCGCTGCGCAGTGGCCGCGGGTCGTCGAGCGCATCGACGAGCGTGCGCGAACGGTCGCCAAGTCGCGCGGCGTCGATGCGGATGCCGTGCCGCGCGAAAAGGGGCGCGAGCTCCGCCGCGCGCCGCCGCAGGTCTTCGCGCGTGGTGTCGTAGGCGACCGCGCACAGGCGCTTGCGCTGGGCATAGCTGAAGATGCTCGCGAAGAAGATGTCGGCGTCCTCGCGCGCCGGCTCGAACAGCACGACGTCGGCGCGCGGATAGTCGCGCCGGTACTTGTCCATCCCGGCCTTCATCCGCGAATGGATGACCGCGCGGAAGGTCTGCGCGAGCACGAGCGGCAGGCCGCCCTCGCCGAGCGTGCGGATCCGCTCGCGATGCACGTCGCGCCGCGCCGCGCGCGCGGCGTCGAACGGCACCAGTGGATTGACGGCCACGAGGAGGTCGGCGCCGGCGTCGAGCGCCACCGACGCGTGCAGCGTCTTGTTGAGCGCACCGTCGACGTAGTGCGTGCCGTCGATGGTCACCGGCGGGAAGAGGCCGGGGAGCGCGCTCGACGCCTCGATCGCGCGCGAGATCGGCACGTGGTCGAGGCCCGGCATGCCGAACGTCACCGGCGCGCCCGAGTCGAGGTGCGTGGCGACGAGGAAGAGCTTCGCGCGCAACGCGCGGAAATCGTTGCTGCGGCCGGGCACGGCGAAGAGCTCGCGGAGGAAATGGTCGAGCGCGCGATGGTCGAATACACCGGTCGGCAGCGCGCGCGACAGCGTCGCGAACGAGCGCCACGCGCCGCGCTTCCACGGGCTCGCGGCGTATTGCCGCAGCGCGCGCATGGCGAGGCCGGGCAGCGTGCGCGTGCGAGCCGCGAACTCGCGCAACGCGGGACGCAGGAAGAGCTCCGGCTTGAGCGCCGCATCGTCGCCATCGTCGATGAAGAGACGCACCATCTGCGATGGCGAGATGCCGTTGGCGAGCGCCGCGGCAACGAAGCCGCCCGACGATACACCGACGTAGACGTCGAGGTCGGCGAAGTCGATGCCGGCGAGCGAGTCCTGCAGCGCGACGAGCGTGCCGATCTCGTAGATGCCGCCGAGCGGGCCGCCGCCGGCGAGCGCGAGGCCGAGACGCCCGCGCCGGTGAGACGGCCGGCGCGGGGAATGAGGACGCGCCAAGGCGCCGGGACTGCGTTACGCGCGGTTGCGAGCGCGGCGCGCCGCGACCGCGGCCTTGCCGCGTGGCTTTCGCACGACGCGCGCCGCCTTCGTCGGCGCTACGCGTTGCGCCTTGCGCGGCCGTGACGGGGCGATCTCGGCGAGCGCGGGCTTCACCAGCGCGGCCACGCGCGATGGCAGCGGCAGCTGGCCGAGTGCGCCGGGAACGCGCGCGCGCGCCACCCGGATCGCGGCGCGGGCTCCGCGGCGCGCGCGGCGCCACGCGCTGCCGGCCAGCGCGTACGACGACCCGACGCGCGCACCGACGATGCGCATCGCCTGAGCTTCGACGCGCGTCCCCTCCTTGACCAGCGTGCGCAGCATCGGCGCCGCGCCGGTGTCGAGCCAATCGCGCGCCAGGGCGGCGGCGCCGAGTCCGGCGAGCCAGGCCTGGCGATAGGCGGCGACGATCCGCTCGCCGGCGGAAACAGCATGGGCTTGCGTGGGCATGAAGGCTCCTTCGAGGACAATCGGCGCGCAATGCGCCGGACGCTTCAATCTAGGGGCGATCGTCTAGAGCTTGCACACTAAACCGCCCGTCGTAGTGCACGGGCGAGGCCGTCGGCGAGCCGTGCGACGATCGCGAAGATCGACAACTGCGGATTGGCGCCGATCGACGTCGGGAAGAGCGACCCGTCCATCACGTAGAGATTCGCGATCTCGTGATGGCGTCCGTCCTCGCCGACGACGCTCGTCGCCGAGTCGCTGCCGAACGGCGCGCCGCCCATCACGTGCGCCGAGACGACCGGCGTGCGTCGTGGCGCAAGGTCGAAGCGCGCGATCGCGTCGCGCGCGGCAGCGAAGCTCCGGTAGCCGAAGCCGCGCGCGTGCACCGGCACGACCTCGCGCGCGCCCGCGGCGAACTGGAGCTCCGCCATCGACGTCATCGCGCGGCGCACGCCGTCCCACAGGTAGTCGTCGAGTGGGTAATCGAGGAGCGGCGAGCCGTCGTCGCGGAGGCGCACGACGCCGCCCTGCGAAGCGCCGGCGAAGCCGTCGCGCAAGAGCGCGATCAGCACGTGCCAGCGCGGCAGCTCGGCCATCCGCGCCGCATGCGCCGCGCCGAAATCGAGCAGCGTGATCGCCGCGAGGATCGGGTGCACGGGCGGCGCCTCGAGCTTGTAGCCGACGGGGCCGTCGGGCGCGACGTCGAGCCACTGATCGCTGTACACCGATTGCGGCGCGCCGGCGAAGGGGTCGATGCGCTCGGGCATCGTCGCCGCCGAGACCACGGTCGGATGCAGGAATGTGCGCTTGCCGACGAGCGCATGCGGATCGGGAAGCGCGCTCCGCAACAGCAGCGCCGGTGTATTGATCGCGCCGGCGGCAGCGACGAACGCCCGAGCCCGTACGCGCACCGTCCACGGTGCGACGTCGACGCCGTTGGCGGCCAGCGCCGCGCATTCGAGCGTGGCGATCCGGTCGCGCGCCACGACAAGGCGCAGTGCGCGAAGGCGCGTGAAGAGCGTCGCGCCGCGATCGAGCGCTGCCGGAATCGTCGTCACCAGCATCGACTGCTTGGCGTTGGTCGGGCAGCCGAGGCCGCA
>JAICUU010000247.1 GCA_025935675.1 Burkholderiales bacterium
GCACGCCGGGCGGATACCGCCGAACGATTCCCCATGCGCGCGGCCGACCGCCTGCCAATCGTCGATGTCGACGACGTAAATGCGGGTGCGCACGACGTCGTCGAGCGACGCGCCGGCGCGCGCGAGCGCCGCAGCGATGTTGGAAATCGCCTGCTTCGCCTGCGCGTAAGCGTCGCCGATGCCGACGATCGCGCCCGCCTCGTCGGTCGCCGTGGTGCCCGAGACGAACACCTGGACACCGACGCGCACCGCCCGCGAATAGCCGACGATCGGCTCCCAGGCCGTCCCGCTCGCGACGATCATGCGGGAAGCAGCGACAGCGGGCGCGTGCGCGCCGCCGTTGTCACAAGGGCCGTCGATGACGTCCGTTGCACTCGACTTCATGGTCGACTCCTCGATTGCCTGGCGCCGCCTCGTCCGCGAAGGCTTGCGCTCTCGGCGTGCGCAGCTCGCAGGCCGAGAGTTGCCGTTCGATCTCGGCGGCGAGTTGCTGCTGATGATAGGGCTTGCCGAGCCGCGGCAGGTCCACCGGCGAACGCTGCGGGAGATCGGCATAGCCCGAGACCAGCAGCATCGGGAGCCCGGGGCGCAACTGACGCGCCCGCTCCGCGAATTCCACGCCGTTCATGCCGGGCATCGCATAATCCGTGACGACAAAATCGACCGGGTCGCGGCCCGCGAGGATATCGAGTGCCTGGCGCGCGGACGCCACCGCGACCACGGCGTGACCGAGATCCTCGAGCATGTTCGCGGTGCTGAACGCGACCAGCTCATCGTCGTCGACGACGAGGATGGACAGCCTGCGCGACGGCGCGCCGCTCGCCGCCTGCGGCGCTTTCGCGGGCTCGGCGGCGGGCTCGGCGGTCACCGGCAGCCAGATCTCGGCGCGCGTACCGCTGCCGACTTCGCTCGACAGGCGGAGCGCGCCGTGGAGCTGCGCGGCGAGTCCATGGATCATCGACAGGCCGAGGCCCGTGCCCTTGCCGAGCTCCTTCGTCGAGAAAAACGGCTCGACCGCCTTGCGCAGCGTTTGCTCGTCCATGCCATGTCCCGTGTCGCTGACGCGCACCCGGACATAGGCACCCGCCGCGAGCTCGATATCCGCCGCGGCCTCGACGGTGTCGACGCCGATCGTGAGCACGCCACCGTCGGGCATCGCGTCCCGGGCGTTGATGGCGAGGTTCAGGATCGCGAGCTCGATCTGGTTGGTGTCGAGCATCACCAGCGGCACGGTCGCGGGCAGCTCGAGACGGACATCGATCTGCGCGCCGACCGAGCGCTCGATCAGGTCCGCCATGCCGCGGACCAGCTCGACGAGGCTGCCGGGCTCGGTCGCAAGTTCCTGGCGACGCGCGAACATGAGCAGGCGCTGGGTCAGCGCAGCGCCGCGCTGGGCACCCCGCAGCGCCCCGTCCACCAAGCGCATCGCCTCCGCGTGGTCGGCGAAGCGCTTGCGAAGCAGATCGAGGTTGCCGATCACCGCCATCAGCAGGTTGTTGAAATCGTGGGCGACACCGCCGGTGAGCTGGCCGAGCGTCTCCAGCTTCTGCACCTGGCGGAGGTCGTCCTCGGCGCGCTTGCGCTGCTCGATCTCGGCGAGCACGGCCGCATGCGCGTCCCGCAGCTCCCGCGTGCGCGCGGCGACGCGCTCCTCGAGCGTCTCGTTGACCGCGCGCAGCGCGTGCTCGGCGTCCTTGCGATCGGTGATCTCGGACGCGACGCCGACCAGGCGCGCGTCGTGGGCGGACTTGCGCACGACGCGCGCACGGAAATCCGCCCAGTGAAGGCTGCCATCGGGCCATACGACGCGATGCTCGATCGCGTATTCCGCCCCGCTGGCGGCCGCGCCGTCGAGCGCACCAACGACACGCTCGCGATCGTCGCGATGCACGGCGCGGAGGAGATCGCCGCGCGTGAGCCCGTCACCACCGCCGAGGCCCATGATCGCCTCGAAGGTCGGCGACGCTCTCAACGACCCGGTTGCGAGATTGAGCTCCCAGGGCCCGAGCCGCCCGGCGAGCAGCGCCGTGCGCAGGCGCTCCTCGCCTTCGCGCAGCTCCTCGATGCGCGCGCGGGCCTCGAACTGGCGCTCGCGCGCCTTCACGGCGACGCGCGCGACGCTGATGAACGTCTGCGGATGGAAAGGACGCTCGAGGAACGTCACGTTACCGAGCACGCTTTCGAGCCGCGTGCCGTCCGGCGCGCGTGCCGTCCCTTCGCCGCGACGCGTGAGGACGACGAACGGCAGATCGGACCAGGCGGACTGCGCCCCCAGGCACGCGGCCACGCCGCGCAGGTCCTCGTCGCGCAGCGCCTCCTCGGTGGCCACCACGAAGCCGGCGTCGTCGCCCAGCGAGCGCTCGAGGGCCGAGAAATCGGCGCACACCGACGACGCGATGCCGGCCTCGCGCAGCAGCGCAGCGGCGACCGCCGCGTCGCGCCCGGCGGGCGCGTAAATCATTGCCCCCGGCATGAACCGGTCAGGATGTGTGGCCACCCATCCCCGGCGTCGGCATCGGCGGCTTCGCGCTGCCGACAAACTCTGGAACCCCGCGCAGGACGCCCTGGAATTCCGTCAACGGAGGACCGAGCGTCAATCCGCCGGCCCCGATCTGGAATTCGCGGATGGTGTCCTCGTGCGGACCCGTGCGCTTCTTGATGACGGACACGGCTCGCCGGACCTTGCCGGTGGCCTCGAAGTACCGCAGCAGGATAACGGTGTCCGCGAGGTAGGTGACATCGACAGGCGCCTTCATGTCGCCGACCAGGCCGTGCTGCGCCACCGTGAGGAATGTGTTGGCGCCCTGGCGATTGAGGAACTGCAGCAGCTCGTGGATATGCAGGATCAGCGAATTCTCTTCCGGCATCGCGGCGTTGTAGCCATTGAGGCTGTCGATCAGCACTGCACGCACGCCCATGTGCTGCGCGATCCGCCGTACTCGATGCGCGAACTCGCCCGGGGACAGCTCCGCGGCATCGACTTGCTCGATGTGCAGCTTGCCGGCGTCGCGCATCGACTCGAGATCGAAGCCCAGCGCGCGGGTGCGGTTGAACAGCAAGCCGAGCTCCTCGTCGAACACGAACATCGCGGCGTGTCCGCCCCTTTTCACTTCGGCGGCCACGAACTGCAGGGCGATCGTGCTCTTGCCGGTCCCCGCGGGACCCAGGATCAGCGTGCTCGATCCGCGCTCGACGCCGCCGCCGAGCAGCTGATCGAGCCCTGGAATCTCGCTCTTGATCGGGTCGCGGGCAAACCCGCCGTGGTGCTCGGACGCGACCAATCGTGGATAGACCTCCACACCGCCGGTCCGGATGGTGAAGTCGTGGTAGCCGCCGCGGATCGGCTGGCCGCGATACTTGGACACTCGCAGCCGTCGCCGCTCGGCGCCGAACGCCGGTGCGAGCTCCTCGAGACGGACGACGCCATGGACGACGCTGTGCGCGGTCTTGTCGCCATCCTCGGACGTGCAATCGTCGAGCATTACCACGGTGGCGCCATGGCGCGCGAAGTAGTGCTTGAGTGCGAGGATCTGGCGCCGGTAGCGCAGCGAATTCTGCGCGAGCAGGCGGATTTCCGAGAGGCTGTCGATCACCACCCGGCGCGGCCTGACGCGCTCGAAGGCCCGGAAGATCGATTGCGACACCTCGCCGAGCTCGAGGTCGGACGAATACAGCAGGCTCTGCTGCTGGTTGGCGTCGAGGAGGCTTTCGGGCGGCACGAGCTCGAACACCTCGATGCCGTCGCCGAGGGTCCAGCCGTGCGACGCGGCGCCGTCGCGCAACTCGGCCTCGGTCTCCGACAACGTCGCATAGAGACCGCGCTCGCCGTCCTTCGCGCCCTGGATCAGGAAGCTCAGCGCGATGGTCGTCTTGCCGGTCCCGGGGTTGCCCTCGATCAGGAACACGTGACCGTCGGAAAAGCCGCCGGCCAGCACGTCGTCGAGGCCCTCGATGCCGGTGCGCGCCTTGGCGGGCCGCGCGGTGGTCGCTGCGTTCATCGTCGATCGTTCACCGCGAAGCGCGATTCGCAGGACTCGCGCGAACTCACGTGGCCGGGGCCCGCAGCCGCTTGTAGAAAAACGTGCAGGGAGCGAACGTCACGCCGTCGGGGTCGACCGCGTAGTCGGGCACGCACCCGATCGCCACGTATCCCCATCGACTGTAGCACGTCTCGGCAGCACTCCCTGTACGAGTGTCGAGCGTCACGAGCCAGCGATCCATCGCAAGCGATGCCGCTTCCGCGGCGCGCATGAGCGCGGAGGCGACGCCGGCACCCCGCGCGCGCGTCGCGACGATCAGCTTCTGGATCTCCGCCCGGTGGCGCTGGTTGGGCTGCGGCGCCGGCGCGAGCGTGACGGTGCCGACGACATCGTCGGCTCGCAGTGCGACGAAAAGTATGCGCGCGCCCTGCCCCACGTCGTCGAGCGCCCGCCGCCAGTACGATTCGATCGCGCCGTCGTCGAGCGGCAGCACGAAGTTGATCTGCGACTGCTCACGCACTGCCTCCTCGGTCAGCGCGCACAGCGCGGCGAGACGCTTCGCGGCGCCCACGGGGTCGAGGCGCTCGACGCGCGGCGCTGGCGCCTCGGCACGCGGCGAGGATTTCGGGGCGGGCGAGCTCATGGGCGTAGGC
>JAICUU010000126.1 GCA_025935675.1 Burkholderiales bacterium
GACTTCGGATATGCGGTTTACCATCCCGGCCTCGAGCACACGGGCACGATGTACGACGCGCTGCTCGCCGGCGGCATGAGCTTCCTGCGCGAGCTCTGCGGACCGCTGTTCGCGCCGAGCGAGGTGCTGTTCTCCCACGCGCCGCCGGCCGATGTGCAGCCCTATCGCAACCTCTTCAGGGCCGCGCCACGCTTCAATTCGGAAGCGAGCACGCTGCGCTTCGCCGCGTCGTGGCTCGACAGGCCGCTGCCGGGCAGCGACCCCGCACGGCTGCGCCAGGCCCTCGACGAGGCCGAGCGCGCCGGCCGAGGCAACCTCGTGCAGCGCGTGTGCCGCGCGCTGCGCCTGACGCTGCTTCAGGGCCGCAACTCGGGTGACGAGGTGGCGCAGATGCTGGCGATGCACCGGCGCACGCTCAACCGGCGTCTCAAGGCGTCCGGCACGACGTTCCAGGCGGTGCTCGACGAGGTGCGTTTCGAGGTCGCGCGCGAGCTTCTCGCCGACCGCGCCATTGCGCTCGACGACATCGCGGCCGCGCTCGGCTATGCCGGCGTGAGCCCGTTCATGCGCACCTTCCGGCGCTGGACCGGCACGACGCCGGGGCAATGGCGGCGAACGCCCGAGCCGCCGCGGCTCGGCGACTTCGATCGCGCGACGGCTGCGTGAACGGCGCCGCTGCTCAGGTCACCAGCCGCACGATCACCATCCCCCACAGCGTCAGCAGGATGTGGCCGATGGCGACGGTGCCGGAATAGCCGAGCACGGCGACCGGGCTGTCCGAGCGCTCCTGCACCGACGCGAGGCCAGCCGTCATCGTCAGCGCGCCGGCGATGCCGCCGAGCAGCAGCACCGGGTTGAGCTTCAGCACATAGCGGCCGAAGTAGAGACCGACGAGGAGCGGCACCGTGGTCACGACGATGCCGCCGAGGAAGAGACTCGCACCGGACTCGCGCATCGCCTCGACGAAATGCGGGCCGGCACCGAGGCCGATCATGCCGACGAATGCGGCGAGGCCGAGCGCCGTCATCAGCGCGACCGCGCCGGGCGGGATGCGGCCGAACGTCGGCTTGCGCGAATGCAGGTACCCGACGACGAGCCCCGCGATCAGCGTGCCGACGCTCGTGCCAATCGACACGCGCACGTCGCCGAGCGGCACGACGATTGCGATGCCGGCGAGCGCGCCCGCGAGGATGCCCAGCGACAACGCGACGAAGTCGGTGGTGTCGGTCGGCTGCACGATCTCGCCGACAACCTCCGCCGCGCGCCGCACGGCCGGCTCGGCGCCGACGATGCGCACGATATCGCCGCGTTCGATCCGCGTCAGCGGGGCGATCTCGATCGCCTGGCCGCTGCGTGTGATGTGGCGCAGGAACGCGCCGCGCAGCGGCAGGTTGGACGCGGCGAGGTCGGCGAGCGTGCGCCCGATGACGGCATCACCGGTGACGTAGACGTCGAACGCCGCCGCCGGCAGGTCGAGGAGCTCGCGGTCCTCGACCTCGACGATGCCCGGCGCAGGGCCCACCCGGGTCATGATCTCGCGCGGACCGGAGAGCGCGACGATGTCGCCCGCCTGCACGACGGTGCCCGGCAAGGGCTCGAGCAACCGGGTGCCGCGGCGGATGCGCTCGACGAACATCCGCACGCCCGGCACGAGGTGCTCGATCTCGTCGACGGTGCGGCGCGCGGCGTTCGCCGACGGCTCGATGCGGAACGCGCGCAACTCGAACGCGTGCCACGCCGAGACGACGCCCGGACGCGTGCGATCGATGCCGAGGTCGGCCTCGGCCTTGCGCGCCTCGGCGACGAGATCGATGCCGAGCAGCTTCGGGCCGACGACGCCGCAGAACACGATGACGCCGAACGCGCCGTAGACGTAGCAGATCGCATCGGCAACGGCGACGTGCCCGACCAGGCGCGCGCGCTCGGCGTCGGGCAGCGCCAGCGCGTTGATCGCCTCGGTCGCCGTGCCGATCGCGGGCGATTCGGTCAGCGCGCCGGACACGAGGCCGCCGGCGAAGCCCGGGTCGAGATGGAGCACACGCGCAACCACGTACGCCGCGGCGAGCCCCGAGACGCAGATCACCACGGCCAGCACCGCCCAGCGCAGGCCGTCGCCCTTCATCGCCTCGAAGAACTTCGGCCCCACCGAATAGCCGATCGCGAACAGGAACAGCAGGAACAGGAGCGACTTCGCCATCGGCGCGATCGGCACGTTGAAGTACGCGCCGACCAGCAGGCCCACGATCAGCGAGCCTGTGACGGGCCCCAATCCGAAGCCGCGGTACTTGAAGCCGCCGATCCAGTAGCCGATGCCGATCACCAGGAACACCGCGAGCTCGGGGTACTTGGCGAACGTCGTGGCAAGCCAGGCCATCATGTGCTTCCCCGTTTCAGATGCGGCGAGACCGGCATGCCGTGCGGCAGGCCGGTCCACTTGCAGAAGCGCGCGCCGTCGGCACGCCTTCCTCCAGCGTCAGCGCGGATCGAGACTCGATCGCAGGTTCGGCTCAGCGTGCCTTCGTGGTCGCTGGCTTTTTCGCGCCCGGCGACTCCTTCGCCGTGCCCGTCTTCTTCGCCGCAACCGCTTTTTTCACGGACGCCTCGGTCGTCTTCTTGGCGGGCTTGCCACCGGCCGCCTTCCACGCCTCGTAGTCCTTGCGATATCCGCGCGCGATGGCGCGGACCGCGCGGCCGATGTCGTCGTAGACATGGTCCTCGAGGTTGGCGAACGAGATGCGCGCCGACCAGTCCGGCGCACCGAAGCCGCTGCCGTTCAGCAGCACGATGCCGTGCTCCTCGGCGAGGCGGAAAACGATGTCGAGCGGATGCACGTGCTCCTTCATCCACGCGACGATGTCCTCGCCGAGGTACTTGCGCGCCCAGAACTCGAAATCGATCAGGCCGTAATACCAGTCGAAGTGGTCGTTCTCGCCCACCTCGATGCCGAGGCCCTCGATCGTCGCCTGCACGCGCTTCTTGCAAATACCGATGCAGGCCTTCTGGTAGGCCTTCTTCTGGTCCATCAACTCGTAGAGCGAGAAGATCGACATCATCACCTGCTGCGGCAGCGACAGCCCCGCGGTATGGTTGAGCGCCACGTCGCGGCTGTCGGCGACGATGCGGTCGATGAACGCGAGCTTGCGCGGCTCGAGCGTCAAGCCGCCGTAGCGCTTGTCGAGCTTCTTCTTGATCGACTCGGGATGCTTCGCGATCATGTCGTCGAAGATGTTGTCCTCATGGACGGCGACCGTGCCGAGCCGCCAGCCCGTGCAGCCGAAATACTTGCTGTACGAATAGACGCCGATCGTGTTCCTCGGGAACTCGCCCATCAGCGAGCGGAATCCCGGCACGAAAGTCCCGTAGACGTCGTCGGTCAGCAGGATCAGGTCGGGGCGCTTCTTGAGGATCGCGCCGATGTTCCTGATCGTCTCGGCGTCGAGCGCCACCGCGAACGGGTTGCCCGGGTTGACGATGAAGAACGCCTTGATCTTCGGGTCGAGCAGCTTATTGAGCTCCTCCTTCGGGTACTGGAACCTGGCCTCCTGCTTCGCGTGCACCTCGACGAAGTGGAGGTCGTAGTCCTCGAGGTGCGCCATCTCGATGTACGGCGTGAAGATCGGCACGCCGAGCGCGATCGTGTCGCCGGGATTGAGGATGCGATTGCTCTTGAGCGACTTGAAGATGTAGCACATCGCCGCGGTGCCGCCCTCGACCGCGTAGAGCTTGAACGTGCCCTTGGGCCGCGGCTCGCCGCACATCGCCCACTGCAGGTACTCGCGCACGATGACCTCGTTGTGCACGAGCATCCGGTCCGGCACCGGATAGTGGTCGCCGATGATCGAATCGACGAGCTCGTGCACGAACTTGTCGGCGTCGAACTTGAACTTCTTCACCGCCCACGGCACCATCGCCTGCAGGAACTCGGCGCCCGGCATGTCGCTGTGCTTCCTGACCCACGCGTCGAGACGGCTGGCGATGCCCGCCGCCTTGGGCATGCCGCCGACGCCGGGCGGCAGGTCGAGCACGCGCTTGCACTCCGTGATCGCGAACTGGCCGAGCAGGAAGAACCCCTCGCGCGGCTCCGTCGCCACCCAGTTGGGATTGCCGCGGCCGGCGTTGAGATACGACAGCGAGGCTTCCTGCGCCGACTTCGACGCGACTTTCTGGAGGAAGTCCTTGATCTCGAACGGCCCCAGCTTCTCGTACTGCTTGAGCGTCATGTGATCCATTCAAATCTCCTTGCGGGCTCGATCGATGTGGACGCGCCGGATCACGACATCAGCATGATGATGACCATGCCCCAGATCGTCAGCAGCGTGTTGCCGACGGCGTACGTCACCGTGTAGCCGAGCGCCGGGATCTGGCTCTTCGCCTGGTCGCAGACGAGGCCGAGCGATGCTGTCGTGGTGCGCGACCCCGAGACGATCCCCAGGTTGAGCGCGTCGTGGAACTTGAAGACGTACTTCGCGATGAACATGCCGAGGATCAGCGGGATCGACGTCGCCGCCACGCCCCACAGGAAGAGGCCGATGCCCTGCGTCTTGAGGCCGTTGACGAAGCCCGGGCCCGCGGAGATGCCGACGACCGCGATGAAGATGTTGAGTCCAACCGAGTTCATGAACCAGACGGTGGGCGTCGGGATGCGGCCGAACTTCGGTCGCACCGAGCGCAGCCAGCCGCCGATGATGCCGGCGATGAGCGCACCGCCCGCCGTCGACAGCGTCAGCGGGACGCCCGAGACCTTGAACATCAGCGAACCGATCAGGCCGCCGATGACGATCGCCGCGCCGACGAATGCCATGTCGGTGATATCGGTGGGACGGTCCGCGACACCGAGCATCCTGGTGGCGGCGGCGACGTCCTGCGTGCGGCCGACGAGCGTCAAAAGATCGCCGCGGTTGATCTCGGTGCCGGCCATGATGGGGATGTCGGTCGCAGTCGCGCCGCGGGTGATCTTGCGCACAAACACGCCGCGCGCCTCGGGACGGTCGGCGAGATCGCCCAGCGTCTTGCCGTCGACCGCCTTGTTGGTGACCAGGACGTCGATGCCCTCGACCGGGATGGCGAGGAGCTCGCGGTCTTCGACCTCCTCGGCGCCCTGCAGCGCCTTCACGATCACCTCGCGATCGCCTGCGACGACGACCACGTCGCCCTCCTTGAGCACGACGTCGGCCGTCGCCTCGATGATCTCGCCGCCCCGGCGCACGCGCAGGATGAACAGGCGCGTATTGGGCACCAGCGCCTCGGCCTCGATGACGCGCAGGCCCACGGCCTTGCCGCCCGCCCTCACCTTGTAGGCGCGCAGCACGCGCTGGTACCAACCCGTGCCCGGGCCGCCGACCTGCTTCTTGCCGCCACCGAATTTCTCCTCGTAATCCTTGCAGGCGGCGACGAGGTCGATGCCGAGGAGCTTCGGACCGAGCACGGCGATCACGATCGCCGAGCCCATCGTGCCGAACATGTACGTCACCGCGTACGCGATCGGCATCGAGTCCAGCATCGTCTTCGCCTGGTCGGGGGGCAGCCCGAGGCGGTTGATCGCGTCCGTCGACAGGCCCATCGCCGCCGAGATCGTCTGCGAGCCCGAATAGAACCCGGCCGCATAGCCGAGGTCGTAGCCGGCGATCTTGGCGATGATCACGCAGGCGGCGAGACTGAAGACACATTGCACTGCCGAGAAGATCGCCTGCGGCAGGCCGTTGCTGGCGATGCCGCGCACGAACTGCGGCCCCACGCCGTAGCCGACCGCGAACAGGAACATCAGGAACGAAAACGCCTTCAGCGGCTGGTTGATCGTGATGCCGATCTGGCCGATGATCACCCCGGCGATCAGCGTGGCGGTGACCGACCCGAGCCCGATTCCCTTGAACGTGAACTTGCCGAAGTAATACCCCAGCGCCAGCGCGAGGAATATCGCGATCTCCGGGTATTGCTTGAGGGTAGCGAAGAACCAGTCGATCATTTCGTGCTCCTCGGGATGTACCTGATGATCAGCGCGCGCCGCTCTTGCCGCGGTGGCTTGCGAGGGCCTCGGGCTTGAGCAGCTCGAGACCCTTGGTGGCGTTGAAGCCGTGGATCTCCTTGACGTCGAGCTTGCGCATGAAGGCGATGGTTTCCGGCGTGACCACCTGGCCGGGCACCATGATCGGGAAGCCCGGCGGATACGGGATGACGAACTTCGCCGAGACGAGCTCGGGACCCTTCTTGAGGCGCTCGTCGATGGCCTTGTCGTTGAGCTTGATGTACTCGCACGACGCCGCGTCGTAAGCCATGTAGTAGGCCTCGCGCATGTGCCCCTCGGCGGTCGCGCTCTTCGCGCTGTCGCGGAACGCATCGTGGAAGCGGCTGAAGTTCGGCAGCTCGGGCACGTCCTCGACGAGCGACTTGACGCGCGCCGCGAAAGCCGCGCGCTCGGATTCGCCGCCGGCGGCGAGCCGGCTCTCGATCTGCCGCGAGATGTCGGCGAGCGACTTGAGGAGATGCGCGTGGTCGCTGCGCGTATTGTTGATGTTGACCTGCACGAGCACGCTGTTGCGCGAGGTCTTGTTGATCTGGATGTCGTAGTCGGCGGCGAGCAGCGACTTGAACTGGCTGCCGTCGTAGCCCGCGTTGCCGCACAGCAGCGTGATGCGCGTCGGGTCGAGGAAGAACTCGTCCTCGCGCAGCGTGCGCATCGTGTCGGCGATCGTGCGGCCCGCCATGCCGTAGTCGGCGAACCCGGACTTGCGGTACTCGGCCGGGATCATCTCGGCCGGCGTCGCGGCATGGAAGTACTTCGAGATCAGCGGATGCGCGTTGATGTCGCGGCGCATCTCGATCGCAAGCTGGATCATCTTCTGCACGAGCTCGTAGCCTTCGAGCTCCATCTGCCGCCGCGCCACGTCGATCGAGGCGATGATCTGCAGGTTGGGCGACGTCGACGTGTGCGTGAAAAACGCCTCCTTGAAGGCCGCCTCCGACGCCGCGAAGTCCTGGTCGGCAACGACGATGATCGATCCCTGGCGCAGCGACGACATCGACTTGTGCACCGAGTCGGTCTCGTAGACGCGCACGCGCACCTTGTCGGGATCGGGCAACAGCGGCGTGTCGAGCAGCTTCCTGTTCTTGGGGTCGATCTCGCCGACCGACTTCCTGAACGCCTCGTACTGCTTGCGGTAGGCGGGATCGCGCATCATCGCGCGGATCTTCGCGGCTCCGCCCATGCCGGTACGGCCCCGCAGGAACGGCGAGAAGCGCGCGTAGCCGAACCACGCCTCGTCCCACAGGAAGATGAGGTCGGGCTTGATCGCGAGGCACTCGAGCATCGTGCGCTCGACGTTGGCGACGTGGCCGTCGAACGTGCAGTTGGTCAGCACCAGCATCTTGGCGCGGTCGAGCTTGCCCTCGGCCTTCAACTGCAGCAGCGCCTCCTTGATCGGGCGGATCGCGAGGCTGCCGTACATCGAGTACTGCGTCAGCGGGAACGCGTCGATGTAGAGCGGCTGCGCACCGGCCAGCACGAGGCCGTAATGGTGCGACTTGTGGCAGTCGCGGTCGATCAGCACGATGTCGCCCGGCTTGAGCAGCGCCTGGTGGACGATCTTGTTCGACGTCGACGTGCCGTTGGTGACGAAGAACGAGCGGTCGCCGCCCAGCGCCCGCGCCGCCTTGTCCTGGGCGACCTTGATGTTGCCGGTGGGCTCGAGCAGGCTGTCGAGGCCGCCGGTGGTCGCGCAGGATTCGGCGAGGAACAGGTTGGTTCCGTAGAACTCGCCCATGTCGCGGATCCAGTTCGACTTGAAGATCGACTTGCCGCGCGCGATCGGCAGCGCGTGGAACGTGCCGATCGGCCGCGCCGCGTACTTCTGCAGGTTGTCGAAGTACGGCGTCTCGTAGCGGTCCTTGATGCCGTCCTGGATCGCGAGGTGAATCTCCATCGGCTCCTCGGTGCCGTAGAACACCCGGCGCACCGCAGCGCCGTCGTCGGAGCCGGCGATCTCCGCGACGTCGCGGTCGGTGACGACGAACGCGTCGAGCTCGGGACGGATCACCCGCAATGCGCGCGCGAGCGCCGTGCCGAGTTCGGCCGTCTGGCTCGCGTCGTCGGGCAGGAACGGCGCAATGATCTCGCGCAGCGCCGGCGAGCTGTACTGCGACTTGTAGCCGAAGCCGTCGACGATGACGACCGACTGCAGGTTGTAGTTGACGATGGTCGCGAGCACCGCATCCTCGAAGCTGCCCACGATCACCGGCTCGTAGACGAACGCATCCTGCTCGCGCCGCAGCTTGCGGAAGGTGTCGCGCAAAGCCGGCCACCCGCCGCGATCGGCCGCCGCGACGATCAGCACCTCGAAATACGGCTTGCGCGACTGCCCGCGGCCGAGCGCGGGCGGCAGCACATCGAGCGTGCGCGGCTCCTCGTCGTCGTCGGCGTTCCACTCGGAGGCATCGTCGCGGTAGCTGTTCGACAGCAGCGCCATGCCGATGCGCTGCACGAGGCGCGCGAGGCCGGTCCAGTCGGAGCCTTGCAGCCGCTCCCTGACGACGGACATGAGGTGCGGCCCCGGATAGGCGTTGAGCTCCTCGACGGGCGCGAGCTCGGCCAGCAAGGCACGCGCCGCGTTGGCATTGCGCTCCTGCGCGGCGGCGTCCTGGCCCGCGGCCAGTGCCTTGGTCAGCCGGTTGAGCGCGCGCCAGCGCTCGACGCGCGCGTCCGCGGCCGAAAGAAACTCGCGAATGGACGATTCATGGGTTGCGCCCTGGGCGCGCTTGCCGGACTCGTTCATGGTCCGTCTCCGTCGGGATCGAAACTGGGCGGACCGCCGCCCCCGGGCATGCCCGAGGTCGCGCGCAGGAACGGCGGGGGTCGCACGAATGCTGTTCGCCAGATGAACTTGCGTCCTCGCAAATCTGGACAGTGCGAGGCGCACGCGATGGAGCGCGACCGCGTTGTCGAGATTTGCAAAGACTGCTGCTCGAGCGCCCCGCACGATAGGTTCATCGCGCGTAGTCGTGGGTCGACGCGGCGCTCGAAGTGTCGTCAATGCCAACAGGCCGCACCGCCCCCTCCATCGCAGTCCCGGGCCGCCGCGTCACGCTCGCGGCGCGCAGCGCCGCCGCGCTCGCCGCGCTCGGATCGGCGAGCGCCCGCGCCTCGTTCCTGTCGGGGGATGCGCTCGATGCGGTCGCCGACGTCATGGCGTGGGTGGTGATCGTCATCGTGCCGATCATCGGCATCGTGATCTTCTGGCTGGTGCACGTGCTGCCCGAGAAGATTGCGCACAAGCGCCACCATCCGCAGACGGCGGCGATCCAGACGCTGTGCCTCTTGTCGCTCGTGTTCGGCGGTCTCCTTTGGCCGATCGCGTGGCTGTGGGCGTACACGCGCCCGGTCCTCTACAAGTCGGCGTTCGGCACCGACAAGCACGACGACCATTTCGCGGAAGTCGAGGCGCGGCTGCGTGCCGGCGAACTGACCGACGCGGAGCGCGCGCGCCTCGAGAGCGAGCTCGCCGCGATGGAGCGCCGCGGCCACACGCCGGCGGCGGTCGCGGGCATCCGCGAGGCGAGCGGATCGAGCGGGACGCGGGGCGACTGAATGGAGATCCTGCTCCTCGCCATCTACGCGGCGATCGTCTGGTTCGTCTTCATCAAGATGAAGTGGCTGCCGTGGAACATCGGCACCCAGGTCACCGTCGTCATCATCCCGATCGTCGGGCTGACGGTGCTCATCCTGCTGCTCAACGTCGTCGCGCCATCGAGCAACGACGTGCGCGTCCTCAAGTACGTGATCAACGTGGTGCCGCAGGTGCGCGGCCGCGTGATCGACGTGCCGGTCGAGCCCAACCGCCTCGTGCACAAGGGCGACGTGCTGTTTCGCATCGATCCGACACCTTACGAGCTTACCGTGCGGGCACTCAAGGCACAGCTCGCGAGCGGCGTCGCCGGATCGAAGGAGCTCGACGAACAGCTGGCCGCGGCGGTCGGCAAGGTCAGCGAGTCGCGGGACGCCATCGTCCAGGCGGATGCCAAGGTCGCGCAAATCGAGGTGCAGCTCGACCTCGCGCGCCGTCGCGTCGGCCAGAACAGGGAGCTCGTCGCGAGCGGCGCCGGCGACAAGTTCGCCCTCGAGCAGGCGGAAACCGAGCAGCGATCGCTGGAAGCGCAGCTCGGCATGGC
>JAICUU010000120.1 GCA_025935675.1 Burkholderiales bacterium
CGCCGAGCTGCCGGTATTCCTCGGGCACGTTGTCGAGGCGATCGGTGAAGACCAGCGACTCGTCTCGCGACCCGAAGATCCGGTTGCCGTCGAGCGGCACCTCGATCACGTCGCCCGCGCGCCGGCTCTCGAGCGCCTGGTGGACGGAAGGCGCGAGGATCTCGTTGTGGCCGTGGACGTAGCCCAGCGGGAACTCGACGCACGAAAGCACCTGACCCGACTTCGCATCGGTCACCTTGTACGTGAGCTCGACGAACTTGCCGTCGCGGATGGCTTCACTCATGTCGCGCATCGCACCGCTTCAGAAGATGGACGCCGCGAAGATCCTGACCTCGCCGTCCTCGTAGCCCAGCACCAGCCGGCCGAGCCATTCGCCCGGCTTCTTCGAGCTGCGCTGCCGGTAGAGCACGGTCACGTGCTCGCCGCGGCGGATGATGCCGAGGTAATCGGCATCCTCCGACAGGTTGCGCGCGAGCTCGCTGTTGGCGAACTGGTGATTCGCCACGACCTGGTTCATCGCCAGCGCCAGCGAGCGCGCGAAGCCCTTGACGAAGTCTCCGTACTTTGCCTCGTTCGAATGCCTGAGCAGATCGCGCCACAGGGGATCGGCCAGCGCACGGATCTCGTCGTCGGACTTGTCGATGATGTTCAAGCCGACAGCTTCTGCGCCGGCGCCGTGCCGGCCGGTGTTTCCCCGTCCGCGACGAGGTGGTAGCACGGCGCGCGCTCCATCGTGTACTCGCCGGACTGCGGATCGCGTCGCGACACGGTCAGCACGTGCCAGTTCGCGTCGTCGACCTTCATCGCGTCGCCGCGGTAGTAATAGCCCGGCCAGCGCGTCTCCTTGCGGAACAGCGTGTGGTGCGTCACGCACTCCGCGGCGCGATGACGGTGCTTGAGCTCCCAGGCGCGCAGCAGCTCGTGCAGGTCCTTGGCCGCGATGCTCTCGAGGTCCTCCTCCATGATCGCGAGCTTCTTGAGGCAGATGCTGAGGAGCTTCTCGTTGGTCATGTAGCCGACCGTATAGCCGCCGCAATATTCGTCCATCAGCTTCTGCAGGCGGTCGAGGCCCTGCTGAGGATTGATGTAGTGCGGGTTGACGGTGCCCGCGACGACCGCATTGCGATAGATCCGGTAGTGCTCGAGCGGCTTGAAGATCTCCTGCTTGCGGCGCTCGACCTGCGCGTCCGAGACGACGATGCCCTCGGCCTTGCCGTCGTCGATGTACTTGCAGGCGGCCTTCGCCGCGAGGCGGCCCTCGGTGAACGAGCCGGACGAGAACGCGTGCGGCGTGCCGCCGACCGCATCGCCGGCGCCGAACAGGCCCTCGATCGTCGTCATGCGGTTGTAGCCCCAGAAATACTCGGGCGGCGAGATGTCCTCCGGGCCCGAGCACCACGCGCCCGAGCACGTCGCATGCGAGCCCATGACGTACGGCTCGGACGTCGTCAGCTCGGGATTCTCGTTCTTGGGATCGACGTCGGTGGCGGCCCACAGCACCGCCTGGCCGACCGTCATGCCGAGGAAGTTTTCCCAGCCCACCTCCTCGAGATGCGGATCCTGGAACGCCTGCATCGTCACCATGTGGATCGGACCGCGGCCCGCCGCCACTTCGCTGATGATGCAATGGTTGCGCAGGCACGTCGGGATCGGCCGGTGCGTCAGGTGCGACGCTTCCGGATCGAGATACTCCTTGCCGACCATCTTCTGCAGCGCCGGGAACCACTTCGACTCGTACTCCTCGCCGAGCGCGTTCTGCGTATACGTCTTGAGATGGAGGAAGTAGGCGCCGACCGGGCCGTAGCCGTCCTTGAAGCGCGCCAGGACGATGCGGTTTTCCATCTGCGTCATCTTCGCGCCGGCGTTGATCATCAGGCCGTAGGCCGACGCCGACGACCACGGCGCGTACCACGTGCGGCCGGCACCTTCGCCGGTCGAGCGCGGCTTGAAGATGTTCGACGCGCCGCCCGCGCCGCAGACCACCGTCTTGGACTTGAAGACGTGGTAGTTGCCGGTGCGGACGTTGAAGCCGACGGCGCCCGCGATGCGATTCGGCTTGCTCTCGTCCATCAGGAGATGCGTGACGCAGATCCGGTTGAAGACCTTGTCGGCCGATTTCTTCGCGGCCTCGGCGACGATCGGCTTGTACGACTCGCCGTGGATCATGATCTGCCAGCGGCCCTCGCGAAGATAGCGCCCGGTCTTAGGGTTCTTCATGATGGGCAGGCCCCACTCCTCGAACTGGTGCACGGTCGAGTCGACGTGGCGCGCCATGTCGAACAAGAGGTCCTCGCGCACCAATCCCATCAGGTCGATGCGCGCGTAGCGGACGTGGTCCTCCGGGTTGTTCTCGCCCCAGCGCGTGCCCATGTAGCAGTTGATGGCGTAAAGCCCCTGCGCCACGGCGCCGGAGCGATCGATGTTCGCCTTCTCGGCGATGACGATCTTCTTGTCCTGGCCCCAGAAGCGGGCTTCCCACGCGGCACCGGTGCCGCCGAGCCCCGCGCCGACAACCAGGATATCGATGCCGTCTTCGACGATCGTGTGATGGGCCATCAGTAGTACACGCCTTTCTCGAGCTTGAGCCCGGCATCCGCGAGCGTGCGCAGCCCGCCTTCGTCGAGGCGGATGTACTTCGGCTCGTTGTACAGCAGCTGGCCGTCGCGCATTGCCTTGCTCGGCGCGGGAACGTCGGCGAGCTTCGGGATCGCCGTGCCCCAGGGCTTGGTGGTGATCGGCGACAGGAAATTCTTCTCGGTGCCGTCGCGGAACTTGATCTTCCACGCGATCGTGCCCTTGCGCTCGTCACGGTCGACGCGAACGCTGTGGCCAAGCGGCGCGAAATCGGCGTAGCCGCGCACGTCGATCGCGTGCTGCGGGCATGCCTTGACGCACGAATAGCACTCCCAGCACATGTTCGGCTCGATGTTGTACGCGCGGCGGTACGTCGGGTCGATGTGCATGATGTCCGAAGGACAGATGTCGACGCAGTGGCCGCATCCGTCGCAGCGGGTCATGTAGACGAAGGTCGGCATTGTTTCGGCTCCTCGAGCGGTGCTGGTCGGGCTTGTGGCGTTGCTAGTAGTGGCGGGGCGCTTCGCGCTTGATGCCGAGGCCCATGTCCATCGGCGCGTCGCGCAGAAGCTCCATCGAGTGGCGCTTTTGCTGCTCGGGATCGTCGCGCGTTTGCGTCGGCAGGTTCTCCGCGGTGCCGTTCGCCCGCGACACGCGCTTGTCGAACGCCGCCGCCGGCTTGAAGAACATGTGCGCGAACTTCGACCACGGCACGCCGACGAACAGCACGGCGGTCGCGAGGAGGTAGAGCCAGAAGACCACGCCCGCGCGCGCGCCCGTCGCCGCCCAGATCACCGCGAGCGTCACGCTCACCACGAGCGACAGCACGAAGAGGTCCGCCTTGACGAGGCGGAACGGCGAATGGCCTTCGGCCGAGACGTCGACGCGGATGAAGAACCAGAACCAGTAGAGGCCGACGAGCACCATCAGCGCGCCGATCCACCACAGCGCCGGCCAGATCGGCGGCGTCGAATCGGCGCTGTTGGAATAGCAGAACACCATCACCGCCGTGGCGAGCGCGTAGAGGACGAATCCGTACATCCCGAGCAGATGGGCGATCCGGCGCCTGGTGTTGCAGAACTCGCCCGAGGCGAGGACGTCGACGACCGCCGTCTTCACGGCGATCGAGGCGAGGTCGCCGCCGCCCACCTTGCGGCCCTTCGCCCGGGCATTGCGCATGTTGGCGAAGAAATAGCGCGCGCTGCCCTTGTGGACGATGTCGAACAGCGTGCCGACCACCACCGCGATGACCATCACCACAACGAAGCCCTGCAGGAAGCCGTCCGGCAGCGATGCGCCGGCGACGGCGAATGGATTGACGCTCGACATGGAATCCCCTCGTTTCTCCACGTGCGCGCAACCTGCCGCACGGTTCCAAGCTTATGCCCCGAATCTGCCATGCGGCTGCGCGCATGGCCAATCGAAGTCCTTTATCGCTCGATAAGCCGCGTCTCCGCGAGGCCATCCGTCATTCCCGCTTTCGCGGGAATGACGATCAGGCCGTGCTGCGTCGCACAAGCAGCATCGGAGCGGGCGACGCGGGCCGCCAGCGTAAAATCGCGGGTCCGCTCCCGAGGGCCGACGTCCCCATGGCCGACCGCCGACTCCAGGCTTTCCACGCCGTCGCCAGGCACCGCTCGTTCACCAAGGCGGCCGAGGCCCTGTGCATGACGCAGCCGGCGGTCACGTTCCAGATCCGCCAGCTCGAGGAGCACTTCAACACGCGCCTCTTCGACCGCGGCAACGGGCGCATCCAGCTGACGCCCACCGGAGTCGTGGCGCTGCAATACGTCGAGCGCATCCTCGCGCTCTACGGCGAGCTCGACGAGACGGTGCGCGAGCTGACCGGCCAGGAAGGCGGCGTGCTGATGATCGGCGCGAGCACGACGATTGCCGAATTCCTGCTGCCGCGGATCCTCGGCGAGTTCAAGGTGCGCCATCCGGCGATCGTGCCGCAGCTCATCGTCGCCAACTCGGAGGCCGTGCAGGCGCGTGTCGCCGAGCGCACACTCGACGTGGGCTTCATCGAAGGCGATTCGCACCGCGGCACCCTGGTCAGCGACATCTGCTGCGAGGACGAGCTGCGCGTGGTCTGCGCGCCGTCGCATCCGCTCGCCCGGCGCACGTCGCTGGCGCTGCGCGCATTGACCGAGCACCCGTACATCAGCCGCGAGGTCGGATCGGGCACGCGCGAGGTCATCGACCGCCACGTCGAGCAGGCGGGCCTCGGGCCGGACTCGCTGCAGATCGTCATGGAGGCGAGCAGCCCCGAGGCGCTGAAGCGCCTGGTGGCGACGGGCCTCGGCTTCGCGATCATGTCCTGCGTCACCTGCGAGAAGGAGGTGCGCCTCGGCGACCTCGTGCAGGTCCCGCTGGTGCCGCCGCTGGTCCGGCACCTGGCGGTCGTGTACACGCGCGAGCGCATCCACTCGAAGGCGGTGAACGAGTTCGTGAGCTTCGCCAAGGCGGCGCTCGCCGAGGACGCGCTCGCCAAGGGCCAGCTCACGCCCGCCTGAGCGCCCGTCGAGGGCCGCGCGAAGTCGATGCTCCTGTCCTTCCCGCGAATGCGGGAATCCAGTCGTAACGTGTCAAATGGCCTCGGCGAATCAATGCGGAGTGGTCCAGGCCGGATTCCCGCATTCGCGGCAGTGACCGGCGCTGCCGCTACCGCGCGGAGTGCCCGCTCAATTTCACCTCGACCTTTTCGTGCGCCTCGAGCGATGCGTAATAGGCCCGCAGGATCCCGAGCACCTCGGGGCGGCTGAACTCCGCCGGCACCTCGGCCCCTTCCGACAGCCACTTGCGCAGCTTCGTCCCCGACACGAGCAGGCGGTCGGCATCGCCGTGCGGGCAGGTGCGCGCCGACGCCATGCCGCCGCAGCGATAGCACCAGAACGTCCAGTCCATCCGCAGCGGCTCGATCGCCAGCGCGTCGTGCGGGATCTCGTCGAAGATCCGGTGCGCGTCGAACGGCCCGTAGTAGCTGCCGACGCCCGCGTGATCGCGGCCGACGATCAGGTACGCGCAACCGTAGTTCTGCCGGAACAGCGCATGGAGCAGCGCCTCGCGCGGGCCGGCGTAGCGCATGTCGAGCGGATAGCCCGCCTGGATGACAGTCCCGGCGCGGAAATACTTGTCGATGAGCTCGGCGATGGCGTGCGTGCGCACCGCGGCCGGTATGTCGCCGGGCTTGAGGTTGCCGAGCAGCGAATGCACGAGCACGCCGTCGCAGACCTCGACCGCGACCTTGGCGAGGTACTCGTGCGAGCGGTGCATCGGATTGCGCGTCTGGAATGCCGCGACACGCGACCAGCCGAGGCGCTCGAACTCGGCGCGTGTCTCCATCGGCGTCTTGAAGAGTTCGCCGTAGCGCGCCTTGAATCCGCCGTCGCCCAGCACGCGAACCGCGCCGGCGAGGTTGACGTCGCCTTGCTGCATGACCATCCGCACGCCGGGATGCTCCGGATCGGTCGTCTTGAACACGGCCTTGCATTCGTGCGCCTTGTCGATCCGGTATTTCTCGGCGACAGTGAGCACGGCGAGCAGCGACGCGTCGTCGGGATCGACGAGCGCGACATCCTGCCCGATCGCGATCTCGCCGGCGGTCGCGGGATCGGTGGAGAGCGTGATCGGGATCGGCCAGAACGTCCCGTCCGACGTGCGCATGTCGTCGCAGACGGAGCGCCAATCGGCCTCGTTCATGAAGCCCGTCAGCGGCGTGAAGCCGCCGATGCCGAGCATCACGACGTCGCCCTTCTCGCGTGAGGTGATGGGCAGGCGCCGCAGTGTCGCCGCGTGACGAAGCTCCGCCGCGCGCGATTCGTCGGGCACCTGCAGCGGGCGCAGGTCATGGCCGCCGTGCGGCGGTACGAGTCGTGTCATGTCGATTGCCTGTCGTGTGATCGGACGCGGGGTCAACGCTACCGCAGGGGTCGGACGTCGTGGGATCAAATCGCTGATGGGGCCATAAACGTCGTCGATATGATCTGCCGGGCCGCCGCGCGCTTGTCGAGCGCGCGGAAATGCGCAACTCGCTGCGCTAAGATGCCGTCATGAAGATCTGCATCGTCTCGGACAGCCACGACCGCTCCGAGCCGCTCGCCGAGGCGGTTCGCGCGGGCGCGGCAAAGGGCGCCAGGGCGGTGATCCACTGCGGCGACATCATCGGCACGCAAACGCTGCGCGCTGCGATGGGTGTTGGCCTGCCGCTGCACGTGATCCACGGCAACAACCTCGGCGACTCGATGTCGCTCAACCGGTGGGCTTACGAAAGCGACGGCCTGCTGCGCTATCACGGCGCCGAAGGGCGCATCGAGCTCGCGGAACGCCGCGTCTTCATCGTCCATTATCCGGAGTACGGGCACGCGATGGCCTGCACCGGCGATTGGGACCTCGTGTGTTGCGGCCATTCGCACGTGGCCGCGGTCGAGCAGGTCGCGAACGTCAAGGGCGAGGCAACGTGGCTCGTGAATCCCGGCACCGTCGCGGGCCTCGCCGCGCCCGCGACGTGGATCCTCGGCGACCTCGACGCGATGCGCTTCGACATCCAGACGCTCGACGCGTAGATCGTCGCGCCGCCGCGGCGGCGCGCACACGATTGACCGCTGCGGCCGCCTGCGCCGATGCGCGTTCAACCGGAGGCGAGCTTGCGCGCGCGGCGCAACGCGCCCACCACCGCGCCGCGCATGCGCGCCTTGGCGTCCTCGTCGGGCGCGCGCAGCAATGCCGACGGGTGGAACGTGGCGACGATCGGGATCCCGCTCGCATGTCGGGGTGCGCTGGCCTGCGCCGCCGCGATCGTGATCGATTTGCCGGCGAGCGCGCGCAGCGCCGTTGCGCCGAGCGCCACGATCACGCGCGGCCGCACCGCGGCGATCTCGGCGTCGAGCCAGTCGTGGCATGCGGCGACCTCGCGCTGCGTCGGCGTCTTGTGGATGCGGCGCGTGCCGCGGACGACGAAGCTGAAATGCTTGACCGCGTTGGTGAGGTAGAAGCCGTCGTCGTCGATGCCCGCTTCGGCCATCAGCCGGCGCAGCAGCACCCCCGACGGCCCGACGAATGGTCGGCCCTGGCGATCTTCCTGGTCGCCCGGCTGCTCGCCGACGAGCATCAATGGTGCGTGGCGATTGCCCTCGCCGCAGACGCCCTGCGTGGCGCGCGCGCCGAGATCGCAGCGCCGGCAACGGTCGATGTCGTCCTTGCCGGGGAGGAGAGACTCGGCGTGCGAGCGGCGGGTCACGCGTGCATGTCGGTGGGCGCGAGGCCGATGCTGAGCCGCGCTCCGGATGGACCCGCGGATCGGTCTCGGGTTTCCTCCACCGTCGCTGTGAGTGGCCGTCCGACCCCGGGATGCGGCGCGCGCCGATGTTGCCGCTGCCCGACGGAGCGCTATCGTGCGCCCGTACAACCTCCCCGCGGAGTTCGGCATGAAGTCGATACTCGATCCATCGTTCCGGTACGTCAGCAGCAGTCACACCGACCTGCGCAAGACATTCGCCCGCGTGCGCCGCGAGCAGGCGGCCGCCAATGCGCGCAACGCAGCCACCGGGCCCCACGCCGTGGTCCGGCTCGACATGCGCCGCGCGCCGTCGCTGACGTCCGTGCGCTAGATCACTTCGGGTGATGCGGCGGCGCGCAACACCGCGCCGCCGTTCTCTTGGGAGAGCCACAACACCGCGCCCTTCCTGAACGGGCGTGTCGCCGCGACGGCGACAAGCTGCGCCGCCGTCGCGCCGAGCGTGGGCTGGTGCGCAACGATCAGCACCGCGGTCGGCGCATCGGGCCAGTCCGCGACGCGCAGCACGTCGTCGACGTCGGCGCCGGGTGCGAGATCCTCATCGACCTCGAACGTGCGGCCGAGCGCCGCCGCCGTCTCGCGCGCGCGTTGCGCCGGCGACGATACGATCCGGCAATCCGGCGGCAGCCGCGCGTTGAGCCACGACGCCATGCGCTCGGCATCGCCACGCCCGAGTGGCGTCAGCCGTCGCGCGAGGTCGGGCGCGCCGTCCTCGGCATCGCAATGGCGCCAGAGAAAGAGGTCCATCTGGGTCGTCTGACGGCCCCGTGGCCGACCTTTCTACCAGTAGCGCAGCGCGGCGCGGAACATCGACTTGAGCTCGTCGCGGCCGACGTCGATCGGCGCGTTCTTGATCACGCGGTACTGCGGCTCGGCGCCGGTGGCGAGCGCCTCGAGGTCGCCTTCGCCGAAGCCCAGCGTGGACAGGCCGTTGGGCATGCCCGTCGATTTCATCAGCGCGATCACGCGCGAGGCCAGCACGTCGCCCGCGTCGTCGTCGCGCGCATCGCGCGTATCGGCGCCCAGGCTTGCCGCGCAATGGAGATGGCGCCCGGGATGGGCGTGCGCGGTATGCCGCCACACCGACGGGTTGTTGAGCACGACCGACATGCCGTGCGGCACCAGCGTCTTCCCGGCGGGGTAACCCGCCACGTGCCAGTCGCGCGCGAGGCCCGACACGGAGTACGACAGACCGTGCGGCAGGTGGCAGCCCGAAGCGTTGAAGGCGATGCCCGAGAGCATCGCCGCGTACATCATCTCGCTGCGCGCCTCCTCGTCGGACGGGTCGGTCACCGCGCGCACGAGGAACTCGCCGACGAGCTTCAGCGCCTGCGTGCCGAGGAGGTCGGAGAACGGGTTCGCCCCCTGCGACACCGGCCGCGCGACGCCCTGCGCCGAATTGAGGCGCCGCGGGAACGCGCGCGCGGTCATCGCCTCGAGCGAGTGGCTCATGCAGTCGAAGCCGGTCGACGCGATCGCCATCGGCGGCAGCGACGCGGTGACGTCCGGGTCGACGAGCGCGATCGTCGGGATCAGGCGCCGCGAGATGATGCCGGTCTTGGCGTTCATCGAGCGCAACGTGAAGATCGCGATGCCCGTCGTCTCGGAGCCGGTGCCCGCGGTGGTCGGGCAGGCGATGTGCGGCTTGACCGGGCCGGGAGCGCGCCGGCCTTCGCCGATCGGAGCGTTGACGTACGCCATGAACGGCGCCGGGTGCGAGGCGTAGAGGTTGGCGGCCTTGCAGGTATCCATCACCGAGCCGCCGCCGACCGAGACGTACCCGTCGACGCGCGCCTCGGCGGCGAAGCGCGCGGCGCGCTGCAGCGACTCGTCGGTCGGCTCGATCTCGACCTCGTCGAACACGATCGACTCGACGCCGGCCGCCGTGAGCGATTCGCGAACCTTCGCGACCAGCGGCCCGGGGGCGAGCGTGCGATCGGTGAAAAGCGCGACCCGCGCGAGGCCGAGCTCGCGGGCCTGGTCACCGGCCTCGGCGAGCACGCCGCGACCGAACGTGAAGGTGGGCATGCCGAGGGTGAATCCGCGGTCGCTCCCTTCGGTCAGGGCGAAATCGGCGTGGCAGCAGCGCATGGTGTCTCCCGGAAGCAACGGTCGTGGCGCAGACCATTGTGCGCCGGCGGCATGCACAAGCAGCCACGATGGCGCAAGGTGGCGATGCAACCCGTTGATCAGGCGGCGTTTTTTGATTGAACCTTGCGCCAAACCGCAGGATTCGTGCCGGTTTGACGCGCAAAACGGCGCGCTGCTACAATCGCACGTTTCACGGAGGGGTTCCCGAGCGGTCAAAGGGAGCAGACTGTAAATCTGCCGGCTCTGCCTTCGAAGGTTCGAATCCTTCCCCCTCCACCATTGCGGGAGCGAGGGGCCTGTTTTGCGAAGCGGGTGTAGCTCAATGGCAGAGCAGAAGCCTTCCAAGCTTACGACGAGGGTTCGATTCCCTTCACCCGCTCCATTTCGAGATTGCTTGCAGGGCGAGCGCTGCCGAAATGGAAGTTCGACGAATGCGGTGGACGCGCGCAGGAAACTCGACGGAACCTTGAGCGCATGCGGCGGTAGCGGACGGTAGCGAAGTCAGGCAGCCCATGTAGCTCAGTGGCAGAGCACTCCCTTGGTAAGGGAGAGGTCGAGCGTTCAATCCGCTCCATGGGCACCAACGAGTGGCGGTCAAAAGCAAACCCCTGCTTTTGACCGAATCGGAATCCTGAAAATCGCCGGCGGAGCCGGACAATTTTCAGCAGACACATCAACGCAAGAACGGGCGCTGGAGATCGCGATGGCAAAGGGCAAATTCGAGAGGACGAAGCCGCACGTGAACGTGGGGACGATCGGTCACGTGGATCACGGCAAGACGACGCTGACGGCGGCGATCACGTCGGTATTGGCGAAGAAGTTCGGGGGGGA
>JAICUU010000246.1 GCA_025935675.1 Burkholderiales bacterium
GCGCGCGGCGAGCGCCGATACGCTGGTCATCGCCGACGGCTTCAGCTGCCGCGAGCAGATCGTGCAGTCGACCGGCCGCGAGGCGCTGCATCTCGCGCAGGTGCTGCACATGGCATTGCCGGCCGATGCCCCCGGCGGAGAGGCGCGAGCGCACGCCTGATCGCGCTTGCGTGCACGCCGGGGACGCGACGGCGATGTCAGCGGAACGCGGAGCCGCGTTTGCGAACGGCGCCGATAGGCTGCGCGCGCGCGTCGCCGCACGATCCGGGCTCGACATCCGCGAGCGCGGACAGGAGCCATTCATGGAAGCGACGAATGCCAGCCGGATCGAGGAATTCCCGCAGGTCGAGGTGCACACCGCCCAGGAAGCAGACACCTGGGCGCACCGATTGCAGTGCAGTCGCGCGGAGCTCCTGGCCAGCCTGGCCGAGGTCGGCAGCGACTTCGAGAGGCTGGCGGCGACGATCGCGCGCCGCCGGCAGGCCCCACCGCAGACCCGCACCGTGCTGGGCTTCTCGCGAGGTGATCGCGCGCCGCGATGACAAGCGCGCAGGGCGGCCGCGCGGCGATCTCGACACCACGCTCGCAGCCTTGGGAGGCGCCGCGCCGGCCGAGGCGCTGTCCGCGCTGATTGCCGGAGGCCACGATCGCCTGCCATGGCCGGGCGGCGGGTCCACGCTCGCACGCTGGCGCGCGTTCGCCGCCGTCGCGCATCGCGATCTTTCGCTCGCCAAGCTCTTCGAGGGCCATTGCGACGCGCTGGCGATCCTGCACGAGCTCGGCGCCGATGCGCTCGCGGCTGGCGCGACGGGCGCGGGTCGCGCCGCCGACACGCCCCCGCGTTGGGCCGTCTGGGCGGCCGAGGGATCCGACAACCACGTCACGGTCGTTCGCCGCGATGGCGACGCTGCGGTGTTGTCCGGTCGCAAGGGCTGGTGCTCCGGCGCGCACGACGTCGAGCGCGCGCTGGTGACGTGCTGGGACGGCGAGTCGGGGCCGCATCTCGCGTGCATCGATCTGCATTCACCGGGCGTGGATGTGCAGGACGGCGGTTGGCATGCGGTGGGGATGGCGGCGACGCGGAGCGTGCCGGTGCGCCTTTACAATTCGCCGGCCGCGCTCGTCGGCGACGCCGGTGACTACCTCGCGCGTGCGGGCTTCTGGCAGGGCGGCGCCGGCATCGCCGCGTGCTGGTATGGCGGCGCGGTCGCGCTGGCCGACGCGCTGCATGCGCGAGCGTCGCGGGACGATGCCGGGCGGCACGCCGCGCTCGGCGATGTCGACGCGGCGTTGCACGCGGCGGCGGCCGCGTTGCGCGAAGCGGCGGCGGCGATCGACGCCGATCCGAGCGCCGATGCGATGGCCTTGGCGCTGCGCGTGCGCCGCATCGTCGAGCACGCAGCGACGTCGGTGCTGGCGATTGCCGGCGAGTCGCTCGGCGCCCCCGCCTACTGCCTCGACGCGCGCTTCGCGCGGACGGCCGCCGATTTGCCCGTGTTCCTGCGGCAAAGCCATGGCGCACGCGACGCCGCGGCGCTCGGCGCGCGCATCGCCGACGAGGTCCCGCGATGGCGGCTCTGACCTCGATCTCCCTCGACGGCACCGGCACCGACGAGCGAACGTGGCGCGCATGGCTGCGCAGCCGCCGCTGCCCGACGATCCTGCCGCAGCAGGTGTTGCGCGACGCGCAACGCCTGGTCGTCGTCGCGCCGCATCCCGACGATGAAATCCTCGGCAGCGGCGGCCTTCTCGCGTGGTCGGCGCACGAGCGCTGCCCCGCGCTCGTGGTCGCGGTCACGCAAGGCGAGGCGAGCCATCCCGCCTCGCGTCGATTCAGCCCGGCCGACCTGGTCGAGGCGCGTCGCCACGAGCGTCGCGAGGCGCTGTGCACGCTCGGCGCGCGCGCATGCCACGTGGTGGAGCTCGCGCTGCCCGACGGCCGCGTCGCCGACCACGAGGCGCGCCTCGCCGCGTCGCTGGCAGCGACTTTTCGCCCGCACGACGTCGTGATCGCGCCGCTGCCCGCCGACGGCCACCCCGACCACGACGCCTGCGGGCGCGCGGCGCGCGCCGCCGCGGCAGCGACGGGCATCGCGCTGTGGCACGTACCGATCTGGGTATGGCATTGGGCGACCCCCGGCGACCCGCGCGTGCCGTGGACGCGCATGCGCAGGCTTCCGCTGCCCGATCGAATCGTGCGCAGGAAGCGCGCCGCGCTCGAAGCGCACACAAGCCAGCTGACGGCCGACGCGTCGACCGGCCGCGCGGCGGTGATCTCCGAGTGCCTGCGCCGCGGCGCGAGCCGCCGCTTCGAGATGCTGGTGCCGCCGTGACCGCGCCGGTCGACTTCGATGCGCTCTACGCGACGAGCGACGATCCCTGGCAGATGCGCACGCGCTGGTACGAGGCGCGCAGGCGCGCGCTCATCCTGGCCACGCTGCCGGCGCAGCGTTACGCCAACGCATGGGAGCCGGGCTGCGCCAACGGCGAGCTCACGTACCGCCTCGCCGATCGCTGCGATCGCCTGACGGCCACCGACGCGAGCGCGCAGGCCTGCACGCTGACCCGTTCCCGCGTCCTCGGCCGCGCCAACGTCGACGTGCGTCGCCACGCGCTGCCCGAGGTCGTCGGCGGCGGGCCATTCGACCTCGTGCTGCTCTGCGAAGTCGCGTACTACCTCGACGATGTTGCGCTCGCACGTTGCCTCGACAACGTCGCCGCCGCGCTGGCGGACGGCGGCACCGTGCTCGCCTGCCACTGGCGGCATCCGGCCACGCAGCACGCGCAGCGCGGAGACGCCGTGCAGGAGGCGATCGACCGCGCGCTCGGGCTGCCACTCATCGCTCGCCATCGGGAGGCCGACTTCGATCTCGCGGTGTGGTGCGCCGACCCGCGCTCGGTCGCGCAGCGCGAGGGCATCGCATGATCGGCGTCGCCATTCCGGCGCACGACGAGGCGGCGACGCTCGCCGCGTGCCTGCGCTCGGTGCTGCGCGCGGCGAGTCACCCGCGGTTGCGAGGCGAGCCGGTGCGCATCGTCGTCGTGCTCGACGATTGCAGCGACGAGTCCACGAGCATCGCCGCGCGTTTTCCGGTCGCGCCACTTGCGATTCGCGCGCGCAACGTCGGGCGCGCGCGAGCGGTGGCGGTGGAAGAGCTCATCAGACACGGCGCACGGTGGATTGCGTGCACCGATGCGGACTCGGTCGTCAACGCGGACTGGCTCGCCGCGCAGCTCGCGCTCGACCGCGATGCCTTTTGCGGGGCCGTCGCGGTCGACTGGCATGGCCAGGCCTCGTGGCTGCGTCGCCGTTACGAGTCACGCTACGTGGATGCCGACGGCCATCGCCACATTCATGGCGCCAACCTGGGCTTCCGCGCAGCCGCCTACCGGCGCTGCGGCGGATTCCCGGCGCTTGCAGCGCACGAAGACGTCGCGCTGGTGCGCGCGCTCGAGCGGCAGGGCGCCACCATCGGCTGGAGCGCCCGGCCGCGCGTCACGACCAGCGCACGCCTGACGCCGCGGGTGCGGGGCGGATTCGGCGACTATCTCGCCATGCTCGCCGCCGCGTGCCGCCCCACGGCCTACAGGGTTCCGCTGGCTACTGGCGACGACACGCGGTCGCCGCGGCAACTCAGAATCAGAACGGCGTGAGCGCCGCCGCGAATCCGCTGAAGAGCGCCAGGAACACCTGGATGAGGCCCTCGAAGCCGAGGCCGATCGTCTCAAGCACCGCGAGCGCGGCGCGCAGGCCCACGCCGCCCGTCAACGAGAAGGTGGGATCGTCGAGGTTCCCCTTCAGGTCGAACGCGATCTCGACCTGCCCCTTGTCGTTGTGCAGCGCGCGCAGGAACGCGCGCTGCGGCAGCGCGTCGAACGCCGCCAGCGGTCCTTCGCCGGTGTGCAGCGCGAGCTGGTCGATGACGAGCACGCCATGCGCGTCGACGACGTTGTCGCGGACTTTCGCCGTGAGGTCCAGGTTGAACGTGCCAGCGTCGATGCCCGCCTTCGCCTTGTCGGCGACGTAGGGCGCGAACGGCACGAGATCGACGTTGCGCACGACGGCTTTCAGCTCCGACGACTTCCGTGCCACGTCGACCCAGCCGTCGACGCGCAGCGTGCCGCGATGGTTCCCATGCGCGATCGCACCCTGCAGCGCCAGCGTCGTATGTCCCGTCAATTGCGGCGCGATGACGTGCCGAATCGTGCCGTGCACGGCGTCGACATGGAGGCGCGCGCGGCCGGTGATGCTGCGATCGTAGAGCTCGACGACGCAATTCTCGAGGATGATCCTGTCGATATTGGCGGTGCGTGAAGACTTGGCGGGCGTGGCCGCGCCGTCCCGCGGCGCGGCGCTGGGCTCGGCCGCGTTCGCCGCGGCAATCGGCGCCGCCGACGCGTGCTTCGCACGCCTGTCACCGCCATCCGGCTTGCGGTCGAGCACGCCGGGCAGGACCTGCAGGCCGCCTCCCTTTGCCGGCCGCACCGCCGCGATGTAGCCATCCTCGACCGTGACGCTCGTGATGTAGATCTCGCCGGTGAGGAGCTCGCGCAGGTCCGGCACGATCGTCACCGTCGCGGCCTTGAGCGACGAATCGGCCGGCCACCCCGCCGGCGCCTTGACGCGCAAACCTTCGATCTTGAC
>JAICUU010000397.1 GCA_025935675.1 Burkholderiales bacterium
AGAAGCGCTGCGAACAGCACGCGCGCGACCAGCATGCCGGCGATCGTCAGCACGATCGACCCGGTCACGTGCGCGACGATGCCAAGCGCGCCCCACGCCCATTCGCCGCGCAACAGGAGCGTGGTGATCTCGGCGGAGAACGTCGAGAACGTCGTCAGCCCGCCGAGGAAACCGGTGGTCACGACGAGGCGCCACTCCGGCGGCATCGATGCGACGCGCGCGATGACCTCCATCGCGATGCCCATCAGCAGGCCGCCGACGAGGTTCGCGGCGAGCGTGCCGAGGGGCAGCGTCGGGAACACCGGGTTCCAGAGCATCCCGAAGATCCAGCGCAGCCACGCGCCCACTGCCGCACCGGCGCCGACCGCCAGCGCACCCGACCAGGTCCACATTCATGCGTCTCCGCGGCCGTCGCGTGCCACGCGGCGCGCGAGATCGTCGTCGCCCCTCATGGGCGCTCGATGTCGCGTGGAGCAGCGTCGTCCTGCGCGCTCTTCACCGACGCGACCAGCGCGTCGATCTCGCCGCCGACGTCGTACTCGCGGGGAAACGAGCGGTGCGCGCGGCGGTACCAGTAGCGCGCGTTGCCGACGTCGCCCTCGAGCATGTGCACGATGCCGTGCGCCCAGCAGCCCTCTACCGACTCGTCGCTTTGCACGATCACGTGCGCCTTCTGCCATTCGCCCTTGCGGAGATACCTGACGGCGGTGCCAATGGCCATGGACGGTCCTTTCGCGCGTCGCGGGGCGGATCCGCCGCCCAAGTCAGCGGATCCGGAGGGCGTCATCATATCGCCGGTGCGTGCCCGGTGCGCGCTGCCTTCAGCACGACGCGCCGAGCAGCGCGGCGACGTCGGCGGGGCGCGGCAGCGGCGCCACCGCGCCATAGCCTCGCGTCGACAGCGCGGCGGCGGCGTTGGCGTACGTCGCCGCGCGCACCGGGTCGTCGCCCGCGCAAAGGCGCGCGACGAACGCGCCGTCGAAGCAGTCGCCGGCGCCGGTGGCGTCCAGCGCGTCGACGCGGTGCGCGGCAATCCGCGTGCGCGCAGTGCCCGCGGCGACGATGCAGCCATCGACGCCGCGCTTCAGCACGACGTTGCGCGCGCCGTCGCCGAGGATCGCCGCGACGATCGCTTCGGCATCGTCGACGCCGTAGATCTCGCGCGCATCGTCGAGACTCGGCAACGCCCAGTCGACGTGGCGCAGCGTCGCGCGGATGACCTCGCGCGCACGTGCGAGCGTCCACAGCTTGAGTCGCAGGTTGGTGTCGTAGACGATGTGCGCACCGGCGTCGCGGGCGATCGCGATCGCCGCCGTGCAGGCGTCCGCCGCCGAAGGCGAGATCGCCTCGCTGATCGCCGAAACGTGCAGGAAGCGCGTGGCGCGAAGCGCGTCGACGGGCAGCGTACCGGCCGACATCCGCGCGGCAGCGGAGCCCGCGCGGCGGTAGGTGAAATCGTGACCGCGCTCGCCGTGCGTGACGAAGTACAGGCCCGTCGGCGCGTCGGCGTCGATGGCGACCGCGCGCGTGTCGACGCCCTCGTCGCGCCACAGGTCGAGGAGCCAGCGACCGAAGAGATCGTCGCCGACACGCGTCACGTAGCCCGCGCGGGCGCCGAGGCGCGATGCTGCGATGGC
>JAICUU010000261.1 GCA_025935675.1 Burkholderiales bacterium
CGGATCGCGCGCCTCGAGCGCACGGGCGCGATCGCCGGCTACACGTTGCGCGAGCCCGACGGGCGCTCGAGCGCGCTGTCCGCGCTCGTGTTGCTCAACGTCGACGCCAAGGTGTCGGAGACGGTGGTGCGCGAATTGAAGTCGATGCCGATGGTGAGCGCGCTACGCGCGGTCAGCGGCGTGTTCGACTACGTTGCGACCGTCGAGGCCGATACGACGGCGGAGCTCGATCGCGAGCTCGACCGGATCGGCCGGCTAGACGGCATCGCGCGCACGCAGACGCTCGTCGTGTTGTCGACGCGGTTCGAGCGATAGGGCGCACCCGAATCTCCTGGACTACAGCTTCACGACGTCCGGCGGGACTTCCGGCATCAACGCCTTCACCTACGACATGACGGATTCCACGGCGACGTGGACTCACATCACGCCGGGTGCGACGGCGTCGGGGCCGCCGGTCGCCGTGCTGAACATCTTTTCCCCCGACGTCGGGTCACGTCCCCGTTTCAACCTCGACTTCAGCTTCTACGACACGGGACTCACGCTCGGCGCGAACCTCGGGCTGTGCGACATCGACGGCGGCGCTTGCCTGACCGACGGCCCGTTCTCGACGCTCATCCAGTCGGGTGAGCAGTTCCTGGATGCCAGCAGCAACGCGCTTTCGAGAAACGTGCAGCATGGGAGCTTCGACATCACCGATCCGCCGGCGACGCTCGCCTTCAACTCCAACGCCGCCCAGCAGGGGCCGACGCGGATTCCGGAGCCCGCGACACTGCTGCTCGTGGTTCCCGCGCTGCTGGGGCTGGCTGCGTCGTCACGGCGCCGGCGCGGGCGGTGACGATGACGCACTCCGCCGGAATCCGGTAGCCGCGGCCGTTCTTCCACGGCGCGATCGCCGCGCAGTAGCGCGCGCGAACGCGAGAGCGGGCATGGTCGTCGAAGCGCGACCATGCCAGCGCGACCGGGCCGGCGACGAACGCCGCGTTGCAGGCGGCGTCGGCGTTCGGGTAGCCGAGCGTCAGCGTGACGCGCTCGGTGTCGGCCGTCGCGAATCCGGCAGCCCTGCAAAGGCGCGCCAGCGCGTCGTCGTGCCCCAGCGCGAAGAATCCGGGGCACACCTCGCCGCCGGTTTCTTCGGCGACGATGCCGAACAGGGGCGCGAAGCCGCAGCGCAGGCGCTCGCCCCACACCGCGAAGACGGCGCGGCCGCCATCGGCCAGCGCGCGACGCATCGACTGCAGCGCGGCGTCGGGCGATGGCACGTACATGAGGCCGAGCGCGCACAGCACGACGTCCATGCCGCCATCGCCCACGTCGAGCGCGTCGGCGCTCATCCGCGCGAAGGTCGCGTTGCCGACACGCGCCCGCAAGGCGCGGCTTCGTGCCGCCTCGACCATCCGCGCGGACAGATCGACGCCGACGACATGGCCGGTCGCGCCCACGGCCGTCGCCGCCGCGAGCGACACGACACCCGTGCCGCTCGCGACGTCGAGCACGCGCTCGCCCGGTGCGAGCGCCGCACGCGCGACCACACGCGCATGCAGCGGCGCGAGCTGCGCGCGCCACAGCGTGTCGTAAGCGGCCGCCGCGAGGTCCCAGCCGCAGCGCTGGATGCGCCGCTGCAGCCGCGGCTCCACGTCAGCGGCGCGTGACGACGACCTCGAGGTACTCGCCCGGCACGATCAGCGACGCAGGTCCCGCGCGATTCGCGGCGTCGAGGATCTCCGTGAGATCGCGCGACAGCGCCTCGGCCTTGTCGGCCGGCAGCGCGCCGAACGCCTTGTGAACCGGCCCGTACCACTTGCGGAACACGTCGATGAAATGCGCCGCGGAGCGATAGCGGAACTGGAACATCTTGCGCGTGACGTCGATCTTCGCCGCCTTGTCGCCGAACAGCTCCGCGAGACGCTTTTCGGTGCCCCACAGCGCGGGCGGCTGCGCGCCGGCCGGCGGCGGCGGCAAGTGGCGGCCCAGCACCTTGAACATCTGGCCGATGAAGCCTTCCGGCGTCCAGTTGGCGAGGCCGATGCGGCCGCCGGGGCGGCAGACGCGCGCGAGCTCGGACGCGGCGGTCGCCTGGTCGGGCGCGAACATCACGCCGAACGTCGACAGCACGACGTCGAAGCTCGCATCGTCGTAGGGCAGTGCTTCGGCATCGGCGACTTCGTACTTGACGTCGAGGCGCTCGGCGCGCGCGCGCTCGGCGCCGCGCTCGAGCAGCGCCGACACGTAGTCGGTCGAGGTCACCTTGCCGCCGCGGCGCGCGGCGGCGAGCGTGGCGTTGCCGTTGCCCGCGGCGACGTCGAGCACGCGCTCGTCATAGCGGATGTCGCAGGCTTCGGCGAGCGATTCACCGACGAGCTGCAGCGTGACGCCGATGACGGCGTAGTCGCCGCTCGACCACGCGGCCTGCTGGCGTGTCTTGAGGGCGGGAATGTCGAGGGGTGCGTTCATGATGGATCCTGTTCGGAAAGCGACGATCGGAATGTGTCGGGGGGTGCGCGGCGATCGTCGTACGCGCCGTGCCCCGCGAGACGCACTGTGCGCGGCGCGCGGCATGCGCGTCCTGACCCGGCGTCGGCGTCGCTTGCCCAAGCGTCTGCCGGTCGCCGTTGGGACGCGCTCGCCTGCCGGCGCGTCCGCGTTTGCTGGCCGCGCGTCCGGCCGCCGGTTTCGGGCGGCCGCCCGGCTTGGCAGGTGCGCGGACCGCGCCCACAATGACCGACCTCCTTCGCCCGGGGCATCCATGGTCGAGAGCAACCTTGCCGCGACGCTCGTGCGCGCCGTCAACGCCCTTGGGCGCCGGCCCGACATGGGATTGCACGACGATGCGCCGGCCACGGCGCGCTGGGACGGCGACGTGCGCGTCGCGACATCGCATGCCAACGGCACGACAATCCAGAGCGACATGCCGCGCGAGCTGGGTGGCGCCGGCGAGCGCATCACGCCAGGTTGGCTCTTCCGCGCAGGGCTCGCGGCCTGCGCGACGACGTCGATCGCGATGGCCGCAGCGGCGCAAGGCATCGCGCTCACGCTCCTCGAGATCCGTGTGGGAAGCCGCTCCGACACGCGCGGCCTCCTGGGCATGCGCGATGACGATGGCCAGCAGGTTTACGCGGGACCACAGGACCTCGCGCTCGACGTGCGCATCGCCGCGCCGGGCGTCGATGCCGATCGATTGCGCAAGCTCGTGGACGACGGTTGCCGCTGCTCGCCGGTTCCCAATGCCGTGCAGCACGCGCTGCCGATGCCGATCCGCGTCGACGTCGTCACGGAAACAGAGGCGACACCCTGATGGACGCACTATCCGAGACGCTGCGCGTGGTGCGCCTCGTCAGCGCGATCTTCATCAACGCCCGCTTCACCGCGCCCTGGTGCTATCAATCGCCGAGCGCCGACTTGGCCGCGCCGTTCCTCGAGCCGGGCGCCGAGCGCGTCGTCATCTTCCACCTCATCACCGAAGGCGAATGCTGCGTCGAGCTTGGCGGCGAGCCGCCCATGACGCTGCGCGCCGGCGACGTCGTGTTGTTTCCGCAGGGTCACGGACACAACATGGCTTCGCAGCCCGGCCTCACGCCGGCGAAGGGGCGTCGTCTCGCCGACGTGCTGGCGCTGCGGCCTCGCCAGCTTTCGTACGGCGGCGGCGGCGCATCGACGCGACTCGTATGCGGCTACCTCGCCTGCGACGCGCGACTTGCGCGCATGCTCCTCGCAGGCCTGCCGCCGATCGTGCGCGTCAGCGTGCGCGGCTCGAATGCCGGCGCATGGCTCGAGGCGTCGCTGCGCTACGCGCTCGCCGAGGTGCGATCGCCGCGTCCGGGCGGCGCGGGCGTGCTCGCGAAGCTCGCGGAGGTGCTGTTCATCGAGGTGCTGCGCATGTACATCGCGGAAGGCCCCGCCGGCCGCACCGGCTGGCTCGCGGGACTCGGCGACCGCATCGTCGGCGGCGCGCTCAACGCCTTGCACGCGAAGCCCGCGCATCCGTGGACGCTCGAGGAGCTCGCACGGGCCGCGGGCACGTCGCGCTCGGTGCTCGCCGAGCGCTTCCAGCAACTGGTCGGCAGCTCGCCGATGCAGTACCTGACGCAATGGCGGATGCTGCTGGCCGCGAACCTCCTCGTGCGCAGCAACTCGCCGCTGTCGCGAATTGCCGAGGACGTCGGCTACCAGACCGATACGGCGTTCAGCCGGGCGTTCCGGCGGGAGTATGGTGCGCCGCCGGCGACCTGGCGGAGAAACCAGACCGGGCGGGAACTGGCCCGGTGAAGGGCTC